>NZ_CAKZII010000001.1 GCF_936931525.1 uncultured Aurantimicrobium sp.
GACCAAGCATCGATGCAGTCGGTGATGAATGCGGCCCGCACAGCTATCCGTGATGCATCCTCGAGTGGCTTGGTTGCCGTCTATCGCGTTCCTAACCAGGAACCCAATGCTCTGGCGCCTCAGAACTTTTCCAGCACAGAACTCACCGGTGGTGTGATCACCACTGAGCTCAAAGATCAGGTGATGACCACCCCAGACCAACAGTTCTGGCAGTCTGTTGAGCTTCCCATTAATGGAACAGTTGTGCCCGGAGTAGTCGTGGGCTCTCAACTGGATATCCCAGGAGCTGGCACCTACGAACTCTTCATTGGCTATGACTTTGAGCAGTCTGAACAAACCTTGCTGTTTATTCAACAGGTGTTGTGGTTCTCAGGTCTGGGCCTGTTGATTCTGGTCGGGGGAGTGGCCTGGTTCGTCTCCCGCATGGTTGTCTCGCCTCTGAAGAATGCGGCAGAAACATCTCAGAAGCTTGCTGCCGGTGACTTGGCCGTGCGCATCCCTGAAAAGGGCGAAGACGTCGTGGCCACACTTGCCAGGTCATTCAACGACATGGCAGGCAGCATGCAGCGCCAGCTCACAGAACTGGCAGACCTTTCTGTCATGCAACAGCGTTTCGTCTCCGACGTCTCTCATGAGCTCCGCACACCGCTGACCACCATCAAGCTCGCAGGTGATGTTCTCTTCCAAGAACGAGAGAGTTTTGACTCCAAGACCCGGCGCAGCACCGAACTCTTGAATGCTCAGGTGCTCCGCTTTGAGAAACTCCTAGGAGACTTGCTCGAGATCAGCCGTTATGACGCAGGAAGCGTGAACCTCGAGCCTGAGCCCACCAATGTTGCCGGACTCGTTCAGGATGTGGTGGGCACCATGACCACCTTGGCGGAGCAGCATGGTTGCGATCTGTCGCTCACCGCCCCTGGTGGTCACTTTGATGCAGATATTGATCCGCGTCGCGTTCGCCGAATCTTGATGAACCTCATTGGTAACGCTATTGAGCATGGTGAGCAGAAGGCCATTGATGTTGCCGTGGACTCCAACGCCACTGCTGTGGCCATTAGCGTCCGTGACCATGGCGTGGGTATGGATGCCGATCAGCTCGAGCAAGTCTTCAGTCGCTTCTGGCGTGCCGATCCATCCCGCCAGCGAACATTGGGAGGAACGGGTCTGGGTCTGGCCATTTCGTTAGAAGACGCCCGCGTTCACAACGGTCAGCTCGATGTGTGGGCTGCGCCCGGAGAAGGTGCGTTGTTCCGTCTCACGTTGCCCCGTGAACTTGATGTTCCTATTGCTTCTTCTCCATTGCCACTTGACCCCACTGGGGATTCAGGCGGGGAGGCGTGATGGCACCGAAGCTATCCAAAGTGACCGCCCTGGCAATTGCCGTCGTGGCGGTGTTTGTGCTGTCGGCTTGTTCGGGCATTCCTCGAGCGGGAAGTGTCAACCAAGGCTCTGCGGTTGTTCCCGTCGAGGATGACACCATTGAGTTCTTGCCGTCGGGTCCGGTTGAAAACGGCACAATTGAGCAGATTCTGCGTGGGTTTGTCGAGGCTTCCTCCTCACCTGTCAGTGACTACGCCATTGCCCGGCAGTTCCTGACTCCTGAATTCGCAACCCAATGGGATGCAACCTCCTCAGTGAATGTCGATGCCGGGCTTCGAACGGTTTTCCAGACTGATGACCAACTTGGGCAAGTTACCTACACGCTCACTGCGCTGGTTGATGCTCAAGGAAACTACTCGGATGTGTCACCGACGTTGTCGGTGACGAATGATTATTCGTTCCAGCAAATCGATGGTCAATGGCGCATTAGCTCTGCTCCCGATGGCGTGGTGATGGACAGGTTCACTTTTGACCAGGTGTATCAGGCACATCCGCTCTACTTCTTTGATTCAACGAATTCGCTCTTGGTTCCAGACGTGAGATTCTTCCCTGCCGGGGCATCCGCCAGTACTCGTATTACCAAGGCGCTATTGGCTGGGCCATCAGGATGGCTGGCAGCCAATGGCGCTGCTCACACGGCATTCCCTGCCGGCACAGCTCTTGTGGCAGACACGGTCCCCGTGACGCGCGGAACTGCAACAGTTGACCTCAATTCAGCTGCGCTCTCTGCTGACCCCACCGTCATCCGTCAGATGAAACAGCAGCTCGCTGCCAGCTTGCAGTCAGTGGAGAACATCAACACGGTCAATATGTTGGTCGATGGTGCCACCTTAAATAACGCCATCTCGAGTTCTATCGATTCAGTGATTCCTAAGCCAGTAGATTCCAGGCCTTTGGTGTTGACAGACAAAACATTCGGGTACTGGACAGGCTCAGCCGTGGAAACGGCCACACAATTAGCCCCTGCCATCTTGTCGGAACAACCTTCTGCAATTACTACCTCAAATGGGAACACTCAGGCAGCCGTGCTGACCGCTGAAGGCGTTGCTTTCATCCGAAACGGCAACGCCCAGCTTGTCGACACTCGTCCTGGGCTGATTGCCCCTGCACTGGATACCTTTGGCTACTTGTGGTCAGTCCCGGCAAGTCAGCCAGACAAACTTCTAGTGATCTCAACAGATGGCAAACAACTTCAACTAGAAGTTCCTTGGTCCAGTGCAGACTCCATTCAGTCACTCTCCCTCTCACGTGATGGGTCTCGTGTGCTGGCATTGATTGAAACAAATGGCGCTTATGAACTCCTTGTGAGTGCCTTAGTTCGCGGTGAAAAATCAGTCCCAGAGCAATTGGGAATCCCTCTCGTGCTGTCATTAGCCGCAGGAACTCCGGTTGCAGCGGCATGGGTCGACACCACAACTGTGGTGAGTGTCTCCACTGCTAACGGCGTCGGGAACGTTCGCACCCAGGTCATTGGTGGCCAAGGGGCAGACCTTGCCAAGATCACTTCTGGAACACCCGTGTCAGTCGTGGGTGCAAATACAGTTGCCGGGATCAGAATCTTGACCTTTGAAGGCAATGTGTTGACGCAACGAAGCAGTGCACAATGGCTCAGCGCCGTTACCGGTGTGAAGGTTCTGTCTGTTCAGCAATAGCTCACGACACTGGGGTTTTCCACCACCTTCTCATTTCTAGAGAAACCAAGGGAAGTCGATGCCACACTCTCGGCATGTGGACCTTCGTTGAATTCAAAGAACATTGCGCAGATGCTCTCGCTTTGGCGTTACCGATTAGTTGCGCTGGTTGCGGGCGTCCTGATCGGAACCTGTGCCACGACTGCCGGGCATCACTGGTGGCTGACCTGCAGTACCGAGAACTCTTTGACACAGAAAGTATGACTCGGCTGCCTCTGTGGTTTGCCATGGAGCTCGCAACGCCACTCAGTGGCGTTCTGCACCACTTTAAGGAACAGGGGAGGACATCCGTTGCAAAAGCATTAGCACAGCCCTTCATGAAGGCAATGAAGGCCAGTTACCGCCAAGCACGAGCAAACGAGCCTGAACTCGAGATCACGTGGGCCTTGCCGCCGTCCAGCAGGGCAAGTTTTCGTCAACGCGGTTATTCTCCAATTGCCTTGCTGGCCACAGCGGCAGGTGTGAAACCCACCACATTGCTGAAGATCAACCGTCGCCGTGCCGACCAATCTCAACTGGGCCGGATGGAACGTTTCAGCAATATGCGTGGGGTCTATGCAGCACATCCACGCGCACAAGGCAAACGCGTCATCCTCCTCGATGACGTTCTCACCACCGGTGCAACCCTGCTGGAATGCGCCCGGGCACTGCGTGCAGGGGGCGCAGATGTTGTTGGGGCAGCAGTGCTTGCCTACACTCCCAAAAACTTTCAGGACACTCGCAGGGAAAATGCGTGACATTTTGTTCCAAACAGGACTACATTTTCTACAACATCGATTGGCGTGAAAGGATCGCCCAAAAGTTGGGCGTAAACGCCAACTA
>NZ_CAKZII010000002.1 GCF_936931525.1 uncultured Aurantimicrobium sp.
CTCGAATGGAGTGAAGCCACAAGCTTGTTTTGAATCAAGAACCTAGCTCACAGGCAACATGTGCTGTGCAAAGAACTGCTGGAGTTCTTCACGAGCAGTGATGGGGAATACTCCAGCAACATATTGGTCGGGGCGAACCACCACGATGGCCCCAGCCTTGCTAATCTCGCGGTCGCGGAAAATATCGCGGCCATGACCAGCCGAGAAGATGTTGTTAATATCTTCGATTCCCAGGGGGGCCAAGAGGGGCTTGAACGCTGAAGGAACGTCACCTGGTTCAACCACGGTGTAGTCCTGCTGGTAAATCACCTTGGTATCGAAGGTGGCATCTTCATCGCCTCCAACTGGGGTGTATTTCTTCATAGGTGACGCTGCATCGTTCTTCCACCACTGGGCAAAGTCGGCGGTAGGGGTGCCTTCGAGTGCAGGTGCTGCTTCATCGGCAAAGACATAGACGCGCCAGCGCCCATCAGCTTCATGAAGGTGGCCCAGTTGACGCCATCTGTTGTCTGCTCTGCGGATAACTTCAGTGGACTTGAAACGCTTGCCTACGGGGAATCCAGCTGCAAGATCTTGGTGTTCCATTCCTGCAGTGATTTGGTTCTCGGGGTATTGAGTCATGAATCCCATGGGGAACTCAATGGTGGACTCATAGAACTTGGCGAGACCAGCAGGGTCTTCCCACTCATCAACAGGGCGTGCCATGAGAGAAGACCACTCGTGATCAAAATCGATGAGATTTTGTGCAATGACCCTGCGCTCTGACGCGTAGGTGTCGAGCAAGGTAGCTGGTGCGCGACCTTCTAAGACGGCAGCAAGCTTCCATGACAGGTTCCATCCATCCTGGATGGACACGTTCATGCCCTGACCAGCTTTTGCTGAGTGAGTGTGGCACGCATCACCCATGATGAATGCGCGTGGCTGCTGGACGCCTCTCAGCTCTTCTGGAACGTCATCAAAACCGTCTGTTACGCGGTGGGCGACCTCATAGACAGACCACCAAGTCACGCCTTTCACATCCAGCTTGTAGGGGTGAAGGATGGCATTTGCGGTGTCAATGATTTCTTGTTGGCTTGTGTTGCGGATGTCGCCGGGGTTTTCTTCATCCAGATCGCCGAGGTCAACATAAAGCCGTGAAAGGAAACCACCCTCGCGAGGGATAAGCATGATGTTTCCAGCACTGTGGGACTGAATTGAACACTTGACCTGGAAGTCGGGGAAGTCTGTATTGACGAGGACGTCGAGTACGCCCCACGCATGCATAGAGGCATCTCCATGGAGTTTGTGGCCCAAAGCTGTGCGGACCTTGCTTCGTGCACCGTCTCCGCCAACCAGGTACTTCGAGTAGACCGTGCGCTCTTCGCCAGTGCGAGGACCAGCGGTATACCGAACGCGGGTGGCAACAGGATATTCCTGGGTGTTGTCGATTTCAAGGCTGACGAATTCAATGCCATAGTCAGGCACTACCTTGCCAGGCGCGCGTTCGGCATCGCGCAAGAAGTAGTCCAGGACGCGTGACTGGTTGACGTAAATGTGAGGGAACTCGCTGATGCCGTGCGCGTCATCAGGGACGCGCTCAGTGCGGATAATTTCTTCGGGCTTGTCGGGATTGGGCTTCCAGAAGCACATTTCTACGTTGCGGTAGGCCTCATCGACAATTTCACCAGCGAACCCGAAGGCTTGGAACGTCTCGACTGAGCGCGCCTGGATACCGTCGGCCTGTCCCTGCTCGAGTCGACCGGCGCGCTGTTCAATCGCGCGCACATTGATGCTGGGGAAGCGAGAAAGCTGAGCAATGACCGCAACAGCTGCGGGTCCTGTACCCACGACCAGCACATCCATTTTGTCGGGGAGCTCGGTTGGGCGGTTGATTCCGTAACCTGCGGCTGGCTTGATGCGTGGATCTTCTGATACGTAACCACGTTCGTGAATGTGCACGGTGTGAGCTCCTCATTGAGTAAATCTCAATTATTCTCTATAATTGAGACACCATTCTAAATATAGATACAACTCTATCAACTCTCTGGGCCGCATGCAATAGGTTGAGTAGAGAACGCAGAGCAAGAGAGAGCAATGAATCCTTCAGCGAAAGAGCCCGAGAGCGGTTCACAAACACTCTCACGTGGCTTGCGCGCACTTGAGCTCATAGGCGAAGCCGATGCGCCCTTGAGTGTCAGTGCTCTTGCTCACGAACTAGGCATCCACCGTTCCATGGTTTATCGCCTCATCAAGACACTGGAACAGCATGGATTTGTCTCAAAAGACGCTGCTGGCAGCCTGGTGTTAGGCATGCGGATTGCCTCCTTGGCTCGCGGCGTCGCAAAAGATCTACAAGAAGCGGCCGCACCTGTCTTGGCCGCTCTTGCAGAAGAACTCGAAATGACCGCTTTCTTGGTTTCTTATGACGGGGAATCTGCGGTCACGCTGCGCAGTGCCGAGCCCCTGAACGCTCAAACCACGGTTGCAAAGAAACCGGGGACGAGGCACTCCATTGATCTCGGTGCACCAGGCCATGTGATTCGTTCCCTGCTGAACCCTGTCGGCTACCCGCCTAAGCGTTTCGAATATAGCCAGGACGAGGTTCTCCCCGGCATTGCTTCCATTGCAGTTCCCCTCATGTCTGCAAGTAATCAGCCCTCTGCATTGGCAGTTCTGTATTTACCGCACGAGGTGGACAAGGAACATATTGCAGGCGTGCTGATTGCCGCAGCTGAACGCATCACTCTTGCCGTTGGTGGCTAGAGCTTAAATGCAAATCAGGGCGCCCTTAGCTGTTGAGGACGCCCCGAAATTTGTGTGGGGAACTAGCCGCTGATGACCTGAGGAATACCCAGTGCCTTGAGGCCTTCCACGCCGAATTCCAGACCGTAACCGGACTGCTTGGATCCGCCGAAAGGAATCATGGGGTGTACGCCACCGTGAGAGTTGATCCAGACAGTTCC
>NZ_CAKZII010000003.1 GCF_936931525.1 uncultured Aurantimicrobium sp.
GCTTTGACTTTCGCATTTGTAGTGGGCTTGTCTGTTCTGGCCATTCCTGCCCAGTCTGCACAGGCCTACCCACCCACTTCGATGGGTCTCAGATTTGAAACGACGAGTGCCAACGAGGTTGCAGAATTTGGCTTCGGTGGAGATCTCGTTGGAGTCACAATCGACTGGGGTGACGGTAGTTCGCAGGTGACGGTTCCAAATGGAACGGCAGTCGCTGATGCACTTTATTCACATACGTACACGACTGTTGGTACTTATTCGGCCGTAGTCACAGCGACTAAATTAACCCACTTTGGTTATTGTGGTCTTCCTCAAAATTTTTGGAACCTTACCCAGGTTCTGAGCTGGGGGAGTATGCAAACGACAAGCTTTGAATGTGCTCTCTCTAACCGCTCTGGCTTAACGAGCGTGCCGTCCACTCTTCCAAGTAGCGTGACAAATTTGAATTTAATGTTTTTGAGTAACCACATATTTGATCAAGATCTGAGCGGATGGAATACTCACAACGTCACCGCAATGAGGGGCACCTTTCGCTCTGCCTACTCTTTCAACAACGGCGGTGCGGCGATGCCATGGGATACTTCTCACGTCACTGACATGGCCCAAATGTTTAACGGAGCTGAGGTTTTCAATCAGTCCCTTGCTGGATGGGATGTGAGCCAAGTCACCGATATGACTAGCATGCTCGACAAAGTAGTGGGGCAGACTTGGGCATTTAGTGATCAGAATTACTCCAGTATGTTGGTTGGCTGGGCGGCTCAGGCTGTGCAACCCAATCTTGTGCTCAGCGCATCCTCAAACAAAGCCACAGGTTGTGCTGCTGTCGAGGCGAGGGCTCAGTTGTTAGCTTCTCCACACAACTGGAGCTTCACAGATGTTGCGCCCACTGATGTGGTGCCCGCTGGAGGTTGTTCTGGTAGCAGCTTCTCGCCTTCACCGTCAGCGTCTGGATCTTCTTCACCTAGTGCTTCTGCGCTTGCTCAGACCGGTGCCCCAGTATTCATTGGCCTCTTCGGGTTATCTACAGCAATGCTTATGGCTGGTGTGAGTGCTCTCATTGTGAGAAGAAAGCTCAATTCAGAATCCAAGTAGTAAGGGTAGTGGCGAGAAAACCCGCCACCACCCTTCCGAGGTTTTTGTGCGTCAGCTCCAGTGCGGGTCTAGCAGTTCCTTGGTGAGCTCCACAGGATCTTGACCAGCCCGATAACGCACTAACCAGTTCGTCCACTGCTGGGCATCCAGCCGGACGAACTCAACATTGTTCAAGCCCCAGGTTGTGGTGATGAGACTGTTCTCTTGTCCCCGCTTGTGGAACTTCCTCACCTGAGTGTTGAGAACAACAAACTCTTCAGGGGTGAACCCGGCAGCTCTGAACTCAAGTGCTAACTCGATCCAGGTCTTGCTGTTGGTGATGCCGGTCTTCCTGGCGTGGTTGTCATGCAGAGCCATGATGGTTGCACCTAAGAACATGGGAGGGAACCGCAGCGTGGCTGCGGTCCATTCTCTGCGTTCTTGTTCGGTGCAGTCACCCCAGTGATCCGTGGTGGCCTCGCTGTCACGTTCAAGATTTCTCTTGTATTCAGCAATGTCCACCAAGGTGTTGCGCTGCAGTAACCACTCATAGGCGCTGAGCCCCAGGTCATCCCAGTATCTGGCAACAGCAACCCACAGCCTGTTCATGACAATGCCGTCACGACCATAGAGCTGCATGTTTTGTTGCTTGCCAATGGTGTTCAAGTCTGTGGGTGGGTTATCCAACAGAGCGTTGCTCCACAGCCTGCGCTCATGTGGCGGGATCGGTCCCCAGAGTTGTTCTCGGAGCTCGCGCAGATCTCTCGAGAGGGGGGCTTTCTCAGCTGGGTGGTTGCCCTGGCTGTTTTCGGGTGCAGACATAATGCCTCCTTGCATGTTTGGGAGGGAAGTGGTCGCTTCACTCCACTGACTTATATGACCGCTGGTGCGGCCAAATCCGTTCTTCCCCTAGGGCACCCCGCTCAATGGAAGAGGGTTGCCGGATAGCTAGCTAGGTACTTGGCGCTATCGCTCTGGAACGTGGGATTGAGTATTACACAGGGCACGGACAGTGAGGCTGGCCGTGCCCTGTTGGTGGTGCTTAGTCGTGCTCTTCATGGTTCCAATACGCAACCTGATCAAGCTCTGAACCGTATTGAAGCTTTGACATGACCTTTCGAAAGATACGTTCATCACTTGAGTCAATGTTTATTCAAAAAACGTGAATGCGACTTGCACTTCATTCAGATAAATTCGTATCGCTATTATTTGGTTCAGGGGGAATTACTTTTCCTCGGAATAGCGGGGGAAGTTATGTTCTGTTCAAAATGTGGAGAGTTGATTCCACCAGATGCCAACTACTGCAGTAAATGCGGATTAGTTGTTCGTCGAATTGACCAGCCTGTTGTGAACGCCGTTGGCGCAGGAGGAGCTCCCGTTTATCTGAGTGGGGATCCTTCACGCCCGGCCCGATTTAGTGGCACCGCGGTTACCGGTTTTGTATTGGTATTTTTCTTTCCCCTTGTTGGACTCATCGTTGGATATGTCGCTCGTTCTCAGATTAAGAACTCGCGAGGAGCACTTCGGGGTTGGGGTTTAGCAACTGCAGCAGTGGTTATCGGGTGGGTTTGGACAATAGGAACAATTCTCTTTTGGGGAGTTGTATTAACTTCCTCAAGTTTCTGGGATGGTTTCTACTCAACTATGTAGACGTTCTTTGGAACATGAGCAAATAGGCTGCTTCATTCGAAGCTTGTAAGCTTGTGTTGGCTTCAAGTTAGTGAATTTTCTAGCTTGGAATTGGGGATTATC
>NZ_CAKZII010000004.1 GCF_936931525.1 uncultured Aurantimicrobium sp.
GGCAAGCCAGACCTGCTCGCACTGTCTGCATTCGCTGCGACGCAGAAGTAGGCTCGGACGTATGAGTAAGACCAGCAAGAAGCACCACGGTTCCGTCTCCCACAAACCTCGCAAGGCAACGGCAGCTGACTGGATCTCGGGTGCACGCATTCGAACCCTTCCCCTCGCCTTTGCACCCGTTGCGATTGGTTCGGGAGCCGCGTCGATTACCGAGCAGTTCAACGCTCCTGTTGCGCTGCTCTGTTTGGTGGTGGCCTTGTCTCTGCAGATCGGTGTCAACTACTCCAACGATTACTCAGAC
This sequence comes from uncultured Aurantimicrobium sp., assembly GCF_936931525.1. Taxonomy (GTDB): domain Bacteria; phylum Actinomycetota; class Actinomycetes; order Actinomycetales; family Microbacteriaceae; genus Aurantimicrobium. Next base: position 302 of record NZ_CAKZII010000004.1, read on the forward strand.
GGGGTTCGTGGCACCGATGACTATCGCGTCGGACCTGCTCGTCTGACCGGCTCTGGTGCCGCAGACCCCAAGAAGGTCTTAGCTGTTGCACTCGCCTTCTTTGCCCTCTCGGGTATTGCCGGAATTGTCATCGTGGTTCTCACCAGCGCGTGGTGGATGTTGGCAGTGGGTGCGGTTGCGATCGTGGCTGCCTGGTTCTATACCGGAGGTCGTCGCCCCTATGGCTATGCCGGCCTGGGTGAAGTGATGGTTTTCATTTTCTTCGGACTAGTGGCAACCCTGGGCACGACCTACGTCCAAACCGGCACCTTTAGCCAGGAAAGCTTGCTGGGTGGAATTGGCATTGGATTGATTTCCTGCGCCGTGTTGGTCGTGAACAACATCCGCGATATTGCCACCGACACTCTCGCTGGAAAGAAGACTCTGGCCGTCCGTATGGGGCGCACACCCTCAGCGGTTCTGTTCTGCATCTTGATGCTGATTCCCTTTGGAATCGTCATCTACCTAGGCCTCTTCTACACCGCAGCGTTGCTGACATTGTTTGCCCTGTTGGCTGCACTTCCTGCGTGCTTGATCACGGTCACGGCAAAGACTCCGCAGGAATACATCCTGGCGTTGAAGCTGTCCAGCTTGACTGGACTGCTGTATGGCTTAGGCCTTGCCTTTGCTTTCTTTAGCTAGACCAGCTTCAACTTCTGCATCTTCAGCGTCAGCGTCCTTGTCAGGATTGACCGCTTTAGCAGCCCGCTTCTCGTAAAGAGATTCAGATAAAGCGTTGCGGGTTTTCGCGAAGAAGATGTAGGAAACGCACAGGCCGATGATGGCAGAAAGCACAGCTGCAAGCCAGGGAATCATTCCCAGCAGCAACATGATTGCCAAGGGGAGCGCGAAAGCTGCCAAACGCATCAGGCTGAACCAGAACCAAGTCGATTTCTTCACACCCCAAGTCTAAACCGGCGGGGCTGTGAGCTACACGGGAGCCAACCTAGACTGGTAGCACTATGACCCGCGTCCTGATCGTCCTCGCTGCCCTCGCTGTGGCACTCATGGTTTTCTCTCTTGTCGATGCCATTCTCATCGACCGCTTCCGCGTGCGAGGAGTTCCCAAGGGTTTGTGGATCGTATTGATCTTGATTCTGCCGGTGGTGGGATCGATTCTCTGGCTCACTGTGGGACGTGGACGCAAGAATGGCCCCGGTTCCAAGCGCGGTTCTGTCGCTCCAGATGACGACATCGATTTTCTCCGAGGGTTGAACACTGATCCGCCCAGTGATGGTCCACGTGGCTAAACCAGCTCCCGCTTCCGTTTTCGCTGCAGAGTTCCTTACTCATGTAGTGGAACTCGGCGTGCAGCACATCGTTCTTTCTCCCGGTGCTCGTTCGCAAGCACTTGCTTTGGTGGCAGCCGAACTAGAACGTCGCGGCGATGTGAAGCTTCACGTGCGCATCGATGAGCGCGCTGCTGGATTCCTTGCCCTTGGACTTGCGGTGGAAACCCGCACACCAGCCGTTGTGATCACCACCTCAGGTTCTGCAGTGGCGAACCTTCACCCAGCCGTTCTTGAAGCACACCATGCAGGTGTGCCGATGATTGTTCTCACCGCTGACCGCCCTGAAGAATTGCGTGAGATTGGAAGCAACCAAACCACTCACCAGCATGACATTTTCGGACCCGCTGTTCGCTTGAGCGTGGACGAACCCGCACCTGTTCCTGGTGCGACTGCAGAGCGTCGTGGTGCTGAGCTGGCCAATGATGCGTTCTACGCCTCAACTGATCACTACGCACCCGGTCCTGTTCATCTCAATGTGGCATTCCGTGAGCCGCTCTCCAGCACGATTGACGTTCGACCGGTCGAACTCCTCATTCAGTCCTTGCGACCTGTTGAGCCAGGTATCTCGCTCGAACTTAACCGTGGTCCAAACACTCTGGTCATTGCCGGTGCTGATGCTGGTCCGCGTGCTGAAGAAGTTGCTCATGAAGGTGGGTGGCCGCTCATCGCTGAGGTCACCAGTGGTTCACGCTATGGTCGCAACCTCATCCCTGCCTACCGAGAACTTCTCTCCAACCCTGAGCTCACCAGACTCGTTGAGCGCATCGTGGTCTTTGGCCACCCCACGCTCAGTCGTGAAATTCCTGCGCTGATTGGTGACTCCAGCTCCGGCATCCAAACCATCGTTGTTCGGGGCGCAGCACCCGAGGGCTATAACCCTGGTCTCAACGTGTCCTCTTTCGTCAATGACGTCACAGTGGAACCAGGCGAGACAAACACAGACTGGCTCGGCCTCTGGATTCTGAACGGCCGCGACGCATTTGAACGTTATGAATCAACGGCTATTGACGCTGCTCTCGCCACTGCACCAAACGTGACGGCGTCACGCTCTGAGAGCATCGACGAGAAGAAGGCATTCTTGGCTGCAGAGCTTGCAGCCTCCAGAGTGAAGATCTCTCGTGAGTTGTTGGTGGATGCCGTGTGGCGTTCAACTTGGCCACACGATCGCCTTGTCTTTGCGGCATCTCGTCTGATTCGCGTGGCAGACAAGTTTGTGGGTGGCAAGAAGATCACTGTCCACGCCAACCGAGGGCTTGCCGGCATCGACGGAACCCTAGGCACAGGTATTGGTATTGCGTTGGCAACCGAGAATGCGCTGACGCGCATTGTGGTTGGCGATCTTGCTGCCCTGCATGATGCAGGCTCGATGCTTTTTGGAACTCAAGAAGAACGCCCCCGCGTCCAGGTCATCGTCGGAAACGATGGTGGCGGAACCATCTTTGATGCGCTGGAAGTTGGCCAGACTGCCTCGGCAGAAAACATGGACCGCGTCTTCCTGACCCCACAACAGGTCAGCTTGGAATCACTTGCCGCAGCCTATGGCTGGGGATACACCAAGGTCTCCACCGTGAGTGAGCTGGAACGCGCACTAACTGGTGCCGGTGATGGTCCTGAACTCGTCGAGGTTGAACTCGAGCGCTAGAAGCTTTCTAGCTCAGCGCATCCACGATGGGACGGAACTTCATTTCTGTTTCCACCAGTTCCTTTGAAGGAACAGAGTCAGACACGATTCCGCAGCCTGCATAGGCAGTGACGGTGGAACCAGAGAGCTGAGCACAGCGCAGTGCGATGGCCCATTCGCCATCGCCGTCTGCGCCAATCCAGCCGACGGGGCCGGCATAGCGGCCACGGTCAAAGGGCTCGAGGTCATCAATCACTTCAACAGCAGCAACTGTGGGTGTCCCAGCGACCGCTGCCGTGGGGTGAAGAGCAAAGACAAGGTCGAGTGAGTTTGATCCGCTAGCAAGAGTGCCTGCAATATCGGTAGCGAGGTGCCAGAGGTTAGGTAGCTTCAGCGTGAAGGGGGCGTCACTGACGGTGAGCTGTTCGGCATAGGGGGTCAAGGCGTTGACGACCGAGCGAGTGGCGAAGCCGTGCTCATCCAGGTCTTTATGGCTCGAGGCAAGCTCTGCTGCATTCGCAACGTCAGTGGCAGTGTCGCTGCCACGACGGGCGGTTCCTGCCAGCACGCGTGCGGTGACTTTGCGGCCATGCACCGTGATGAGAGTTTCGGGGCTGGAGCCAAACAAGCCATCCACGCTAAAGGTCCAGCAGTCGGGATAGCTCTCAGCAAGGCGGTTGATAGCAACCCGGAGATCTTGAGTGCCCGCAAGCGTGCCCTCGAGTTCACGGGCGAGAACTACTTTCTCAACCTCACCAGCATCAATACGCTCGATGGCCTTGTTCACGGCAGAGGTGAAGCCCTCTTCAGAGAGCGAAGCAGGGGAGAGATGCACGACAGGTGCAGCTCCAAGTTTCGCGCTCGCCGAGATGTGTTCGGCCAAGAGTTGTTCTGCTGAATTCTCTGTCAATGCCTCAACTGGCTCATCTGCAAAACCGATACGTGTCAGCCACGTGACTCCAGCTCGTTGCCCCACAACCAGTCGAGGGATGATCAACACACTGGGAACTTCAGAGGTGGAGCGGAAGGCAAACGTTCCAAACGCCATCAGACCAGAGCCGGCAACATTGACCGAATCGGTCACTGTTGCAGCAGCGGCAACCTCTCGCCAGGCAGCGCCGGCATCCTTGATGCGGGTCTTGCCAGAGAAGGACAGGGTTTCTACTTCACCGATGCCAACCAGGCCGTCACCGCGTCGCCACCACAGCAGTGGTGAGTCGACGCCGAGCAGGGTAAGCAACTCGGGGGAGACGGTTAATCGAACCGACTCCACACGAAGACCACGGGTTGCTGACAAGCTCACCTGAGACAGCCTACGCCGGAGCCGTAGACTTCTCTTGTGACTACAGCTGACCTTTCTAAGAAGCCCGAAGCCGTCTCGGCAATGTTTGATGACGTTGCCGCTGGCTATGACGTCACCAACAACCTGCTTTCCGCAGGAAATGCGTTGTTGTGGCGCATCGCAACCACCCGTGCAGTGAACCCCCAAGCATCTGAGCGGGTTCTCGACCTCGCTGCAGGCACCGGCACCAGCTCGGTGGCTCTCGCGAAGTCTGGTGCACACGTTGTTGCTGCAGATTTCTCACCCGGCATGCTCGAGGTGGGCCGCCAGAAGCACGGATCTAATCCACTCGTTGAGTTCGTTGAAGCCGATGCAACCAAGCTTCCTTTTGAGGACAACAGCTTTGATGCAGTGACCATGTCTTTCGGTCTTCGGAATGTTGTCGAGCCCAAGAAGGCTCTAGCTGAGCTCTACCGTGTGACCAAGCCTGGTGGTCGCATTGTGATCTGTGAGTTCTCGACCCCACCTGCTGCACCTATCCGTGCGGGGTACAACTTCTACCTGCGCAAGGTCATGCCGATGGTGGCAAAGTATTCCTCCTCGAACACTGAGGCGTATACCTACCTCGCAGACTCGATCGAAGACTGGCCCAACCAGGCCACTCTGGCTACGTGGATTCGTGATGCCGGCTTCATGAACGTGGCCTACCGCAACCTCACCGCTGGCGTGGTTGCCCTTCACCGCGGCATTAAGCCCGTCGCCTGAGCAGGACTAGGCTGAACGAATGAGCACAAGCGTGAGTGGGGTAGCCGGTGTGACCGGTCGTCTTTCTCTGCGCCAGCGCTTGTTTGCCTCCCCTGAGACCAAGCAGCTCGCCGACACTATCGATGCGGGCGTTGCCACCATTGAAGAAGGCTTGAGCAAAGAGCTTCACTTCACCGATGCGTTGGCAGATGTCTCTGGTCGCTACCTATTTGGTGCCGGTGGCAAGCGTGTTCGCCCCATGCTCACACTGCTCACTGCTCAGCTGGGTAATGGCGCAACACCTGAGGTCATTACGGCAGCTCAGGCTATTGAGATCACTCACCTCGCGTCGCTGTATCACGACGACGTCATGGACGAAGCTCCGCTTCGTCGCGGTGTTCCCAGTGCACATGAAGTCTGGGGCAACTCGGTAGCGATCCTCACCGGTGACCTCCTGTTCTCTCGTGCCAGCACCCTGATGACCCGCTTGGGTGAAAAGGCCATGCTGTTGCAGTCAGAAACCTTTGAGCGTCTCTGCCTGGGTCAGCTACACGAAACCATCGGTCCTCGACCCGATGAAGACCCTGTCTCCCACTACATCCAGGTCCTGGCTGATAAGACAGGTTCACTGATTTCTGCAGCAGCACGCTGCGGCATTGTCTACTCCGGTGCACCTTTGGAATACGAAGACGCCATGGTGGAGTTCGGTGACAAGATTGGCGTGGCCTTCCAGCTCGCTGATGACGTGCTTGACCTCTCTCCTGAATCTACTGCTACGGGCAAGCAGGCAGGCACTGACCTGCGTGCAGGTGTTCCCACTCTCCCCACTCTTTTGCTCGAGCAGCAGGCAGCTACTGATCCAGCCGCAGCTGCATTGCTCGCTCGCATCCGCGATGACGCGGATGACGCCTCTGCTGAAGCAGATGCTGACCTTCAGCTCGCTATCGCTGAGCTCTATGCACATCCGGTGACTCAGGCCACTCGCGAAGAGGCTCGTCGTTGGGCAGCAGAAGCTGTTGCCGCCTTGGATATCTTGCCGGCAGGTGCTGTCAAGCAGGCACTGTCTGCTTTCGCAGAGCACGTCGTATCTCGCTCGGCATAAGCCATGGCGAAGCCACGGGTTGATCCCACCGAGGGTCACGCAGCTGTTGTTGCGGTTCTTGCTGGCTCATCAGCGCGCGAAGATGTTGCCAGTGCGGTTCGATATCTCCTGCAGCTGATGAGTGATGCTGCTCCCGGACACACGGTTGAACTTCGGGTCCCACCTTTTGGAGCTATCCAGTGCGTGGAAGGGCCAGAACATACGCGGGGGACTCCACCGAATGTGGTGGAGATGGATTCACCCACCTGGATTGCGCTAGCGACGGGCTCAGTGAGTTGGGCAGAGGCTTACGACCAGGGCAAGATCAGTGCTTCTGGTGTGCGCAGCAATCTGAGTTCTCAGCTACCACTGGCACAATGGTGACATGAGCGAAAAAGAGACGATCACCACCGAACAGGTCACTGTTCGCCGATCCCCCAAATACCTGACCTTCATGGTTATGGGAATTATCTTGGGTATCCTCGCAGCACTCATCCTCACCTTTGCGCTGCCCAATGAGAGTGAATTCACTCTCACGCAGATCTTCGGCTTCATGCTGTTGATCACCGGAACCGTGGGTGGAACCCTCGGTCTGGTCTTCGCACTGATCGTGGATCGCTACTTCTCGCGCCACGTCACTCAGGCAACAGCTGAGAAAATCGCTGTCACCAAGGACTAGTCCTTCTCGAACTAGCTCAGCTGGTTACGCTCGACCCAGTCCAAGTACTCAGGGGTGATGGTGCCGGTGACGTAGTCACCGGTGAAGCAGCTGACATCAAGACCGGTCAGCTTGGAGCCTTCCATGATGGCCGCTTCCATATCGGCAACTTCCTGATAGATCAGGTGGTCTGCACCAAGTTCTTGAGCAATCTCAGGAATCTTGCGACCGTGAGCGATGAGCTCCTGACGCGACGGCATGTTGATGCCATAGACGTGGGGGTAACGAACGGGAGGAGCAGCAGAGGTGAAGGTCACCTTGTTTGCTCCAGCAGCACGGGCCATCTCCACGATCTCGCGTGAGGTGGTTCCACGAACGATCGAGTCATCCACGATGAGGACGTTCTTGCCCTTGAACTCAGCCGACATGGCGTTGAGCTTCTGGCGCACGGAACGCTTGCGCTGAGCCTGGCCAGGCATGATGAAGGTGCGACCGACGTAACGGTTCTTGAAGAAACCTTCGCGGTATTCCACACCCAGCTTGCGAGCCACCTGCATGGCAGAAGGTCGTGAAGAGTCAGGAATAGGCATAACCACATCGATGTCACCCAGAGGCGCATACTGAGCAACCGTTGCTGCCAAGCGGTCGCCCATGCGCAGACGAGTTTCGTAGACCGAGATGCCGTTCATTACGGAGTCGGGACGAGCGAGGTAAACATACTCGAACGAGCAGGGACGCAGAATGGGGTTCTCTGCGCACTGGCGCGAGAAGAGTTCGCCATCCTTGGTGATGAAGATTGCTTCGCCGGGCTCAACATCTCGGATGATTTCGTAGCCACCGGATTCCAGCACGAGAGATTCGGACGCAACGACGTAGTCGAACTTGCCCTTCTCGTTGGCACGCTGACCCAGGATGAGCGGGCGGATGCCGAAGGGATCGCGGAAGGCGAGGAGACCATGACCAGCAATGATGGCGATGGTGGCATAGGAGCCTTCCACGCGTTTGTGGAGGTTCTCCACGGCGGTGAAGACGTGCTCGGGGCCAAGCTCCGTGCCGGAGACAGTTCCCTGAAGTTCGGTAGCAAGAACGTTAAGCAGAAGCTCGGTATCGCTCGAGGTGTTCACGTGACGACGGTCGATGCGGAACAGATCGTTGGTGAGTTCACGGGTGTTGGTGAGGTTACCGTTGTGAACCAAGATGATGCCGTAGGGGGCATTCACGTAGAAAGGCTGTGCTTCTTCTTCGTTAGAAGCGGCACCTGCAGTGGCATAGCGGACGTGACCAAGGCCGACGTTACCGACCAGGGTGCGCATGTCGCGGGTGCGGAAACCTTCGCGCACCTGCCCCTTGGTCTTGTGCATGTGCAGGTGAGAACCATCTGCAGTTGCGATACCGGTGGAGTCTTGTCCGCGGTGCTGCAGAAGCAACAGTGCGTCGTAGATTTGCTGATTGACCGGCTCAGTAGAGACGATTCCGACGATGCCACACATGTGCGGTGGGAGCTCCTGAAAGTCGAGGGGCGTAAAGGAGCTCTGTCGAGTTCCTAGTCAAGTCTGGCACATCTTTCCTGAGGATAGACTTGACCCTGTGAGCCAGAATTCTTCCTACGCACGTGCGGGTGTAGACACCGCTGCCGGTGACCTCGCGGTCGAACTCATGAAGGCCTCGGTCAAGGCCACGCATGGCCCCGAAGTACTTGGTGGCGTAGGCGGTTTTGCGGGACTTTTTGACGTCTCTTTCCTTAAATCTTTTGATCGCCCCCTTCTGGCAACCAGCACCGATGGTGTGGGTACCAAGGTGGCAATCGCTCAGGCTCTGGACAAGCACGACACCATTGGTCAGGACTTGGTCGGCATGGTTGTGGACGACATCATCGTCTGCGGCGCACGTCCCTTGTTCATGACTGACTACATCGCCTGCGGCAAGGTTTACCCTGACCGCATTGCCGCCATTGTGAAGGGCATCGCAGATGCCTGCTCCGCAACCGGCACCGCACTTGTAGGTGGCGAGACTGCCGAGCACCCTGGTCTCCTTGGCGTTGACGACTACGACGTAGCGGGTGCCGCTGTCGGTGTTGTCGAAGCAGCAGATCTTCTCGGTGCCGAGCGCGTGGTCAACGGTGACGTTGTTATCGCGATGGAATCTTCCGGTCTGCACTCCAACGGCTACTCGCTTGTTCGCCACATCCTGGCTGAAAACAAGCTCGGTTACTCCGACAACTCTGTTGACTTTGGCGGTGTGGTGGGCGAGGTTCTCCTCGAGCCCACACGCCTTTACACCGGCCCTCTCGTTGAAGTGCTCGCTGATCCAGCTTTGGCTGGCAGCGTGCACGCGCTCAGCCACGTCACCGGTGGTGGCATTGCAGCTAACTTGGCTCGTGTTCTTCCCGTCGGCTCCTGGGTTGAAGTAGACCGCTCGACCTGGTCACCTAGCAACGTCTTCCGTGTGCTGACTTCTCTCTCTGGTGACACTCTCGAGAGCACGGAAGGAACCTGGAACCTGGGCGTGGGCATGTTCGCTGTCGTCAGCGCAGGTTCTGCATCGGCAGTCGTGAGCAAGCTATCTGGCCTAGGTATTCCTTCGTGGGTTGTCGGTATGGTTTCCACTTCTGAGCGTGACTTCACCGGCTTTGAACAGGGCGCTAAGGGCGTCAACGGTGGCGCGGTGCGCCTGGTTGGCAGCTACGCAAACTAGCTCCCCACAGCCGTGCTGATTCCATTACTTGTCGCCGGCGCTGTCGGAGGGTTTCTCTCTGGCTTCTTTGGTGTTGGCGGCGGCATCATCATGGTTCCGCTGCTCATGGCCTGGGCAAAGTTTGACCAGAAGCGCGCTTCGGCCACATCTCTTCTTGCCATTGTTCCCACTTCCCTCGTGGGCGCGATTACCTATGCCAGCAATCACCAGGTAGATGTCTTAGTTGCTGCCCTGGTTGCCATCGGCGCAATTGTTGGAGCCCCGTTTGGCTCAAAGTTGTTGCGAGTGCTTCCCGTGGCGGTCATTCACTGGACCTTCATCACCATGATGGTGATTGAGGCAGCCCGACTTCTTTTTGTGACCGAAGAAACCCAGGGCAGTTTCGAGCTGACGTTCTTCTCAGGTGCTGGACTCATTGTCTTAGGTCTAGTTATGGGGGTTGCCTCAGGCATGCTCGGCATCGGTGGAGGGGTCATTGCCGTGCCGGTCTTTATGAGCTTCTTTGGGTTAGCTCCGCTGCTGGCCAAGGGAACCTCGTTGCTGGCTATGGTGCCCACAGCGATTGCCGGAACTATCCCCAACCTCAGGGCAGGTCTAGTTGTGCTCAAAGATGGTGTCATCGTGGGCATCGCTGCTGTGGCCGCATCTTTTGGCGGAGTAGTGCTGGCATTTATTTTGCCGGATCAACTCTCAGCACAGCTCTTCGGATTGCTGCTGCTGGGCGTTGCGATTCAGAGCGCAGTGCGCAGACTGAAAAAGAAGTAGTTAGGCGGAAGCCGCAGCTTCGCTTTCCTCATCCTCGTCGTCGGGGTAAAGGTCAGCCCACTTATCTACGAATTCGTCGCCCTCGGAAACGTGACCGATCTCTTTTTCGAGTGCAGAGAGGTCAGTGTTTGGGCTGAAATACTTCAGCTCGCGCGCAACTTTAGTGTGCTTCGCTTTTTGACGGCCACGCCCCATGCGTAACCCCTTACCTTGCTAACCGGGAAAAATTCACCGGATGACCATTAGGAAAAATCTAAGGGTAAGTCTAACACTGGCTTTCGCCTGTTTAGCCGAGGGGGCCGCCACCAAGAAGGTAGCCGGCGCCGACTGCCAACAGGCCTACCGCAGTGCTCCCGACAATGTTGAGGCCTGCTTGCATCCAATGACCTGCGCGAAGGCGTTCGATCGAGTCAACAGCAAAGGTGCTCATCGTGGTGAAACCACCACAAAAACCAGCAACGAGAACAAAGCTAACTTCGGGTGAAAGAACCGCATTTGCCAGCAGAGCAGCAAACAATCCCACGAGGAGCGAGCCCACAGCATTGACTACAAAGATGGCCAATGGGAAGCCATCTTTCTTTGCCGGAAGGATGACCGTGCTGGCATAGCGCAGAGACGCACCAACACCACCGGCGATGATCGCTAAGAACAGAGAGATGAAGTTCATTTACTTCACCGCCTTTTTCTTGGCGGATTTCTTGGCAAAGGGAGTTCCCACCCAGATGCCAAGTAGTGCAGCAAACAAACTTGTTCCGATGGAGAGGGCGAGATAGCCCGCCGTTGTCCAAGGGTCTTGAATGAGCAGTGCCTGCAACATCACGCCAGAGAACGTGGTGAAACCACCGAGCACACCAGGGCCCGCAGCCAACTTCATCCAATGCGGAGTCTTCGGTCTCGTCCACAAACCAGCGACCAGGAAGCCCAGCAAGAACGAACCCAAGGCGTTGATCACCAGGATGCTCACCAGCGACATCGTGAAGAAGATGAGGCTGAGCATGATGTCCAACAGGATACGAAGGGCGGTGCCGATGGCACCACCGATCGCAACCGGAAGGAGATCTTTTTTCACGACGTTGGTCTTTGGTTACTGGTCGTCTTTAGTGCGCTTAGCCGGGGTGACCGGCTTGCGCGCAATCGGACGCACGGGCTCACCGCGTCGTGACTGTCCAGGAACTGGACGTGAACGACGACCATAAATGATGTCAGTGGAGTCCAGCAGCCAAGGCACAAGTGCAATGGCAACGCCGTGCTCCATCATGAGCTTCATCTTGAGACGACGAGCCTTGTGGTTGTGGAGCGCGTGCTCCCACCAGTGACCCACGATGTATTGGGGAAGGTAAACAGTCACAATCTCAGAACCGTGCGTTGCACGGTGTTCGCGAATGTGTTGAATGAGTGGCCAGCTCAGGTCGCGGTAGGGCGAGCTGATGATGCGCAGCGGCAAGTGAATGTTCTGACGGATCCAGTCCAGTTCCAGCTTGGCCGTGGAAACCTCATTGATGGACACGTGCACGGCTTCGATGGAATCGTGACGGGCTGCGATGGCGTAGTCGATGGCCTTGAGGATCGGCTTTTGCATCTTGCCCACCAGGACGATGGCGTGGTCACCCTTAGCGCCGAAGGTGGTCTCTGCGTCAACAGTGACTTCTGCTTCAACGTCACGGTAGTAACGGTTCACGCCAATCATGAGGAAGTAGAGAATCGGCATTGTGACGAACACAATCCATGCACCGTGCGTGAACTTGGTAATCGTCACGATGATCAGAACGGTTGCGGTGAACGTGGCACCGGTGATGTTGATCAGGCGTGACCAGCGAATGCTCGACGCGTTATCCGGCTTTGTCTTCAGCAGTTTGGTCCAGTGCACCACCATGCCTGTTTGACCCAGAGTGAAGGAGACGAATACACCGATGATGTAGAGCTGGATCAGTTGGGTCAGATCTGCTTGGAAGACTCCCAGAATCACAATTGCAGCCAAGCCCAGTGCAATCACACCGTTCGAGTAGATGAGACGGTCACCGCGGGTCTCGAGAGCCTTGGGTGCGTAACCATCGTGAGCAAGAACGGAACCCAGCAGGGGGAAGCCGTTGAAGGCAGTGTTTGCCGCCAGCAACAGCACCAGTGCTGTACCAGCCTGGATGGCATAGAAGAAGACGGTGTTGTTACCGAAGGTCGCAGCTGCAATCTGAGCGATGAGCGAACGCTGAGGAACCGTCTCACAGTTGGCGTAACCAATCAGGTGGCAGGCATCCTCTGCGTAGTGCACGTTGGAGATGAAGGCCATGGTGATCAGACCAGCAAAGAGGGTAATGGCGATAGCGCCCATCACGACGAGGGTGATCTGTGCGTTTTTGATCTTAGGAACGCGGAAAGCAGGAACACCGTTGGCGATAGCTTCCACGCCGGTCAGTGCAGCACAGCCACTGGCGAAGGAGCGCAGGAGCAACAGAATCAGCGCAGCCTGAGCGACGCTTTCTCCCTCGACCATGTACTGAGCGGACTCAGCAATAGGAGCGTCGCCCATGAGTGTGCGAGTGATGCCCACCACGATCATGATGAAGACGCTGGTGACGAAGAAATAGGTGGGGATGGCGAAGGCCTTGCCGGACTCGCGCACACCACGCAGGTTGATTGCAGCCAGGATGATGACGAACACGATGGCCAGCAGCACACGTTCTGGCGCAAGTTCCGGGATAGCCGAAATGATGTTGTCGACACCTGAGGCAACCGACACAGCCACGGTCATGACGTAGTCGACGAGCAGAGCTGAGGCGACAATCACACCAGACTTCTCACCCAAGTTCTTGTGAGCTACTTCGTAGTCACCACCACCGGAAGGATACGCCTTAATCAGCTGACGGTAGCTGGCGATGACCACGATCATGAGCAAGATCACGCAGGCAGCAATCCACGGAGCGAAGCTGAGGAATGCGAGGCCACCGATGAGCAGAATCATCAGGAGTTCCTGCGGGGCATAGGCCACAGAGGAGAGCGGGTCACTGGCGAAGATCGGGAGCGCGATGCGCTTCTTGAGAAGCTCCCCTTCCAGCATCGCTGTCGGCAGCGGGTCACCAATAATCCAACGCTTAGGTGACTTCGACTCGGGGATAGAACCAGTGCCAGTATCTTCAGGACTCACGAACAGCTACTTTACGCCGATTCACCCGGTAGAGAACTCACATTTTTTCGTTATAAAGAACTGCCAGACTGTTGTTTGTGTATTTCTTAGCTAAAGCCAGTATGAAAAACCGCGCCCTCATTGCGCTGGTGACCATTGTTGTAGCCATCTTCGGAGGGCTTGCACTGACTAACCTCAAGCAGGAATTGGCACCCAGCGTGCAGTTCCCGCAGCTGGCTGTCCTTACTGTCTACCCAGGTGCTGCACCTGAGGTCGTGAACCAAGACGTCTCTGGTCCTATTGAGACCGCAATCCAGGGTGTTCCGGGCATCGAAAACACCACCGCGACCTCGAGCACCAACTTGAGCCTCATCTCGGTGTCCTTTACCTACGGCACCGACTTGATCATCTCCGAGCAGAAGATCAACCAGGCGATCAACCGCATCAAGTCACAGCTGCCCGCAGACGTTGACCCCCAGGTTATTTCCGGTTCCTTCAGCGACTTCCCTGTCATGCAGATTGCGGTTTCCAGCGATCTGGACACTCTTGAGCTGGCAGACATTCTCCGCTCCTCAACGCTTGCTGAAATCAAGGACGTCGAGGGCGTTCGTGATGCTGCACTCCTCGGTGCTCCCGAGAAGCGCGTCACCATCGAACCCAACCAGGCAGAACTTCGTGCTCAGGGCCTGACCACCGCGTCGATCAAGGACACCCTGGACGCCAATGGTCTCCTGATTCCTGCCGGCGAGATCACCGAGAACGATCAAACGCTTTCTGTTCAGATTGGTGAGCGCATCAACTCTGTTGATGCCATTGCTGCTCTGCCTATTACTGGTGCTAACGGTCCTGGTGTTGTCACCATCGGATCTGTCTCGACCGTTGCCCTCACGGACGCACCCACCACCACTCTTTCTCGTGTGAATGGAAAGCCTGCGCTCACCATTGCGGTGACCAAGCTTCCCGGAGCCAACACCGTTGATGTGTCCAAGGCCGTCAACAAGGTTCTTCCCACCCTCGAAAAGAGCCTCGGTAACAACGCGGTCTTCACTACCGTCTTCGACCAGGCTCCCTACATCGAGAAGTCGATTGAGTCGCTGACCACTGAAGGTCTGCTTGGTCTGCTCTTCGCCGTCATCATCATCCTGATCTTCCTGATGTCGATCAGATCCACCCTGGTGACCGCCATCTCCATCCCCACCTCGGTGCTGATTACCTTCATTGGTCTCCAGGCAGCGAACTACACCCTCAACATCCTGACTCTGGGTGCTCTGACTATCGCCATCGG
>NZ_CAKZII010000005.1 GCF_936931525.1 uncultured Aurantimicrobium sp.
CCCATTGGGCAAGCGCTCGCAGTGGAGATGGGCGGAGAGCCCGTTGTGATCTCAGAGGCACAGCGTCCGCAGTATGCCGAGGCAATTGCGACTGCGTCGCAATTCTCTGCAGCGATTGTGGATCAGGCAACCAACTTGTTGGGCGAGATCGGTATCGAGAACCCGGGCCGTATTGTTGCTCCGCTGATTCGTTCTGCCGTGGACAATGCCTTGGGCCAGGCTGGAGATGCTTCGCGTCTCGGATTTACTGGACTCGACGACTAATCATGGCAACACCTCAGGTCCTGCACACCGTCTCGGAGATGACGGCACTGCGTGAGCGTCTCTCTGCAGAAGGAAAGACCCTTGCACTTGTTCCCACCATGGGAGCACTGCATGAAGGCCACCTTGCCCTTGTCACCCGAGCACGCGAACTCGCTGATGTCGTTGTGGTCTCGATCTTTGTTAACCCACTGCAATTTGGTGCGGGTGAAGACTTTGACCGCTATCCCCGCACGCTCGAGGCAGATGTTGCTGCACTCACAGACCGGGCAGAGTTTGTCTTTGCACCGGATGTGGACGAGGTCTATCCAGACCGTGTGGGTGGACCTGCGGTCCCCGCCCACTTCGCAGGGCCAATTGGTGAAACTTTTGAGGGCGCAAGTAGGCCCGGCCACTTCGACGGTGTGCTCACGGTCGTGGCGAGACTTTTCGACATTGTGAAGCCTGACGTTGCTGTCTTCGGTCAAAAAGACGCGCAGCAAGTCTTCTTAGTGCGCTCCATGATTGAGAAGGCGTCGTTGCCCATCCGCTTTGAGGTGCTGGAGACTATTCGCGAAGCTGATGGCCTGGCGCTCTCCAGCCGTAATCGCTATCTCAGTGAAGAAGAACGCGCAGCGGCACTGGCGTTGCCACATGCTTTGCTCGCTGCAGCTCGAGAAGCGCACCATGCCAACGCGGGTGCAGTGCGCGAGGTGGGCAGGAGCGTCTTTGAGAACTATCCGCTGGTTAGACTTGATTATCTCGACCTTGTCGATCCCACGAACTTTCAGAGCGTGAGTGACGACTACCAGGGACCTGCCACTGTGGTGGTGGCCGCGGTAGTGGGAACCACACGACTTATCGATACCGAAAACCTTGAGAGACTCCACGCATGAGTGAGAACACCACCCCTGAGCCCGAACTGACGGATGCAGAAGTCAGCGAGCAGAAGGCTGTCCGCCTAGCGAAGCGTGATCGACTCAATGAGCTCGGCCTTGAGGCATATCCGGTGGCTGTTCCCATCACCGACACCATTCCTGCTGTTCGTGCCCGCTTCGGTGAGCTGGAAGCTGACGCCACCACTGGCGTGACGGTGGGTCTTGCCGGCCGTATCGTTCACCTGCGCAACACGGGCAAGCTCTGCTTCGCCAGCTTGCAGTCGGGTGATGGTTCGCGTATTCAGGCAATGGTTTCCTTGGCTGAGGTTGGCGAAGAAAACCTCGAGCTCTGGAAAGACCTCGTTGACCTCGGTGACCACGTTTTTGTTTCGGGTGAAGTGATTTCTAGCCGTCGCGGCGAACTCTCCATCATGGTTCGCGAGTGGAAGATGGCCTCTAAGGCTGTTCTGCCCCTTCCCAACATGCACAACGAACTCAACGAGGAAACGCGAGTGCGTTCTCGCTACCTCGACCTCATTGTGCGTGAGCAGGCACGAACCAACGTCTTCTCCCGCGCGAAGACCATGGCGTCACTCCGCAACACGTTCACACAGCTCGACTTCATCGAGGTTGAGACACCCATGCTCCAGGTCATGCACGGTGGTGCTTCGGCACGCCCCTTCGTGACCCACTCCAACGCTTTCGACATGGAGCTCTTCCTGCGTATTGCTCCAGAGCTCTACTTGAAGCGTGCACTGGTCGGCGGCATCGAGCGCGTGTTCGAGATCAACCGCAACTTCCGCAATGAGGGTGCTGACAGCACTCACTCTCCTGAGTTCGCCATGCTTGAGGCCTATGAAGCATATGGTGACTACAACTCCATCGCCGACCTCACTCAGAAGCTCATCCAAGATGCTGCTGTTGCCGTCTCCGGCAGCCACGTGGTTACCTGGGCAGACGGAACTGAGTTCGACTTAGGTGGCGAATGGGATCGCATCAGCATGTATCACTCACTCAGTGATGCTGCCGGTGTTCAGATCACTCCAGAAACTTCAGTTGCAGACCTCCAGGCAATGGCCAACAAGGAAGGCGTGGAAGTTCACCTCGCCAACCACGGCAAGCTCGTGGAAGAACTGTGGGAGCACTTCGTCAAGGACGGCCTCACTCGCCCCACCTTCGTCATGGACTTCCCTGTTGAGACCAGCCCACTCGTGAAGGAACACCGTTCCATTCCTGGTGTGGTGGAGAAGTGGGATCTTTACGTTCGCGGCTTCGAGCTCGCTACTGGCTACTCCGAGCTCAATGACCCTGTTATTCAGCGTGAACGTTTCGTGCAGCAGGCTGCACTCAGCGCCAAGGGTGACGTCGAGGCAATGCGTCTGGACGAAGACTTCCTCAAGGCTCTCGAGCACGCTATGCCACCTGCCGGCGGTATGGGTATGGGTATGGATCGCTTGCTGATGGCCATCACTGGCCTGGGTATTCGCGAGACCATCCTCTTCCCGCTGGTCAAGTAATCAGGTTCCTTCGGTAGTCTGACCTCTATGGACAACTTCTGGCTTAACGCACTCTGGTCGGTGACCCCGACCGTTCTGCTTGGCCTGCTGTTTTGGCTCATCATTCGCTCGATTTTGCGCTCAGATCGCACCGAGCGTGAAACTTATGCCCGCTTGGAAGCAGAAGAGCGCGCTAAGCGCGGACTTCCTGAGGCCGAGAAGAAATGAATCAAGCAGAATTCTCCTTCTGGCTCACCGTTGTTGCATTAGCGGTTGACTTTGTCATCCGCGTGGTCGCGATCATTATCGTTCCACGCAACCGTCGCCCTTCTTCCGCCTTGGGCTGGCTGCTGGCTATCTTCTTCATTCCATATATCGGTGTGATTTTGTTCTTGCTCATTGGTAGCCCTCGATTGGGCCGGAAGCGTCGTCGCCGTCAGCGTGAAATTAACCAGTTCATCTTGGACTCCACCGAAGGCTTCGACAAGGTTGCCCACGACAAGTCATGGCCGGTCTGGCTGGACCGTGTGGTTGAGCTCAACCGCAATCTGGGCGCTATTCCCTTAGTTGGCGGCAACTCAGCGCAGATGCAGATCGACTACGAAAAGAACATCATCGATATCGCTGCCGATATTGATAAGGCAAAGAACTTTGTTCACGTCGAGTTCTACATACTTTCTTCTGACTCCGTAACTGAGCCTGTCTTCCTCGCTATGCAGCGTGCTGTGGAACGTGGTGTTGAAGTGCGTGTGCTCTTTGATCACGTTGCCGCAATGCGCACGGTTGGGTACCGCAAGACCAAGAAGCGTCTGACCAAGATAGGTGTCGACTGGCACCTCATGCTTCCTTTCCTTCCTTTCCAAGGCAAGTATGAACGCCCCGACCTACGCAACCACCGCAAGCTCGTCATCATTGACGGCAGTATCGGCTGGATGGGTTCACAGAACCTCATCGACTCCAGTTATCTCAAGAAGTCGAACCTCAAGCGCGGTCTGCATTGGAAAGACGCGATGGTCCGCTTGCGCGGCCCCATCGTTGCTGGTTTGAACGCCATCTTCATTACCGACTGGTACTCCGAAACAGATGTTCTGCTCACGCGTGAAGCAGAACCCATCGAAGCATTCCACGAAGACAACACCCTGGATTGCCAGATCGTTCCCTCAGGACCAGGCTTTGCCTCTGAGAATAACCTGCGCCTGTTCTTGACCTTGATGTATTCGGCACAAGAGAAGATCATCATCACCTCCCCCTACTTCGTTCCTGACGAGTCATTGATGTATGCCATCACCTCGGCATGCCAGCGCGGTGTTCGGGTCGAACTCTTTGTTTCTGAAATCGGCGACCAGGCACTGGTGTATCACGCACAGCGTTCCTACTACGAAGCACTGCTTCGTGCCGGTGTGATTATCTGGCTCTACAAAGCACCCACCATCTTGCACTCTAAGCACATGTCGATTGACGATGAAGTTGCTGTTATTGGTTCTTCCAACATGGACATGCGTTCCTTCTCCCTCAACCTTGAGGTCTCCCTCATGGTGCGCGGAGCAAGCTTTGTTCAGCAAATGCGCGACGTGGAAGATGCCTACCGCGAGAACTCACGTGCACTCACCCTTGAGGAATGGAAGCAGCAGCCTCTGCGCTCCACCGTTCTCGATGGCCTTGCCCGCCTCACCTCTTCGCTCCAGTAGTTAGGCTCGTTCCATGGCATACGAAGCAGCGTCCACCCGCTACGACATCATGAACTTCCGCCGCAGCGGGAAGTCAGGTCTGAAACTCCCCGAGATTTCTTTAGGTCTCTGGCACAACTTTGGCGATGAGGGTTCACTGAAGAACCAGCGCGCCATTCTGCGTCGTGCCTTCGACATGGGTGTGACCCACTTCGACCTAGCCAACAACTACGGCATTCCTGCCGGTTCGGCTGAATCACACTTCGGCGAAGTACTGGCCTCAGACTTCAAGCCCTACCGCGATGAAATGGTTATCTCGTCCAAGGCGGGGTATTTCATGTGGGACGGCCCCTACGGCGAATGGGGTTCGCGGAAGTACCTCATCTCCTCGCTCGACCAGAGTCTGTCTCGTATGGGCCTCGACTACGTCGACATTTTCTACTCCCACCGCCCCGACCCCAACACTCCTATTGAGGAGACCATGGGAGCGCTGGCCTCAGTCGTGCAGCAGGGCAAGGCGCTCTACGTTGGCATCTCTTCTTACACTCCCGAACAGACCATGGCGGCGAAGAAGGAACTGGACCGTCTCGGAGTTCCCCTCCTGATTCACCAGCCCCGCTATTCCATGTTTGATCGCACCATCGAACGCTCAGGCTTGCTTTACACGCTCGATGAAATTGGTGCGGGCTGCATCGTCTTCTCGCCTCTGGCTCAGGGATTGCTCACCGACCGCTATTTGAAGGGCATCCCCAAGGATTCTCGCGCAGCGCTGGGTGAACACCTCAAGTCCTCGAGTATTTCTGACACCTATCTCGAGCGCGTCCGCGGCCTCTCGGCTATCGCCGAGGCCCGCGGCCAGACGCTCGCTCAGATGGCTCTGCTCTGGACTCTGCGCAACCCCGGTGTCACCTCAGCACTCATTGGTGCGTCCTCGGTCAAGCAGCTCGAAGACAACCTTGCTGCGATTCACGGGCCTGAGTTTGAACCAGAAGAGCTTGACGCTATCGACGTCTTTGCTGTTCACGGAACTGAGTCGGGTAAGTAGAACTTCTTACTCGCCGATATCGGCGGGTGTTCCACCGGTCATGCGAACTAATTCACTAAACGTGGTTTGGTAAACGTAGGCAGGATGTCCGCCTGCAGACCAGATGGTCTCGTATTGAGCGAGGTCGTTATCGACCAGAGTGGGTAGCTCGGTAGCTAAACCAACCGGCGAGACGCCACCAATCACATAGCCGGTTGCGGCTCGAACGTCATCGGCATTGGCTTTCGTGATTTTCTTCCCCCCAAAGGCGACAGAAACCTTGTCGGTGTCGACGCGGTGCCCACCTGAGCTCATCACGAGCACGGGTTCGCCATCTGCCAGGAAGACAAGTGAGTTCGCAATCTGACCTCGGGTAATGCCGAGCCCTTCAGCAGCTGCCTGGGCAGTGTGGGCATTGTCATCGAGGCGAACAACATCACCTTCCGCGCCGTGCTCTTTCAGAGCCGCGCGGAAACGTTCAACAGATTCGGGGTGTGAGATCTCGGTCATGAGTATTTCTTCCGGTTATGGCTTCTTCTTCGGCTTCGGAACTGGCAAAGCAGCCCAAGTGAGATCCAGCATTTCATGCATCCAGTCCGCATCAGAGAACTTCTCAATCGGGATCACAAAATGTTCCTTGGCACCGGGGTAGGGAGAGCCCTTGTCGAGCTCAGAGGCAAAGACATCCCCTGGTGACGTGACTTTCAAAAAGAGAGTGTTGTCGCAAATCACACCGACAAAGGTGTCTTCGCAGTAGAGCCCATACTCACCAAACATGGGCTTGACCCGCACATTGCGTGCGCCGAAAGCGTCCAGGACGTCTTCGGTAAATTCTTTATTCGTTGCCAAATTAGTGCTCGTGATCCAGAGTGCTGCTGACCTGCAGTGCCATGCGTCCGTGAGTGAAGGCTCCGCCTGCACGAAGGGCCGCAGCAATCCAGGCGGCTTCCGCTATCTCGGCGTCGGTGGCACCGGCCTTCACCGCACCCTTGGTGTGGGCATCAATGCAGAAAGAACACTGCGTGGTGAATGCCACACTCAACGCCATCAGCTCACGGAACTTGAGCGGGATAGCGCGGCCTTCTTCTGCGAAGACGGCGTTATCGAACGCAACGAAGGCTTCCAGAATGTCTGGAGTTTCCTTCTTATAGATCCGCCCGAACTTGCGGTTCTCGGTTCCGTCATAGAGATCACTCATGGCCTGGGCAACTTTCGTGGTCGGAGTTGAACGTGGGGCATTTCTGGAGCTGGGATAGTCGAGCCACTGTGCTCGACATGTCCAAAAATACCCTCAGGGTTACCTTCGTGCACAACATCTTCTTGCCATTGCTCACGCATGGCCACGATCTCATCGTGGTTTCGCCCGATGAAGTTCCACCACATCACGAGTTCTTCCTCGAAGGGAGTACCACCAAGAAGCAGTAACCGTGCAGGCTCGTCTCCAATGGTCAAGGTGAGGGTGGAGCGGCCAGGCTCGACGTAAGCGAGCTGGTCTTTGGTGGCGATCTCGCCTGCCACGGCTACTGAACCTGTGTCTACCAGGACACCGTGTTCGAAGGTCGGGTTCACTGGGATAGTGAAAGTGCTTCCAGCCGGGGACAGAATCTCAGCACCCAGCAGGGGAGTAAACGTGGTGGTTCCTGCCGTTACTGTTCCCGTATCACCTGTGAGGGAACCAATAAAGACAATGAGCTGGGCATCACCGATAGTCGTACGTGGGGCAATGTGGTGTTCAAAGAAAGGTGGGATGTGGCGGTCTTTCTCTGTCAGCGCCACCCAGAGCTGGACCCCATGCATCACGGGCACTCGGCCGGTGGAGTGTTCGGCGTGAGCAATTCCTGCACCGGCGGTCATCAGGTTGACCTGGCCAGGTTCAATGAGTTGTACGCTGCCCACACTGTCGCGGTGCTCCACTTCACCCTGGAAAAGCCAGGTCACGGTCTGAAGACCAGTGTGGGGATGAGCGCCTAAGTTCATGCCGCCGGTGAGTTCCACCTCGTCAGGACCGTAGTGATCCACAAAGCACCATGCCCCAATCGTGCTGCGCTGGCGATTGGGCAAGGTGCGCCTCACGGTCATCGCGCGGAGACCACCCAGTGGGACATCGCGAGGAGTGAGGATGCTCATGTTTACAGACTACGTATCTCGGGGAGGATTTATTCCTTTCAACTCCTCGTTCTTCCTCCAGCGAACAAGCCCGTATCTACTCACGCCGTGGGCGAACAGGGGCAGTTTTTGTGCCTTCTTGTCGTTACTCTCAAATCAAGACCTGCACAGACCATGTGTGCTGATGGGAGTTAGAAATGTTTGAGAGATTTACCGACCGCGCTCGCCGCGTCGTTGTCTTGGCGCAAGAAGAAGCCAAG
>NZ_CAKZII010000006.1 GCF_936931525.1 uncultured Aurantimicrobium sp.
ACCTTTTAGATTGATGTTTTCGTTTGAGGCCAAGACATCAGAAAAGATATTTAAGTGCTGAGCAATTGCACTCGCGTAAACTTCCGAGCTTGCTGTTGCAAGAATAATTACCCTGCCCTGGAGTTTCTCTTCAGTTAAGAAATCTAATACTTCTTGCCTATATGGAAGAGACTCTGATGAAAGCTGTACTATTCCTGACAACTTTGACTTGAGGAATGCCTTTCCCTTTGCGAGCCACCCAATTAGAGAAATTATTGAAAACGGCTCACTCCAAATGAATTGATTTGCGGATTCAAACAAAGTATCCGTGGAAATCAATGTCCCATCTAAATCAACTACAAGTGGACGAGGATTTGTATTGGATGGATCATCTTTCATTTGTTTGTGGCTGCTTCCCCCGAAGAATTGTTGCTCCAGCAAAGTCTACTGCAAGCATGAGTGTCTCCCACGGGCTCTCTTCGTGCTGGGCAACAAGCTTTGCTGCCTCCACACGCTGGGCAGGATCTGAACACAGCACCAAAATGGATGGGCCAGCACCAGAAACCACAGCTGCAAAGCCGTGTTCACGAAGAAGCTTGATCAGGGTACTGGTCTGAGGCATGGCCTCAGCACGGTAATCCTGGTGAAGCTTGTCTTCGGTTGATTCGAACAATAATTCTGGGCTCTGAGTGAGAGCAGCGACCAGCAGAGACGAACGTGACACGTTGAAGATCGCATCTTCGTGAGGAACGCTCTCAGGTTGCAGCGCACGAGCCTGCTTGGTCGACATGGTGAAAGAAGGAACCAGCACCAAGGGTGAAACACCGCGGTGGACAAGCAAACGCTTGCAGCGTGGACCTTCATCCGTGGTCCACGCAATAGTCAAGCCGCCAAAGAGCGCAGGCGCGACGTTATCGGGGTGACCCTCAAGATCAGTGGCTAGGCGCAACAGAGTGTCTGCGTCGAAATCGCAGATGCCTTGGAGGAGGCCCTGAGCAGCAACCAAGCCAGACACAATTGCGGCGCTGGAAGAACCCATGCCGCGGCTGTGAGGAATTTGGTTGTGGGCGCGAAGATTCAGCCCTGGCATCGCCACGCCCGCATGCGCGAAAGCGTGTGCAATGGACTGAACAACCAGGTTGGAAGCATCCGTTGAAACGGGAGCTGCAGAATCTGCAGCTCCTTCGCCGATTACTTCAACAGTTGCACCAGGCTCAGATCGAGTGGAAACCTCAAGTTGGTCATAGAAACCTAGAGCAAGACCCAGAGTGTCAAAACCGGGGCCCAAGTTTGCCGACGTAGCCGGTACGCGAACGGTAACCGCTCTGCCTACCGGCACCTGCATGGACCCTGAGGACATTAGTGCGAAGCGCCCTTGACCAGGCCAAGTACGCCTGCAACATCTTCGGTGCTCACGGGAACAACAGTGGGGGCAACTTCAGTGCCGTCTGCCTTCTTGAGAGCGTAGAGAGGATCCTTGAGGCCGTGACCAGTCACGGTGAGAACAACAGTTGATCCAGCTGGGATGTGGCCGTTCTCGGCACGCTCCAGCAGACCTGCAACAGAGATTGCAGATGCTGGCTCAACGAAGATGCCGACCTCTGCTGAAAGGATGCGCTGCGCTGCGAGGATGCCTGCGTCGTCGATGGCACCGAAGTAGCCGTTGCTGACATCGCGTGCACCGAGTGCGAACTCCCACGAAGCAGGGTTACCGATACGGATAGCGCTGGCAAGGGTTTCAGGGTTCTTCACGGGGTGACCCAGCACGATAGGTGCTGAACCAGCTGCCTGGAAACCAAACATGCGAGGAAGCTTGGTAGCTGCGCCACGTTCGAGTTCTTCGCTGTAGCCACGGAAGTACGCGGTGTAGTTACCTGCGTTACCTACGGGAACAAAGTGGAAGTCAGGTGCGTCCTGAAGAACTTCAACTACTTCATAAGCAGCGGTCTTCTGGCCTTCGATGCGGTCAGGGTTCACCGAGTTCACGAGGTGAACAGGGTAGTTAGCAGCGAGGTCACGAGCGATGTCGAGGCAGTCGTCGAAGTTTCCCTGGATCTGAATGATTTCAGCATTGTGAGCAACAGCCTGGCTGAGCTTACCCATGGAGATCTTGCCCTCAGGAATAAGAACAGCAGCAGAAATACCTGCGTGAGTTGCATATGCAGCAGCAGAAGCACTGGTGTTACCGGTGGAAGCACAGATAACAGCCTTAGCTCCGTGCTCAACAGCCTTCGAGATGGCCATGGTCATACCGCGGTCCTTGAATGAACCCGTAGGGTTCATTCCTTCGTACTTCACGAAGACACGTGCACCGGTGCGTGCCGAGAGAGCCTTAGCTTCAATCAGTGGCGTGCCACCTTCACCCAAGGTAATGATGGGGGTCGCATCAGAAATGTTCAGGCGGTCTGCATATTCGGGCAGAACGCCACGCCACTGGTGTGCCAATTTAGGCTCCTTCAACTCGTAGAACCGAAACCACTGAGCTCACGGCATCCAGCTGCGCGAGAGCGGAAACGGTGGCCGCCAGATCAGACTCAAGAGCTGCGTGCGTGCCAATAACTAGCGTAGCCGTCGGAGCAGCCTCTCCAGACACCGCCTCGCTGCCAAATGTGCCTTGCTCGACCAATTCGACCGAAACTCCGTGCTTGGCAAACTCTTCAGCAACAGAAGCAAGAACACCGGGGCGGTCAAAGACCGACAGAGTCACGTGGTAGCGGGTTGTAATGGCGCTAATGGGAAGCACTGGCAGGTTGGCGTGCGTGGACGCACCCAAACCAGGACCGCCAATGACGTGACGGCGTGCAGCAGAGACCAGGTCTCCCAGAACTGCAGAAGCAGTCTCGGGACCACCAGCACCTGCGCCATAGAACATCAGAGAACCTGCTGCTTCTGCCTCAACGAATACTGCGTTGTTGGCCTTGTGAACAGCAGCAAGTGGGTGTTCGCGCGAAATCAACGCTGGGTAAACGCGGGCTGAAACGCCTTCTTCACCGGTGGCTGGGTCGGTCAAGCGCTCGCAGACGGCGAGGAGCTTGACCACGTATCCAGCCTTCTTGGCCAGTTCAACAGTCTTTCCCGAAATCTCGCGAATACCTTCGCGGTGAACGCTTTCCAGAGGAATCGTGGTGTGGAAGGCGAGACTAGCCAAGATTGAAGCCTTCTGGGCAGCATCGAATGCGTCAACATCAGCAGTTGGATCTGCTTCTGCATATCCCAGCTCTGTGGCTACGGCGAGCGCGTCATCAAAAGATGCGCCTTCAGTGTCCATCTTGTCCAAGATGTAGTTGGTGGTTCCGTTCACAATGCCCATGATGCGCTTGACGCGGTCACCGGCAAGGCTTTCACGAAGTGGGCGAATGATGGGGATAGCTCCGGCAACTGCAGCTTCGAAGTACAGCTGAGCGCCTACGCGCTCAGCTGCTTCGAAGAGTTCAGTTCCATGGGTAGCAAGTAGTGCCTTGTTGGCAGTGACGACGTCAGCGCCAGAGTTGATGGCCTGCAGGATGTAGCTGCGAGCAGGCTCTAGGCCACCCATGACTTCAATGACAATGTCTGCCCCCAGAATCAAGGATTCTGCGTCTGTGGTGAAGAGTTCCTTG
>NZ_CAKZII010000007.1 GCF_936931525.1 uncultured Aurantimicrobium sp.
TACTTCCCCGCTGTCTCTGAAGGGGATGACCTTGTCATCCTCAACCACGGAGATGACCCAACTGGAATCCTGGGCCGACCAGGACTTTTAGCTCCAGATGGTGGTTCAGCTGACCTGCCAGGTGGGGGAGCCTTGGGCTCTGACCGCCTGCGCTTCACCTTCCCGCGTCAGCGCCGCGACCGTCACTTGTGCCTGTCTGACTTCGTCAAGTCTCGTGACAGTGGACAGATTGACGTGGTGGGCTTCCAATTGGTCACCGTCGGTGCCACTGTGGACACTTTCACCGCCAAGATGTTCGAAGAGAACTCCTACCGCGACTACATGGAGCTCAACGGCCTAGCAATGCAGCTCACAGAGGCTCTGGCAGAGTTCTGGCACTCCAGAACACGTGAAGAACTGGGCTACAAGGCCGAAGACCCCGCGGATCTTGCCGGAATGTTCAAGCTGGACTACCGCGGAGCTCGTTTCTCCCTGGGTTACCCTGCCTGTCCAGATATGGAAGATCGCAAGAAGGTTGTTGAGCTCCTGCGCCCTGAGCGTGTGGGCGTTGTGCTGTCTGAAGAACTCCAGCTGCACCCTGAGCAATCGACCGACGCCTTGGTATTCCACCACCCTGAGGCTAAATACTTCTCCGTTTAGTCCGATCTAGCGATTCTTCGCTTGCGCAGCCCGAAAGGGCTGATTGGCGTGCAATGAAGCATAAATACAAATTTGTACATAATAAATACACAAAATTATGTACAAATTTGATAAACTCACAACGTGTGGTACTCAAATCCCGACGTCATCGTCAGCGTGGCCGATGCTCGTGAGAACTTTTCGAAGATTCTGAAGACATTTCGGGCAGATCCGAATGCTCTTCCTGTGGTTTTGGGTGCACACCGTAAACCTGAGGCGGTCATTGTTCCTTATAAGGAATACATGGCCGGCCGCAGGGTACTTCTCGGTGGCTCAGGAAATGTGAGCATGGAAGCTCTGGGCGAGATGAGCGAAGTCCTTCACAAGCTCGCAGCAATGAACAACATTGATGAACTCGCCATCTTTGGACCTGCCCTGACAGATTCTCTAGGTGAAGATGACGCCCTGGACATGTTGGTTGGGCCTAACCCCAGCGCGACCTACTTTGATCTCGTGCAGTTTGCGACGGAAATGGAGCTGGTTCTGCGCAGATTCGTCAATGTGGTCAACCGTGATGGCCTGCACCCCATTTCAGATGCGGGAACCCTCGACGAAGCGGTCTATATCTAGAGCTTTGCTCTACGAAGTGCTTTGAGTGCGGGTACGCCAATCAAGGCCAGGCCAATACCGGTGGTGAGTGCACGGACGGTGTCCCACGTCAGCGTGGACGTCACGAGGGTATAAATCCCAAAGCGGCCCAGGTTATCCGGCAAAGAACCAGAAGGCAGGTAGCTGATGGACGTTTCGGGTCCCACACCAAAGGGCCAGAACCAGAGGTTCATGAGTGCCCCAAAGAGATACGACGCGATGACTCCGTAGGCGATAAGCCAGATGATTTCACGACGGCGAGCGGACTTATCGGCAGCACCGGTGATGCGGCCCGGAATCAGGCCAGCTCCAGCTCCAACCCACCCAGCTGCGAACATCTGGAACGCGGTCCACGGACCAAAACCGCCCCACAAGATCGACGACAGTGCAATGGTGAGCATTCCTAGTAGGAATCCAAAACGAGCACCATACGCACGTCCACCCAGAATCAAGATGATGAAGACAGCTTCAAAGCCACCAACCCCAGTGCTGGCAATGCGCACGGCAGCGCCGACAGCGGCCAAAAGACCGAGAAGCGCCAAAGTCTTGGAGCTGGAAACAGCGCCATCAAGGAGAAGTGAGATCACAACGATCAATGCAGGAACAAGTGCAAAGACAACGACGGGGACAGCTGCTTGAGCTTGCTGAGGCAATGCTGTGGCAAAGAGTGGCCACGCAAATGCACAAACTGCGAACAACGATGCAGCAACCACAAAGCTGTTCTTGAAATTCAGGCGAGAAATCATGCACCCACCTCCGCAGGAACAAGCTCACCCTGACGAAGTGAAAGCACACGGCAGCCCAGGTCAGAGACAAACGTTTGATCATGCGAAGCGAAGATGACGGCAGTTCCTGTTTCAGAAACACAGCGCAGCACTTCTGCCATCGCTGTTCGAGCAACTTCATCTAAACCACGTGTGGGCTCATCTACCAGAATCACTTGGGGTTTCCACGACAACTGGAGCGCGATAGCAAGTGCAACTTGAGTTCCTGCAGAGAGATCTCGGGGGTGAACGGTCAAGAGATCAGTGGAAGCTTCGGTGGCCAAGATTGACCAGAAGGTCATGGCAGTCAGGCCACTGTTCTTGTGGCCTGCCAGCAGATCGGCTTTGACCAGCTCTTCTTCAAGCGTCTCGGTCACAAACAGCGAGCTGACATTTTCTGGGACTAATCGCAGGAGTTTCTCAGCATCTGACGAAGATGTGAGGGCATTGAGCAAGCTTGATTTCCCCACACCATTCGGACCGGTGATGGCAAGGATCTCTCCGACGTGAAGCGAGAGTGACACTTTGGTAAAGAGTGATCGGTCCCCGTAGGCCACAGATACATCAGTGACGCTGAAAGCCTCATCGGTGCCCACAACCGGAAGCGCACGAGGAGGAAGAACAACTTCACCAGCATTCCAGCGACCTTCACAGAGTTCACCAGAATCGACAGAAAGCCAACGAGGGGCGAGGCTTTGGAGTTCATGTGTGTGGTGCTCTGCCATCACGATGGTGAGGTTCTCTGATCTGTGGAGCTCGGCCAGCCGATCTGCTAACTCACTGCGTGCATCATTATCGAGGTCAGCGAGAGGTTCGTCCAAAAGGAGAATCCGTGGACGAAGTGCCAGGGCAGAGGCGATAGCAACCCGGGTGGCTTCACCGGCTGAAAGCTGTTCGATCGGCTGGTCTGCAAAACCGGTGAGTGAGAACTGTTCAATGAGTTCTTCTGCACGAGCAGATGCTTCGCTTCGGGTGTGACCACTCACGCGCATGCCGAACTCGAGTTCTTCACGGGCTGTAGCTGCCGCAAAACCCAATCGAACATCCTGAGCAACATAACCAATGAGTCCGGCAGTGAGACGAGGAGGGGTGGCGTTCCGATCGAGGGTACCTACGGTCAGCGTTCCGTCAACATGGCCATTGTGGAAGTGCTGGCTGAGGCCAGCGATGCTCTCCAGAATTGCGGTCTTTCCGGATCCGGTCTGTCCGGTCAGAACGGTGATCTCCCCAGCGGGGATCGACAGGGTGATGCTGTTCAAGACTTGCTTGCCGTCGTAGCCGAGAGAAAAGTTCTTCAACTCGATGGCAGACTCTCCACTCGGTGAAGAGGGCTTCCCAGCGCCAAAGCCTCTCAGATCCATTGCTGCCGCTAATGCAACAGAACGTTCAATCGTGTGTTCCAACAGAGGAACCAAGAAGGCAGAGCGTGAGCGGATTCCACGAAGAGTGCGTGCGGTGCTCAGCAGCTTCACCTGGTGAATCAGGGTGGGATAGCTCGAGAGGGCGATTGCTAAGGCCGTGCCGATTGAACGTCCATAACGGAGCGCCGACATCGAGGGCAGCAGCTTACGAACATCTATCAGTGCGCTGAGGAAACCACAGACCACGATGACGATGGCAAAGGGAAGAGCTAGTGTTGCCGCCTGCCCGATGGCCTGCCAGCTGAAGCTGCCAAAAACCAGACGGTAAAAAATGCGCAGCAGGATAAAAACAGCAGCGAACGTCAGGCTCACCCAGAAGGGAGCCCAACGTCCGTGGCTGTAAGAAATCATTCGACGACGGGGGTGGGGGTGCTGTCGCCGGTGGTGAAGACGAGGCCGAGTGATTCACCCTTCTTTACCGTGAGGTCGCCGAGTCCCAACTGAGCGTAATCCCATGACGCTGCGTCAGAGCTCTTCTGCCAGAGTGCCCAGTAGGCGAATGCGGGGGGCATGTCAGCACAGGTTTCGGTGAACTCCGCCTGTCCTTCTACTTCTACAGGCTCAGTTGGCGAAGGAAGACCGTTTACCCGGCAGACAATAGCGTCACCATAGGTTGCTGTTCCTTCAGTAGCTAAACCAGCATCGTGAACAACATCAATGGCCTGTGCCGAGTCCCCGCTGATAGCGATGCACTGTGAGCTATTGGTGCCATCAAGAACGCCAAAGTTCACCACAACTTCAACGCCATCGCAGGAGCCTGAGGCAGGAGCTGAGTCTGCTGCTGTTGACGCACAGCCAACGAGAAATAGTGAGCCGGCCGCAACAAGGACGGACAATGAGAGAGCGCGGGACAGTTTCATGTACTTCTCCAGAGGTTCCACATAATGTGCGCAGCTGGAGGCTTCCGAGATGTGCGCGGTAGTGCAAGTTTATCCCGTGAACACCGTTGGGCCAGTCATAGGATGAGCTCATGACTGAACGTGAACTTCTCGAACTCTGGAACAAGAACCGTCAGCAGATTGTG
>NZ_CAKZII010000008.1 GCF_936931525.1 uncultured Aurantimicrobium sp.
CCGAAGAATTCACCATGAACCTTGCCCACAGCATCAAAGTCAGCGATGTTGGTGAGGTAGATGCGAGTGCGAACAACGTCACCGAAGGTGGCTCCTGCTTGCTCGAGAGCAAGAGCAATACGCTTGAAAATTTCGCGGGTCTGAGCAGCTGGGTCAGTTCCCCCAATTGCACCTTCAGGTGCACCGGCAGTGGTTCCAGCGATAAAGACAAAGTCTCCCGCTCGCACTGCACGCGAGTAACCAACTACGGGTTCGTAAACAGATCCAGAAGAAATAAGGGTGCGCTCATAAGTCATGGATTAACGATATCTGGCTTGAGGTTAAACAACAGACCGCCCCATTCCGTCTGGGGCGGTCTGAGCTGTGACCAAGAGAACTATGAAGCTTTACCTGCTGCAGTCGCAGAAGGAACTTCGACGAGGCGACCGGTTACAACATCGTAGATGTAGCCATACACAGGAATACCGGCAGGAACCAGCGGGTGGTTCTTGATGCGGGCAACATCTTCGGTTACCGACTGAGCCTGGTCAGAGATAGTGAGCCAGTCTATGTACTTTGCTTCTGCAGAACCAGGGCCTGTTCCAACGTCATAGAAACCTTCCGCACCGAGTGCAGCAGTTTCGAGGCTGTTAGCCAGAAGGCCACGCATAACCTCATCGTTGAAGAACTCCATGCCACAGTTCGAGTGGTGAATGACGAACCATTCCTTGGTTCCGAGGAGCTTGTAGGAGATCACGAGCGAACGAATGGCATCGTCAGATGCGCGTCCGCCAGCATTACGAATAACGTGTGCATCACCTTCGCTCAAGCCTGCATACTTTGCGGGATCAAGACGAGCATCCATGCACGTCAGAATGGCAAATCCACGCGCGGGAGGAAGAGCGAGCTCACCCTTAGCGCCGAAATCGGCAGCGTATGCCTCGTTTGCGGCAAGTACTTCGTTCAGTACAGACATGATTCTTTACCTCGTGAGTGTTGGAAGAATTCCGGAAGTTCTCTTCCGGTGTCTGTAACGGTAATCAAATCTGAATTGTTACGTCGCTTTATGTCGAAATGCGAATAAATATGACGGCTATAAACCACTTTGTTACGCACTCAACCCAGTAAAAACATGGGCTCTGGTTTCCCCGAGGTCATGTTGGTGAAGTAATCAACACAAATGTTACGAGGCGGCTGCTGCCTTTTGCTTGTCTGCCTTGTTGCCCAGGATAAGGACAGAAAAACCGACTAGCACCATAATGATGGCGTAGGCGATCATCAACACTGCAAATCCTTGAGTGAATCCCTCAATAGCGGTTGGGAACACCGACGTGTCGGTGGGCTTTGCTCCCGAGGCAGACCAGGTGTTGAGCTGTTGCAAGGCAGTGGAGCCAAGTTTCTCCTGAACGTAGAGTCGAGCAAGAGAGTCAATGACGACTGCAGAAGAGGCAAGACCGAGCGAGTACCAAAACTGACCAATCGTGCTTCGAGAGGAAGAAACAACACCGTAGTGTTCTGGATCTGCTTCGTCGAGAATCATGCCACCATAGGCGACCGCAGGAACCGCAGCAGCAATACCCAGCACAATCAATGCAGGAAGGTAGTCCATGACTGACTTAGGTGAACTCAACGCTGTAACGGCGAAGAGAACACCACCGGCCGCCGCGATAAATGCCCCAATAAGTGCAGACATTTGGACGGTTACGACCTTTTTGCCGATGAGCTTACCCACCACAAGTGCTGTCGGAATCGCAAGCAGGAGGTAGGGAAGCTGAGCTAAAGACAGCCCTAGTCCCTTGAGATTCAGTTGGTACTGAAAAAGGTTGCTAAATGACAGCAAGCCAAAGCCCGTTGAGAAGTTATAAAGGAACCCCACCCCAATGGCAGCCAAGAACAGGGGGTGCTTGAGCAGAACAATGGGAAAGAATCGCTTTTCTGGTTGTGAACGTTCACGGAAGTAGAACAGAACAAACAGGCCAACCCCGACCACTATTGGAACAATTGTCAGGGGTGACTTCAAGCTATCGGCAGCGTGAGAGATGCCATAGAGAGTTCCCACAACTGCAAGGCCAAGAATGATCTGGCCCAATGCATCCCAGGGCTGCTCAGGAGTCGGGTACTTCTCATCTTTAGGCAAGATAAACAAACCGAAAAGCAACGCAGCAGCAGTCACGGCAGGAATAACCAAGAAAGCCTCGCGCCATCCCACACCTACCATTGTTGATCCAGCAAAGGTAATCACCAGAGCGAAGAAACCAATCGAGGCGGAGAATGTTCCGAGAGCTACCGCTAGGCCACCCTTTGACTTCTCACCGAAGTACTTCACATAGGCAAACGACGCACCATAGACACCGCCTAGTCCCACACCAGTCAACGCACGACCAAGGATATACATCACAGGATCTTGAGAGATGGCGACCAAGCTGTCACCGAGAATAACCAGCAGCATTGTGGCGAAGATGACTTTCTTGCGCCCCAGGCGATCTGCCAACATTCCGACGGTGATGACTGTTGCCGCCAGGGCGAGGGTACTCACCGAAGCAGCTAAAGCATCCAGCGACCCAAAATTCAGATCTTTTCCAGCTGATAACAACGCTGTGGAAGCGATGTTGGGATCGGCACCCTGAATAGCGGCAACAAAACCCAAGTAAATCAGCGCAAGGGTTACTCCCCCGGCCTTTGTTGCGGTCGAGGTTGTCTGAGACATGAAAGAAACCTAATCGGTCAGTGCTGCGTTAGCAGCACTTCTTGCTTGCGTGAACGTGTGCAGGAAGGTCCTTGTGTTCGGTGGGGTCCATTGCCTCAATCTGTGACATGAAGGCGTCGAGGTCAATCTTCTTGCCACCAACCCAGGTACCCAAGATCTTGACCTGCTCGGTGAGCTTGTGAAGATCTGCCTGATATGGATCAGAAGAGAGTTCAGCAAAGTCAGCAAGCTTGCCCACTTCAATAGAACCAATCTCGTGGTCGCGGCCCAGCATGTGAGCGGCGTTGACGGTGTGAGCCTTGATGGCGTCATCCAAGCTAATTGCCTGGTTGGCACCATGAACCTGACCGGAGGCAGTCTGTCGAGTGGTGGTTGCCTGCCAGTTGAGCAGAGGAATGGGTGGGCTTACCGAACCATCGTTGTGGAAGGAAACCACAGCACCGGAACGGAAAGCGTCACCAACAGACTGCCACTGTGAACCGATCTCGGATGGGAACATTTCACCGTCAAGCTTGTCGCCCCAGTAGATGAACTGGAAGGGACTCATCGACAGGCCAACGCCCAAGCGCGCTGCACGGTCAAACTGATCTGCGCGGCACGCGCCCAAGTGCTCAATACGCCAGCGGTGGTCAGTGCCGAGAAGGTTGTGAGTGCTGAGAGCGTGCTCATAGGCGTCTAGTACGACGTCCATACCCACGTCACCGTTGCAGTGGAAAGCCATCTGATATCCGCTGGGAACCAGCTTGTCCAGGATCTGGTCAAGCTGTGCTCGGGTGTAGTTCATTTCACCTTCACCACCCGGACCAATCTTGATTGCAGCATTGCGAGTGGTGTCGTTATCGAGGTAGGGGAAGGACGCAGCAATAGTTCCAACCCAGGGAGAACCGTCAGCCCACAGCTTGATTCCCTGCTTCTTGAGCTTGTTCTCTGGGATTGGAGTCTGAACTGGCTGATCACAATCTGCCTCGATGCTCATGTGATACAGCGAGATACGCAGAGGGCTGTCTGGGGCCATTGCCATCGCAATGTATGCCTTGAGCTGGTTGCCCTGATAAGTGTGCTCTGAGGTCGATGTGATGCCGTTTGTCGACATCAACTTGTACCACTCAGCAACGGGCTTCAAAGGGTGCTGTGCCAGTGCTGCAAGTACAGGTGCACCAGCAATGAACAGAGCAGCTACTTCATAAGCACGACCGTTAGAGGTTCCATCTGCGTTGCGACCAAAGCTTGCCCCGGTGGGATCTGCGGGAGGCTTGCCATCTACCCAGCCGAGTGCCTTGATGTTTGCCGTGTTGAAGTATGCCTCGTGACCCGAGTTATCCATCACGACAACGGGACGGTCGGGGAAGAACACATCGAGGTCTGTGTTGGTCAACTCAGGTGCGCCATGCAGGATGCGGTCCAGGCCGTTGAACATGAGGGGAACACCGGCAGGTGTTTCCTTATCCATCTTCTGGAAGTAAGCAGTGACATCTGCATAGGTGGGATATCCCACATAAGGAGCGATCCAGTGAGCTGGCTCCTGAGTTGAAAGACCACTGAGCGCTGGGTGGCTGTGTGGGTCGATCAAACCTGGCATCAATACCGTGTCACCGAGATCCTTTACTGCGACACCTGCATTGGCCGCCTGAAGGTCTGCGAGTGTTCCCACTCCAGCAATAGTTCCAGCTGCGCTGTCAACTGCGACAGCCTCAACGCGAGGATTGTGAGGGTCCATCGTAATGATGGAAGACGCCTTGATAATAAGGTCAACGGCCATGGGAACTACTCCTTGTTCGACGCAACAGAATGCAGATGGACTATCTGTCTAATTCCGTAACTTCAGACTATGCGGTTCTTGGACAAAACCCCAGAGGCACAGCACATACTTTTCCCAGAAACACCGAGAGTTACCGAAGAATTCTTTCGAGGTCCTTACCCTGGGCTAGTTCATCTACCAACTTGTCCATGAATCGAATATTGCGCATCAGTGGATCTTCCACTTCCTGCACCTTCACGCCGCATACGCTGCCAGTAATGAGAACTACGTTGGGGTGAACGGTTACACGGGCGAAGAATTCTTGAAGGCTCTCCCCTGAGGCAATTGCCTGATTCAGTTGTGTTCCATCAAGATCAGTTAGCCATGACAAAACTGTACGAAGCTCTGCCTCAGATCGATTCTTTCGCTGAACCTTGGTGACATACAGCGGATAGATTTCCGCAAAGGGCGTTGCGAACAGGCGCTGCATGTTCGCAAGCTGCCTAGAGCTCAGGGGTCCGGTTGTCATAGTTTCTAAATCTCTGGTTTGTTCTGAGTAGAACTGTAATCAACACCATGATGCCCAGTCCACCTATGAGAGCTGGCGCCCAGAGTGCAATCGAGACAGCCATGAGTCCAGTAAACAGATCGCCCAGGCGCGGTCCACCGGCAACTACCGAGTAGAAAACGCCCTGGAGACGTCCCCGCATCTCATCGGGTGCTGCCGTCATCAAAATCGTCGAGCGGAAGATTGCCGAGACTTCATCCGAAGCGCCCATTCCCACAAAACACAATGTAGCAAGTCCCAAGCCCAGCACACTGACCTCTGACCAGGTATTGCCCACCTTGCCAAAAGCACCCAACATACCCGCCAGCACCACCACACCGAACAGCGCGATGAATGCACCGTAGACAGTAATGGCACGCCCAATGGCCAACCCGAATCGGTTGATTCGAGCCACGGGCCCACTGAGCAAGCTTGTCGAGAATGTCCCCACCGCAGCGGCTGCCGTCAGGATACCCACGGTGGTGGGGCCACCGCCGATGACGGTGGCAGCAACAGCTGGTAGCACCGCATAGGGGCGACCAAGCCCCATAGCGATGATGTCGAAGAGGAAACTGGTGCGAATGTTCGGAGCAGAACGCAGGAAAGCTAAGCCCTGCTTAATGCCATCCCACCCCTTTGCCACAGCATCATGAAGAGGCGGAATCTTGGGCAGGGTAAAGACACCGAAGAATCCAGCGAGCATCAGAATCATGTCCACCACAAAGGTGACAGTGAAGCCAGAGGTTGCCACCAAAACACCAGCAAGTGCAGGTCCCACGGTGTATTGGATACCCATGGAAATACCGCTCAAGGCATTGGCTTTGGGAACATCTTCCAGCTTGAGAATGCGTGGGTAGACCGCCATCCGGGCAGCACCAGAGATGATGTAGGCCATGGCGCTAATGGTTGTGAAAACATAAAACGGCCACACAGCGACACTAGAACCATCAGCTTCAAGACCTGCATCAGTGATGGAGAGAGCGACCAAACCGATCGTTGAAATGAACGAGACGGTAATGGCACCCAGGATGACTGTTCGGCGGTCTTGACTGTCCGCGAGCATGCCACCCCACGGCCCTGCAAAGAGCATGGGAATCAGCGCAATACCGCCGACAAGGCCCACCATGAAGGTGTTGTGGGTGATATCGAAGATCTGGAGCCCCACCGCCATGATGGTCATTTGCGCACCGATGCCAGAAAGTCCAGCACCAATCCAGAGTCTGGCGAAAGCGGGAGAAACCTTGAGCGGCGTCAGATCGACGAAGCGGCGTTTGGTTTCAGTCACGCATGCGAGTCTATCTTCGCCTGCCACACAGCTGAGGTTGCCTTAAGCAGTAAAGCGACGGTCATGAGACCGCCGCTTTTCTTTTTGGTCGGGCTGACAGGATTTGAACCTGCGACCCCTTGACCCCCAGTCAAGTGCGCTACCAAGCTGCGCCACAGCCCGTCATCTGTGTGATTTCTCACGAAGACAACTTACTAATCTTATCGGTTTTGAATAGGTGCTTGTGCACGCTCTAGTGAGTTCGTTGAAGCTTCTTAACAGGAGCAACAAACAATGGAGTCGTCCACAAGAGAGTCAATGCCCACAACCCAATATTCGGGAAGACTGCCGCAATGATGACGGCAATAAACAGCAAGACGACAATGATCTGAGATCCGATATATCCGCGAAGAGCGATGGTTCCCTCTGCCAACAAGTCTTTGTGCTTGAGAACATACATTTTCATGGCCAGCTGAACGATTGCCAGAAAGAGCATGCTCATCATGTAGATCAGGGTTGCCCAGCCAGCAGGACCATTGGAGTCAACGATCAACGCCGTGGGGAACGGAATAAAGACGATTCCGAACAACCACAGTGTGTTCAACAGCATGATTCGCCTATCCACCTGCTGAAGCTGCTCAAAGAAGGTGTGGTGCAAGAACCAGTAGTAGGCAATCACAGCAAAACTCAGCACAAAGACATAAACCTGAGGGCCTATGCCCATCAAGAAATGGTTGACGTTGCCATGTCCGATGCTGCTGGCTTCATCGACCAACGGCAGAACAAGAATGGTGATGGCAATAGCCACAACGGCGTCAGAGAAATTGACAACTCGATCAAATCCGCGGTTAGTAGCCATGACTCAACTCTAGATTGTGAAGCAGTTTTAGCCAGCTAACGTTTCTAGCTTGATTTTGAGAGCAGGCCACGACTTCGCAAACCCAGGGTGGAGGTCAAAAGAGTCGACCTGATCAAGTGCTATCCACGAAAGTGCTTCGCTTTCACTATCCCCCATCACAGGTTCAAAAACTTCTGAAGATTCCACAACGACAGTGGTGTAACTCCAGAAGTCCAAGTCCAGGACTTCAGTGAAGAGTAAGGTCACGAGATCTGCAGGAACACCGGCTTCTTCATTCGCTTCACGCAGTGCACCGGCGACAGCATCTTCCCCTTGACGGATTGCTCCACCAGGTATCCCCCAGGTGCCACCATGGTGTGACCACTCGGCCCTGTGCTGCAACAGGATGCCGGCATCTTTGTGCCAGACAAGAAGCCCAGCAGCACCGAAGGCACCCCAATACTTGGTGCCGTCTGGTCCCACTGCCCACGCGTCACCGGGGTCGCGTAAATGCGGCGGTGGCAGGTGGGGTGGGATTGTGCCCATGGGGTCAGACTAACGCTTCCGCTTTTCGCGCACGCGCATGTTGACGTTGATGGGTGAACCTTCGAAGCCGTAGATCTCACGGAGGCGACGCTGGATGTAACGGCGGTAGCCGGGGTCCAGGAAGCCTGTGGTGAAGAGAACAAAGGTAGGCGGACGAGTCGAGGACTGCGTACCGAAGAGAATACGTGGCTGCTTTCCTCCACGAAGGGGGTGAGGATGCGCTGCGGTGAGTTCAGCCAAGAACGCGTTGAACTTACCGGTAGGAATACGGGTATCCCATGACTCAAGAGCACGCTCGAGAGCTGGGACCAACTTCTCCATGTGACGGCCCGTGCGAGCGGAAATGTTCACACGAGGTGCCCAGGCAACGTGCGCCAAGTCAAGTTCAATTTCACGCTCGAGGTAACGGCGTCGATCATCATCGAGCATGTCCCACTTGTTGAAAGCAAGCACGAGTGCACGTCCAGACTCAAGGACCAAGTCAATGATGCGAACATCTTGCTCAGAGATGGGCTCTGTGACGTCAATCATGACGACAGCAACTTCAGCCTTTTCAAGTGCAGCACTGGTTCGCAATGTTGCATAGAAGTCAGCACCCTGCTGCAAGTGAACACGGCGGCGAATACCGGCGGTGTCGACGAAGCGCCAGACCTTGCCCGCAATTTCAACCTGTTCATCAACTGGATCACGAGTGGTTCCTGCAAGATCGTTGACGACCACGCGTTCTTCACCGGCTGCTTTGTTGAGCAGCGACGACTTACCCACGTTGGGGCGTCCGAGAATCGCAACGCGACGAGGACCGCCCACTTCCTGCTTTGCCACTGCAGAAACAGCAGGAAGCTTAGGAATAACCATGTCGAGAAGGTCAGCAACACCACGACCGTGGAGAGCAGAAACAGGGTAGGGCTCACCTAGTCCGAGCGACCAGAGGGTCGCAATGTTGGGCTCCTGACGAGCGTCATCGACCTTGTTTGCCAAGAGGTAAACAGGAATCTTGGTTTTGCGAAGAAGCTTCACAACGTGCTCGTCGGTTGCTGTTGCACCGACGTTTCCGTCAACAACGAACAGAACAGCATCCGCGAGATCAATTGCAACCTCAGCCTGAGCGGCAACAGACGCGTTGATGCCCTTGGCATCTGGTTCCCAGCCACCGGTGTCGACGAGTGTGAACTGACGTTCCATCCACTCTGCCTTGTAGTTCACGCGGTCGCGGGTCACACCAGGGGTGTCTTCCACAACTGCTTCACGGCGACCGATAATGCGGTTAACCAGTGCAGACTTACCCACGTTGGGGCGTCCCACAACTGCCAACACAGGAAGTGCTGGAAGGTAGGTGATCTTGTCTGGGTCTTCAGTGACGGTGTCGAGAAGCTCGAAGTCTTCCTCGTCCAAGTCATAGTCTTCAAGGCCTGCGCGCAGCGAAGCGGCGCGGGCAATGGCTAGTTCTTCATCGAGGTCTTCCAGACGCTCGGAAAGTCCATCTTGTTCTAATTCGTCGTCGAAGAATTCTTCGTCGGTGGGCTTGTTATCAGCCATTATTTTCTCCTTCGCACGGCTTACGACGTGCGTGAACGAATAACCTCTACGACCGCATCAATCGTCTGCTCATATGAGAAGTCAGTCGAATCGACGGTCACAACGCCATCGGCGGCGGTCATGAAGTCAGATACACGCGAGTCGGCTGCATCCCTGGCACGCAGTGCAGACGCCGTTTGATCTTGCGATTGCTGTGGAAGTTCCGCAGACCGCCTTGCCATTCTAGCTTCTTCACTGGCAGTAAGCAGGATTCGCACAGGAGCATCAGGAGCAACGACGGTCGTGATGTCGCGTCCCTCAGCAATAATGCCTGGTTTGTCAGTCGTGGCCATGATGTGGCGGAAGAGGTCTCCCAAGTACTGACGAACCACAGGAATCTTGGCAACCTTGCTCACCACATCGGTAATGCGAGGCTCACGAATAGCGTCAGTGATGTCCTGCTCGTTGACACGAACAAAGTACTCATCAGGGTTGGTACTGATGAGGTAACCAAATTCTTCGAGCGACTCGATTACAGCTGCTTCATCAGAAGGATCAACAGTTTCGTTGAGAACGTGCCAGGCCACTGCGCGGTAAGCAGCACCGGTGTCGAGGTAGGCAAAGCCCAGCTTGCGGGCTGCTGCTTTAGAGACAGAAGATTTTCCGCTTCCTGCGGGGCCATCAATTGCTACAACTATGGGGGTGCTCATTAGGCCACTCTCCAGTTTCGTTTTTCCAGTTCGCTCACGAGGGTGTCGCGCACCTCTGGGACGACCGAGAACTCGACCATTCCCATCTGTGCACCCTCAGCATGCTCTAGGCGAAGATCTTCCAAGTTGATGTTGAGTTCGCCGAGTTCTGTCAGCAACTGTGCCAACTGTCCCGGGCGGTCATCGATCAGCACAACAATCTGCGCGTAACGCTTGTTCTGTCCGTGTTTGCCGGGCAACCGTGCAACACCGGCGTTACCTGCCGACATTTCTTCGGCAATGACCTTGCGGGCACCTGGAGCATTCACATCACGCAAAGCATCCGTCACGCGCTGAAGGTCCTTCTGGAGGTTCTCCAGCACTCCGACAATGGAATCTTTATTGGCACCAAGTATTTGAATCCACAGCTCTGGCGAGCTGGCAGCAATACGTGTCACGTCACGCACGCCCTGGCCAGCTAGACGCACTGCGTCGTCAGAGGCGCCTTCGAGCTGCTTGGCCATCAGGCTCGAGACAATCTGTGGAACATGTGAAACCAAGCCCACAGCTTCGTCATGAGCTTCAGGGGTCATTTCAATAGGTACGGCACCCAAGTCCAAAACGAGGTCTTCAATGAGCGCCAAAGCCCACGCAGGAGTCTCCTCATCGCGGCAGACGACCCAGGGACGCCCAATAAACAGGTCGCCACGAGCAGAGATTGCCCCACCGCGTTCACGGCCAGCCAATGGGTGTCCTCCCACGTAGTGGGTGATGTCCACACCAC
Source organism: uncultured Aurantimicrobium sp. (assembly GCF_936931525.1). GTDB lineage: Bacteria > Actinomycetota > Actinomycetes > Actinomycetales > Microbacteriaceae > Aurantimicrobium. The sequence continues at coordinate 10,608 of NZ_CAKZII010000008.1, forward strand.
GAGCCTGTAGCTGGTGAAGTGGTGAAAGCTTCACGCTGGCCACATCGGTCACAACTGCCCCAGGGAAAGCTTTCAGCTCTGCCTCGATGACATCTGCGGTGACATCTGGTGGCACACACACCACAATGATTTTGGGCTGGTCATCAGTTTGAGCTGGGCGTCCAGCACCCAGGTCAGAAGCAAGATGCACCGAGCTAGGAGAAGAGTCAGCGAGCGCGACGTCAATCCCCTGCGAGCGCAGTGCGAGACCGATACTGGCACCAAGTAATCCCGTTCCGACGATACGGACTTGGGCGTCCAAGCGCACGGCGTTGGTATCTGACATTAGTTGTCATCTCCTTCGCTCATGTCGTCGTTGTCGATCTCGGTGTATTCGGGTAATTCTTCAGTGTTTGAGCGTGACAGTGCGAGCACAGCACCCAGTTCAACTTTAGTAAGGTCCCTCATGTGACCAGCAGGCAGAGTTCCGAGGTTGAGGGGACCAAAGGCGCGGCGCACCAGCTCAAGAACAGGGTGGCCGACCTCTTTGAGCATGCGGCGAACGATGCGGTTACGCCCCGAGTGGAGCGTGATCTCCACAATGGAAGAGTCCCCATTATTCGAAGCAGATAACAAACGTGCTTTATCTGCCTGAATGAAGCCGTCACTGAGCTCGAAGCCTGTGGTCAGCTTGGACAGGGTTTGTGGAGTGACCTTGCCACGTACCTTGGCAATATAGGTCTTGTGCACACCAAAGGACGGGTGAGCCAGCACATGTGCGAGGTCCCCATCATTAGTGAGAATGAGCAAACCACTGGTGTCCTGGTCTAAACGCCCTACATAGAACAGGCGCTCTTCGTAGTCACGGGTGAAATCGGAGAGATCTGGACGCCCACGATCGTCAGCCATGGAGCTGACGACACCGACGGGCTTGTTCAGAATCAAGTAGCGCTTAGAGGTGTCAACCTGCACGGGAATTCCATCCACGGTGACTTCATCCACTTCAGGGTCAACACGAAGCCCTGGCTCGGTCACTAACTGACCGTTGACGGCCACACGGCCCTGGGCAATCATGTTCTCTGCAACACGACGTGAGGCAACACCAGCTGCAGCCATCACCTTCTGGATGCGAATACCTTCAGGGGCGGCAGCAGCATCCCAATCCTCGATCGGAGGACGGTCTGCGTTCTTGAGCCCTTCGGGTAGTGGATCTCCACTACGAAGCGTCGACATCGAAGCCTTCCTGGCCGTCTGGCAACAGTGGCGAGATGAGCGGAAGCTCATCCAGTGAGTTGATACCCAGCTGCTGCAAGAGCAAGTCGCTGGTGCCATACAGAATCGCACCAGTCTCTGCGTCACTAGATACTTCAGTGATAAGACCACGACTCAAGAGCGTGCGCACAACCGAATCCACGTTCACTGCACGGATCTGGGCAATCTGACCACGGCTAATGGGCTGCTTGTAAGCAATGACTGCGAGAGTTTCCAGCGCTGCCTGGGACAACTTGGTGGGGTTTTGGGTGAGAACGAAGTCTGCAACAACGTGGTCATAGCTTTCACGCACATACAAACGCCAGCCGCCACCCACTTCACGTAGCTCAAATCCGCGCTCTACTCCCCCGTTGGCACCGTTGTAGTCGTTGACCAGGTTCTCAATGGCCTGCTTGACGGCTTTGACGGGGACACTCATGGCGGTGGCGATAGAGACCATGGACTGTGGCTCATCCGCAATCATGAGAATCGCCTCGATGGCACGCTCCACATCAACGACAGGGACGTGTTCGGAAACGGTGGCTTCTACGACGTCTTCTACTGTCACTTCTTCAACAATTTCTTCATTAGCGGTCATAGTCAGCCCCCAAGTTGGCGAGGTTCTCATCGGACCAGTTAGTGGCGGTCCATTCGATTGTCAGATCTCCCAGGGGTTCATCCTGGGCAAAAGTAATTGCAGCGTGGCGGTAGAGCTCCAGCACCGCAAGGAATCTCGCCACGATGACACCAGCAACTGCTGCGTCTGCAACCAGTTCGCGGAATGTCATGGGCTTTCCTTGACGCAACTTGGTCACCACAGTGGCTGCCTGCTCACGAATACTCACTAGTGGTGCGTGCAGGTGATCGAGTCCCACCACGGGGATCTCACGTGGCGCCATGGCCAGCATGGCCAACGCCGCGAAGTCATCAACGCTGGTATTCCAGATCAGCTCAGGAACTTGCTTTCGGAAACGATCCTCTAAGCGAACGGTGCGCATGTGACGGGTTGATTCTGCGTCGAGGTTCTCACTGAACCACTTCGCGACGTCCTTGAAGGCGCGGTATTGCAACAGTCGGGCAAAGAGTAGGTCTCGAGCTTCAAAGAGAGCAGCGTCCTCAGCATCTACAACTTCACCCTGAGGCAGCAGACCAGCAACCTTGAGATCTAGCAGCGTGGCAGCAATAACGAGGAACTCGGTGGCAGCGTCGAGCTCTTTCTCAAGATCTAAGGTCTTGAGGTACTGAATGAATTCGTCGGTCACGACGCTGAGAGATATCTCTGTGATGTCGAGCTCGTGCTTGGAAATCAGGCTTAACAGCAGGTCAAAGGGACCTTCGAACTCCCCCACGGCAACACGAAAACCGCCGTCGACGACCTCTTCAGGTGCGTCGACAGCGTCAGTGGTGGCTTCGCTAAGCGACGACACCGCGTTCGATCAGTTCACGAGCGAGCTGGCGATACGCCTTCGCGGAAGCGTGCTCAGGAGCAAACTCAGTAATAGGCACACCGGCAACAGAAGCATCAGGGAACTTCACCGTGCGCCCGATAACGGTGTCGGTGACTTTGTCACCAAAGGTCTCCACAACGCGCTCCATGACTTCCTGCGAGTGCAGAGTGCGGGGGTCAAACATCGTGGGAACAATGGCATCGAGCTCGATGGCAGGGTTCAGACGTTCCTTGACCTTGTCGATGGTCTCAATGAGCAATGCAACACCGCGCAAAGCGAAGAACTCAGTAGCCAAAGGAATAATGACGCCGTGCGCTGCAGTGAGAGAGTTCACAGTCAGAAGACCAAGTGAAGGCTGGCAGTCAATGAAGATGACGTCGTAGTCGTTCTTCACCTGGCGCAGCACACCAGCAAGGATCTGCTCTCGTGCAACCTCGTTGATGAGGTGCACTTCGGCAGCAGAGAGGTCGATGTTGGCGGGGATGACGTCCAAATTAGGGACCTTGGAGTGCTGAATAGCTGCCTTGGTGTCCTTGACCGACCCACGCATGAGGTCGTAGATGGTGGGAACATCGTGAGTTTGAATGCCCAAACCTGCAGAGAGAGCACCCTGTGGGTCGAAGTCCACAGCCAGAACTTTACGGCCGTATTCAGCAAGTGCTGCAGCCAGGTTGATGCTCGTGGTGGTCTTGCCCACGCCACCCTTTTGGTTGGACATGGAGATGATGCGTGCAGGACCGTGAGAAGCAAGTGGCTCAGGAACGGGGAAGTCTTTCAAGGGACGTCCAGTTGGGCCGACTTTCACGCCGTTCTTGTACGTAACCACTCGAGTGTCCCCACTGTGAGATTG
>NZ_CAKZII010000009.1 GCF_936931525.1 uncultured Aurantimicrobium sp.
GCCTTGAGGGAAAAGTTCTTCATACGAATAGTTTAGACAATAGTTTTACTCTTTTGTACCCATACGGGGGACAGAAAAGGGCCCTCCTGTAATCAGGAGAGCCCTTAACTCTGTTCGAGTGTTACGTGTGACTAAGCAGTCGCACCGTTCGACTCGTAGCTGGTGTTGGTCGACTCGAAGAAGTTGACCAACTGCAGAGTGTCGTTGGCGGTAGCCATCCACTTTGCAGGGTTCGAGACCTTGTACTCTGCTTCGAAGCCGAGCTCCTCGAGACGACGGTCAGCCAAGTACTTCACGTACTGGTTGATGTAGTTCGAGTTCAGGCCCAGGATGCCGTTGGGGAGGAGGTCGCGGTTGTATTCCGACTCCATCTCCACTGCATCGAGGATCATCTGCTTGATCTCTGCTGCGAACTCTTCGGTCTGCAGGTCTGGGTTTTCTTCCAGAACGGTGAGGATCAAGTTGATACCGAACTTGAGGTGAAGGGACTCGTCGCGAACAACCCAGTCCATCAGCGAACCGAAGTTACGCAGCAGGTTGCGCTGGCGGAAGCTGAGAGCAACCATGAAGCCTGAGTAGAACCAGATGCCCTCGAGGATGACGTTGTAAGCAACGAGGTTGCGAACGAAGTCCTTCTTGCCCTCGGTGGTGGTGATGTCGAGAGTCTGCTCGGTCATGCGCTTGATGAAGCCCACTTCGAACTCTTCCTTGCGAGCCATGGAAGGCACCTTGACGTGAGAGCTGTAAGCAACCTCACGGTCAATGGGGAAGGTTTCGAGGACGTACTCGAAGCTCATGCAGTGGTTTGCTTCTTCCCACATCTGCTTTGCGAGGTAGAGGTGAGCCTCTGGAGCGTTCACGTAGGGGTACACGCCGAAAGCGAGTGCCTTGTTCACGAGAAGCTCGTTGGGGTTGAAGTAGCTCATCAAGAAGGTGATGGCGTGACGTTCTTCGTCACTCATCTTCTTGAAGTCAGCGATGTCTTCGCCGAGCTGGATTTCGTTGGGGAACCAGGTGTTAGCTACAGCCTGGTCGTAAAGGTCCATTGCCCACTTGTACTTGACAGGCTTGAGCATGAGTCCTTCTTGAACTCCGGTACCGAGAATACCCATGGTGTTTCTCCTTTAGTCGTCTAAATATGTGTGGTGATCTGTTGTTTCCCGCGGGGGTTGATCCGGGTGGATCAGTGGGGTGCGGCGGGGTTGTTACAGATGGTGCTGGTGTTGCAGGGGTGTCTGTGGTTCAGGGTGGCCCTGCCTACTGGCAGGAGTCACACTGAAGTTCGTCCATTGGGTCGACGGGAACGAAGTACTCGTCTACTGAAGTGGTGTAGTTCATTAGTTGCCACCTCCCGAGCCGAATCCGAAGCCCTTACGAGCTGGAGCTGCTACTGCTGGTTCTGCCTCAGCTACTGCTGAAACAGCGTGAGGTTCTGGGTTGGAACCCGAGCCACTGCCGAAGCCGAAGCCCTTCTTGGGTGCGCCCGAACCACCAGCGTTGATGTCTTCCGACTTGTTCACCTTCACAGTGGACTGCTCCGCGGTGTGGCGAGGCTTCATGTGTAGGTAGTAAGTGGTCTTCACGCCACGGTTCCATGCTTCGGAGTAGATCTCCATCATTTCGCCGAGGTCGCGAGTTTCCAGGTACATGTTGCGGCTGATGGCCTGGTCGATCCACTTCTGTGCACGCGCAGCAACTTCAATGAAGGAGAAGGGCGAGAGCTGGAAGCTGGTCTTGTAGACAGCCTTGATGTGGTCAGGAATCTGAGGCAGAGACTGAACATCACCCTGGCTACGCAGCAGGTCTTCACGGACGGTCTCCCAGAGACCGAGCTCCTGAAGGTCAAGAACCAGGTTGCGGTTGACCTCAAGGAACTTGCCCGAGCTGGTTGCACGGCTGAAGATCTGTGAGAACTGTGGGTCCAGACCAGGAGTGGTTCCGGCAACAAGACCGATGGACGCAGTTGGTGCGATCGCCATCAGGGTTGCGTTGCGGATACCGTTCTTGACCTTGGCGCGCAGTGCATCCCAGTCGAGGGTGGTGTTGCGGTTGACAGTGATGGGGACACCACGGTCTGCTTCGGTCAGGTCAATGCTGTCGAAGGGCACGAGACCCTGAGACCAACGGCTGCCTTCGAAGTTGGAGTAGGCACCACGCTCTTGAGCCAGCTCTGCCGAAGCCTCAATGGCTGCGTAGGAGATGTGCTCGGTGATGACGTCGATGAGGTCATAGGCCTCTTCGGACTCGTAGGAGTAGCCCAGGCGCTCCACGATGTCGGTGAAGCCCATGAGGCCCAGACCGATTGCGCGGTTTTCCTTGTTGGAGAAGTCAGCTTCTTGAACCGAAGAACGAGTGATGTCGATCAGGTTGTCGAGCTGGCGAACAGCAAGCTTGGCGCTTTCTGCGAGCTTGGCGTAGTCAACCTTGTTGTCGTCAGTGAGGTGACGAGAGAGGTTGATCGAAGCCAGGTTACAAACCGAAACGTTGTCTTCGTCCTGAGGCAGCGTGATTTCGGTGCAGAGGTTCGAGGAGTGGATGGTGCCGGTGTTGTTGTTGAGGGCACGCAGGTTGATGGTGTCCTTCCAGGTCAACCAGGGGTGGCTGGTGGACTGGAGGGAGATCAGGATCTGCTTGAACTGCTCGCGGGCACCGATCTTCTTGTAGAGGTTGATGCGACCAGCTTCTGCTTCAGCTACGTAGTGGCTGTAACGCTCAGAGAATGCCTTGCCGTAGAGCTCGTTGAGGTCGGTGACCTCGAGTGGGTCGAAGAGGTACCAGTCTTCGTCGTTCTGCACGCGCTTCATGAACTCGTCGGAGATCCAGACAGCGGTGTTGGCGGTACGGGTACGACGGTAGGGGTCACCAGAGTTCTGACGGAGGTCAAGGAACTCGGGGAAGTCCATGTGCCAGTTCTCCATGTAGAAGCACATTGCACCGAACTTCTTGCCACCACGGCTGACCGCACGAAGGATCGAGTCCAGGGTGTGCATGAAGGGGATAGGACCGGTCGAGGTGGTGTTGTTCGAGCGGATAGGCGAACCCTGAGCGCGAAGCTTGGTTACCGAGAGACCGATACCACCGGTGCCCTTGGTCAGCCACATGACGTCGCGAGTGGTCTTCGCAATGTGCTCCATGTCGTCCTGCATTTCGAGAACGAAGCAGTTTGCGAGCTGTGGGTAGATGGTTCCGGCGTTGACCAGAGTTGAACCTGCTGCGAGGTACTCGAGCTGGCTCATCTTGTTGTAGAACTTGATCGCGTGCTCGGTGGGGTTCTTCTCGTTCAGAGACAGACCCATGGAGATACGCATCCAGAAGTACTGAGGAACCTCAAGTGGGTCACCGTTACGGCCCTTGATGGCATAACGGTTGTTGAGGGTGACGACACCGATGTACTTGAGCAGGTCATCGTGGCCGGGGTCAATCTCTGCAGCAAGTGCGTCGAGGTCGAAGAGTTCAGCCAGGCGTGGGTCGAGCAGACCTTCTTCAACACCGCGCTTCATGTTCTCGGCAAAGTGTTCGCGGTGCAGCTTCTTCAGCTGTTCAGGGGTAGAGAAGTCACCCAGTACGCGCTTGTAGATGGTCTTGAGCAGAAGACGAGCAGCAACCACGTCGAATGCAGGGTCATCCTTGACGTTCTGCAGTGCAACCTGGATGACAGCTTCATCGAGCTGCTGAGTGGTAATTCCGTCAAACAGCGTGATTTCGAGCTCGGTGGCAATCTGGGTCACCCACGCAATGTTGTCGTGGAGGCCATGTGTTGCCTCTTCGATCGCCATGTTGATCTTGTTGGCGTCATACTGCTCGCGCTGTCCGTTGCGCTTAACGACGGTGATTCCCACGTCTGTCTCTTTCTTCGGTGTTTTCTGCTCTTCGTGCTTCACCACTATATACGGGGTGATTCCAGATTCTCTATCCCTACATGTTGTGGGCGTGTCATCCCCAGTTGTGGATAAGTTTTCCTCGTTTGTGCACATATCAACACCCCTTTTTGCTCTTTTTTGACCGAAATCCATCATCTGAGAACCCACGGACACTGAGCTGAGGTCAAAAACGCCCAGATAGAGTGGAGAAGTTGTGAAAACTTACATTGAACTACTCCGGGTTAAAGGCGTAACCCGTATTTTGGTGTCGCAACTTTTGGCCAGATTCCCTCACGGAATGCTCTCCATCGCCTTTTTGATCCACGTTGAGCAGGTTCACCACTCTTTTGCCGCTGCCGGTTTGGTTGTGGGAGCGATCAGCTTGGGTGAAGCTATTGCTGGCCCCATCAGTTCGCGCCTGATGGCGCGCTGGGGCATTCGCCCCCTGCTGGGCGGCATGGGTCTCGTTTCTGTGATCACGCTCTCCTCGATGGCGATCTTCCCGCTGTCTGTTCCGGTACTGGTTGTGCTGGGCTTCATCGGTGGCTGTGCATTCCCACCCATTCAGCCTGCCGTGCGCACCATCTACCCCAAGCTGGTTCCTAACCGCCTGCTTACTCCCCTGTTTTCTCTCGATGCCTCAGCGCAAGAAATCATCTGGATTGTCGGCCCCGTCCTCACCACCTTCATCGCCATGCAGGTGGGCAGCATGGAAGCTGTCTTGGCTGCGATGGCATTCCTGGTTGGTGGCGGAATTTGGTTCATTACCTCGCCCTCCGTCGGGCAGGTTCGCATCCCACGCAGCAAGCGACGCCTGGGTGGCGTGCTCACTCGCCCACCGGTCATCATTTCCACCCTGCTGGGCTTGTCCTTGGTGGCCTGCTTCTCCGCTGTTGAAGCCGGCATCATTGGCCTGTTCGGCGAAGATGGGCCTGAAGCGGGCACCATCTTGGCTATCTATGCCGTGGGTTCCCTTGTTGGCGGTCTGGCCTGGGGCCACCGTGAAATAGCACCCTGGTCCATGACGCGCAGACTCCTTCTGGTGACCGCAGGTCTCGTTGGCGCCATGTTTGTCACCGACTTCTGGTGGCTTTCCGTGATGCTCTTCATTTCTGGCCTCGGTGTTGCCCCTGCACTCACGGTGCTCTTTGCCAATGTGAGTGCCACCATGAAGTTCAGTGAAACCGCTGAGTCTTATGCCTGGATCGGCAGCGGTCAGCTGATTGGTGCCGGTATTGGTTCCGCCGTTGCCGGTCTGTGTATTGACCACTACGGTGCACAAACGGCAATCGTGGCAGCAGCAATCTTCTCGCTGATTACCGCACTAGGTGCACTCGTCACCTATAAGTGGAGCCCCGACCTCCGTGGAGGCCACGGTGCTCCGCTGCCAGATACTGGCCCCGTGGAAACAATCAGCTAGATAAAAGCAGTTCTAGAGCGCGAGCGCTGCCCGACGGAATGCTTCCGTCAGGATCTCTGGGCTGGTGCCCATGTTCACGCGGATGTGGCCTTCGCCACCGGGGCCAAATGTGTGGCCGCTGTTGAATGCAACCTTGCCTTTTTCAAGGAACACCTGAGCAGGGTCTTCGCCGAGGTTCAAAGGGCGGCAGTCAATCCATGCCAAATAGGTGGAGTGAACAGGGGTGTAAAGAGCACCGGGGAGGAAGTTGTCCACGAGTTCGGTCACTAGGTGACGATTGCGGTCGATGTCCTTCACCACATCTGCGAGCCACTCATCGCCGCCTTGGAACGCAGCCATGTGTGCAATCGAACCGAGGTGACTAGGAGATTCGTAGCCCGAGTTGCGAATGGTCTCGAGTAATTCGGATGAATTCTCGTTGGCCTGAATAATGGCGCTCTTGAGTCCTGCCAAGTTATAGGACTTAGACGCACTAGTGACGACAACTGCGTCAGCAGCCTCAGGGATGGCCAAAATAGAAACAAAGTCATACCCAGGCATGGTCAACGGTGCATGAATCTCGTCGGAGAGAATGCGAATACCGTGCTTATTAGCCAGAGTTGCCAGCATGGTCAGTTCTTCGCGAGTGTGAACAGCACCACCGGGGTTGTGGGGGTTGCTAATGAGAACCATGCCACCTTTGCCCATGGCTGCTGCCTCTGAGAATGCCTTTTCCAAGGATTCTGGATCGAGACGACCACCTGCAGTTAAGGGGGCGTTCACGAGGGTGCGGCCTGTGCCGGCCACAATCATGGCGAAGGGGTAGTAGACCGGAGGCGTCAACACTATTGGTGCGCCAGGTTCTGTGGCAGCCCTGATGACCGTATCGAGCCCCCGAATGACGTCAATCACTGGCAGTGCATAGGCAGGATCAATGACTAGGTTCCAGTGGCGAAGCGCATACTCCGCAAAAATATCTCCACACCCATTACCAACCGCATAGCCGGTGTCTCCATCGCGCATGGCTTTGTTCACTGCATCAATAACTGCAGGCGCAATGGGGACATCCATCTCAGCAACCCAGAGAGGTAACACCTCCGGACCGTAGTGCTGCCATTTTGCAGATGTGCGCTTGCGAAGCTGTTCGAGAGAGTAGGTAGTGAAGGGGGTGCTCATATTTTCAGCCTAGGGCTGGAGCCGAGAAATATTCCATTGGCCGTCCGAGATGTCATACCTAATTCGGTCGTGGAAACGCATGGAACGTCCCTGCCAGAACTCGATGGCGTGGGGAATCACACGGAACCCACCCCAGTGCTCAGGCCTGGGAACAACCGTGTCATCGGGGAACTGTGCTTCCAGCTCAGCGAGTTGTTTATCCAGATCCTCGCGTGAGGCAATCGGTGCCGACTGGTCACTTGCTGCCGAGGCAAGCTGAGCACCCTTGGGCCGGCGATTCCAGTAGAGGTCGCTGACTTCTTTGACGGTGGGCTTGGCTTCACCATAAACAATGACCTGGCGCTTGAGTCCATACCAAGGAAAGAGCAAGGAGATGCTGGGGTTGTTCAGTAGCGCCTTGCCCTTGCGGGAGGTGTAGTTGGTGACAAACTCAAAGCCGGTCTCATCCAGGCCCTTGAGCAATACAGTGCGTGAGCTCACCGCACCATCGGGATCGATGGTGCTAGTGACCATGGCGTTGGGTTCAAACACCTCGTCATCCTCAGCTTGCTTAAGCCACTGGGCAAACTGGTCCAACGGATTGGGCATCGCAATCGACTCGTCGAAGGGAACAGTGCCGTAGTCGGTGTGACGGGAGAGGGATTCCATCATTAAGCCTTGGGCTTGAGTTCGCCGCGGATGAGCTTGTGCTGAGCAGCCTGGGCAACGGGGCGAATGGTGATCATGTCCATATTCACGTGACCGGGAAGTTCGACAGCGTGAACGATGGCTTCGGCAACGTCCTCCGCAACCAGAGGGTTCTTCACATCTGCATAGAGTGCCTCCACCTTGCTAGCGTCACCACCCAAGCGGTTGAGCGCGAACTCATCGGTCTTCACCATGCCGGGAGCAATCTCCAGAACACGGATGGGCTCGCCTGCAAGCTCGAGACGCAGCACGCCCACAACGCCGTGTGCTGCAAACTTGGCTGCGTTATATCCACCGCCGCCTTCGTAAGGAACGAAACCTGCAGTGGAGGTCACGGTCATAATGTCAGCGTGGCCATCTGCTGCTGCCTTGCGGAGCAAGGGAAGCAGCGCACTGGTCACGCGCTGAACACCAATGACATTGACGTCAAACATGCGCTTCCAGTCTTCGGGGTCACTGTCTTCAACAGAGGATGCTCCGAAGGCGCCACCAGCGTTGTTGACCAGGGCGTGAACTGGACCAGATTCTGCAAGGAAGTCACGCAGAGCGTCCACGTCTTCCTGCTTGGTCACATCCGCAACGAAGGTGCTGATGCCGGTCTCTGCGGCCAAGGCGGCAAGTCGATCAGCACGGCGGGCAACACCCACCACGCTCCAGCCATGCTGGGCGAAAAGACGTGCAGTGGCCTGACCAATACCGGAGCTCGCTCCAGTGATAACAACGCGACGAGTGCTCATAGAGCAAACCTATCGCGGGAGTAAAGAAGTTGTTTAGCCTGCGCGGCGGCGACGCAAGACTGCATCGAGGTCAAGCTGAGCTGACTCGGTCTCTCCCACAACGCCCATGCCAGCAAGACGTGCGGTGACGCTGTCTGCAACAGGTGCCTGGACAGGTGTGGCAGGAACAGAACGGCGCAGGTTCTCAAGACCCGCCTGGTCCATGCTCATGCGTTCAACCAGTGCTGACTCTTGAGCGTTCTGACGCATACGGTCAGCTGCTAGCTGAGACTGCACAACAGCTTGAGCCAAGGTGCCCTCAGAGAGGTGAAGCGGGCGAGGAAGAGCGGTGGGGGTCCAGGTGCGCTGGGCAGGAGCTGCCTTGAAGTAACCCTGATCGAAGACCTCGGAAGCAAAGCGGTTGGTGTTCGCTGTTGCAACTTCTGCAGGAGTACTCGCCGAGACGACTACTTCCTGGATCACGAGAGCAAGAGCAAACGAGATGCAGGAGATAGCAAGGATCTCCCAGCTACCACCGGTTGCCAACACAACAGCGCCGGTGACAATTCCTGCGATAGTGGCCAGTAAGAAGAGGGCGCTTGCCAAACGATTACGGCGAGCGCGGTGTGCAGCAGTTACTGCAGCATCGTCATAGCCCACGGCACGGCCAGCAGCCTGGCGAACCTGAGCTCGAGCGGCAGCTTCTGCCTGGCGCAGAACACGCTTTTGTTCAATCACGGCGCGTGCGGATGCTTCCACGCGAATCTCCTCGGGAACGTCAGTAGTTTCAGCCAGCGCACGGATGGTTTGCTGCATGCGCACGGCATTGCGCTCGGTCGCATCGAAGTTGCGACGGCGCAGGTAGGTCGGAATCAAATACACAACCCAGAGGGCAGCTGCAATAGCGAAAACTATGCCGCCACCAAACATTCCACCACTCATGTTTCTAAGTTACGAGTGAAAGAGGCCGTTGGCCTTTAAGGCGTGGGTGTGTTGTTTTCCCTGTGGTTATCCCGTTACAAACCCAGCGCGTCATAGTCAGCGGCAGGAACCATGCTGACATCTGCCGGAACGTGTCCCGACTGCCATCTGCTGAGCACACCAGCGGGCACTTCTTCTTGCGTGAGAGCATAAGCAAAGTGGTCGCGCCAATCGCCATTGATATGGATATAGCGGCGACGAAGACCTTCATAGCGGAAGCCCAGCTTCTCCACGATGCGCAGCGAAGCGGCGTTCTCGGGGCGAATGCAGATCTCCATCCGGTGAAGCCCCAGGCTCTTGAGGCAATAGTCGGTGGCCAGTGCCACAGCAGTGGGCGTCACACCCTTGCCCGCCACACGTTCTGCCACCCAGTAGCCCAGCTGGGCAGAGGAGAGCGATCCATACACAATGCCGGAGACGTTGAGTTGACCGATCAGTTCGCCGTCGTATTCGATGGCGAACGGCAACCCTGAACCCGCCTTGGCATGTGCAATGAGGTTCTTGATGCCTGCCTTGGTATCAAAGCTGACAAAGGTTTGGGGCGCTGTTGCTTCCCACTGGCGCAGCCACGAACGATTACGCATGAGCTCTTCTTCGAGCTTCTTGGCATCCCGTGGTTTGATCCCACGGATGCTCACGCGGCCCTCGGTCAGGGTCGGAATGATGGCGGCCATGCCCACCAGCCTAACGAAGCCAGTCAGCTGCCGTGACTGCCAATTAGACTGGGGACATGCCTGAAGATCTCGTTGCCGCCAAGCAGGCTTTGCGTGCCGAGATTCGTGAGCGTCGTCGTGCGATGAGTGAACATGAACGCGCTGCTGACACCCTGGCCATCACGGAACACTTGAAGCACCTTGTTGCTGCCCGGGGCGTGAAGAAGCTGTCATGCTATCTCTCCACCACTTCAGAACCTGAAACGCGACCTTTCCTGACCTGGGCCTATGAGAACAACATCGAAGTTCTCTTACCGGTCACCCGCGATGACGGTCTTCTTGACTGGGCCATTGCTAATGACACCCCCGATGAGAACATCGGAATGTTTGGTTTGCCCGAGCCCACAGGTGAACTCTTAGGCCCCATCGCGATTAATGGCGTGGACCTCATTATTGTTCCGGCGTCTGCCGTGGATAAGAAAGGTGTGCGCATGGGCTGGGGTCGTGGCTACTTCGACAAGACCCTGGGCTCGATGGGCAAGCGTCCCCCTGTTTATGCCATTGTCTTTGATGGTGAATACGTTGATTCACTCCCCCGCGAAGTGCATGACCAGCCGGTGACCGGCGTGGTCACCCCTTCTGCCCTGATCACTTTCTAACCCGCACCAATCAAGCACCACGGAGATCTTGTGCCCACCTATTCCTACCGCTGCACTGAATGCGACAACGCCTTTGACATTCAGCAGGCCCTCAGCGATGACTCTCTGACCGAATGCCCTGCGTGCAAGGGCAAGCTGCGCAAGTTGTTCAACACCGTGGGTGTGACCTTCAACGGTTCTGGTTTCTACCGCACCGATTCACGCAAGAGCTCAGGTGGAGAATCAAAGTCCTCGAGCTCGTCTAGCTCTTCCTAGAAGAGAACTATCCCCAGTGGGGTGGCTTGTCGCGCTTGAGCTGCTCATCATTGCTCAAACTGCGTTCTGCCCAGTCTTCGCCTGATTCTTCAACAGGTGCATCAACAAAGCTGGGATCAGCCGTGACCCCCTCCGGCTGCCACTGAACACGACGGTTCTTGCGTGCTGCGGGGGTTGACGAAGAGTCAGACTTGTCAGCCATTACTGCTCAGGCAGATCAATCGGTTCAGTAACGGCGTCAGGTTCAATGGAGCGTGGCGCTTCTGCAACAACTTCGGTGACAGTCACTGTTTCTTCAAACAGGTCTTCAACAACAATGTTGCCGTCAACTTCCTCAATGACCAGAGTCTCGGTGATCTCGACAGAAACTACTTCTTCCACGATCTCGTTCTCGATGACCTCTTCGATGACGACCGTTGCGGCAGCTGCGGCAACAGGAATCTCGATGGGTCCCGTCTGGAAGTCATCTTCCGTGGGCTCGATGCCAATGAGTGCAGCAATACGAGTTGCTACTGCTTCAGGATCTGCAAAGAGCTCGAAGGCGTGAATGCGGATGTAGTGCCAGCCGAGGCGGCGCAGCATCTCAGGACGCAGACGCAGTGATTCACGCAGGCTGCCACGAGCCAGCACTGCGTCAGTCTCCACAGCAACAGCACGTCCTTGATAGGACGCTGCCAGTGCAATCTCTCCAGCGTGGTTGAGCGAGACGCGAAGACCACGACGCTCCAAGCGCTTGGCCAAGTCAACCAGCATGGGTTCAGGTGCATCGGTGTTCTCTGGACGCGTGTGAGGCTTCTCGGTCTCTGAGAGAACTTCCGCCAGGGCACGCATACCGTCAGAGAGGCGACTCTCGTCGATGTCTCCGGGACGGAAGCACGACACAATTTCCATCGAACGACGAGCACGTGTCATACCCACAGCAAGCAGACGCTCACCACCAGGAAGCGCTAACGCACCAAAGTCAGAGAGCAAGCGACCATGGGGGGTGCGACCATACCCAATAGAGAAGATGACGCGGTCGCGGCTTTGTGCGACAGCCTGCTCGAGGGTCATCACGGCGAAAGATTCGGGCCGATCTTCGAGGATGAACTCAGCTAGATCAGCACGGCGAGCAAAAGCAGAAAGAACTGACTGCTCAACACGAACTGCGTGCTTGGGGCTTGCCGTGATCACCATGAGCGATTCGGTGGGGCGCTCAGCAGCGTGCTCGAGCACGAGCTCAACAACGCGAGAAACCTCAGCATCCACGCTCTCCACAGCACCGGTTGCCGAGTCAGGCATGCCGGAGCCATCTGCGATGTAGTGCAAGCGCAGACTCGAGTGACCGAGGAATGTTCCTGCCCAGGGCAGAGAGGAAATCTTGCCGCCATAGAAGCGACGGTTGACCACATCAGCCAGGTCTTCGCCACCAGCACGGTAGCTCTGGGTGAGTGTGCGAGAAGGAAGGATGCCGCTGAACTGCGCCAAGGCAGACTTGCTGTGCCACGCATCTGCGTCGGTCACTGCAGGCAGTGGGTTTTCAAATTCACCCATGCCCGTTTCAAAGCGAGAAGGTGTCTGAGTGACAGGGTCACCAAAGACCACGACAGATGCACCGCGGCGAATAGCTCCCGCGTTTTCAGCAACAGTCGTGGCACCAGCATCAACCAGGAACACAGCATCAAAAGAAACTGAATCAGGAATGAGGTGTGCCTCATAAGGCGAGCAGAGCCAGACCGGTGCAATCGACTTCGCCAGTCGTGGCGCAAGTGAGATGAATTCATCAGGGCTGAGGGAATCAGCTCGCAAGCTCTGTCGCAGACGCTCGGCCTCATCGGGGAGGTCAACCAGTCCGATCTTCCACAGCTCTGCCAAACGGGCTGCGAGCAGTCCGCCATTGGCAGAGGCGTGAGCTTCATCGACAAGGCGGAAGTCCGACTCCAGACGATCCAAGATGGAGGTGTTTGCGCTGAGCAATGCCTTGTCGTTGGTGAGCATGCCCTCGAGCACAGACTGCCACCAGGCCAACTCGAGTTCGTCAGCGACTTCTTCTTCCGGAACGTGGCGTGAAGAGAGGTCAGCCAGAAGAACATCCAGATCAAGTTCACGCAAGTGAGCCAGCAATGAAGTGCGCTCTTGCAGGTTGTGTAGCACTTCAGACTCGGCAGCAAGACCCGAGACCTTATTTGTCAGGGTTGCAATAGGAAGTTTGGCAAAGGAGTTATCGGTGCCAGCAAGGCTCAGTGCCACATCCAACACTGCAAGGTCAGCCATGACCTTGTCGTAGTTCGCCAGCAAGTCGGCAACACCAACAGGAACCTCAGGAACAGCACCGGCCACGACGTAACGCTGCCAGAGCACACGCTGCTGCTGAATCTCGGTGAGAGCTTCGTGCATGTCTGCCACGTTTGCACCGGGGCGAACGTATTCAAAAGCAAGCTTCTTCAGACGACGACGGTCGCCACCGCTCATGCCGCTGCCGCGACCGGAGGTCGCGGTGATCAGCTCAGTGAGCGGACGGTCATAGACCGAGGGAAGGAACTTATCCAACGTCTCTCGGATGTCGACCAGGAGCTGTAAGTAGATACCGAGTTCTTCGAGGTTTTCGAAGGGACGCATCTTGGTGCGGCTAAAGACTTCTTCAGCACGTTCCAACAACTTGGGCAGCTCGGTGGTGTGCAGGCGCTTAGCCTGCTCGTGAGCAGCAGTGGTTTCCTCAGGTGTGGGGAAGTTTGCTCCATACCAAGGAGAGTCATCGGGGCCGTATCGGAATTCACCAAGGGCGGCAGCCTTGATCAGGCTGGCAGCTGCCTGGGGGCGAGAGTTCGCCAAGCCTTCGATGGCACGGCGAGGCAAACGAGCCGTGGTCGAAGGCGGGGTGGGCAGCAAGCTGAGGTGGGAAAGTTCTTCAAGTGCGTCGAGTACGGATACGCCGAGAACTTCGTCCTTGCGGGTGAGAGAGCCGCGGTAGTCGAGGAGTACCTTGCGCAAGCGAAGCAACGCGTCATCCACGTCAGAGACGTTGGGGCGCGTGGCCTTTTCGTTGCGCAAGATGGCGTTGATCAAATCGCGACGCAAAGTACGAGGAGAAACTGTGAGACCGTCGAGGCCAACCTGCCCCAGGCGGTGCACGACAGAGTCAAGGCTCGAGCGACGAGCACCCACAACCAGTACGCGCTTGTGAGCACCGGTGAGCACACCAATCGCGTTCACGATGGTCTGGGTTCCACCAGTTCCAGGCAGGGTCTTCACAACCAGTGAGTTACCGGCAGCGATTTCAGCGACGATGTTCTCTTGCTCGCCATCGGCGTCCAAAAGGAGTGTGTCTGTTGCCGGTGGACGCTCGTCCTGGCCCACCACGACAGCATCCTTGTGCTCGTTAGTCAGGCGTGTACGTGCGGTGACGTTCCCGGCAAGCGCATCCAAGATGGGGTGTGCCAGATCCTGAACATCTGCCACCATCGCAGCGGAGAGGTCAGAGAAGCTAGAAGCAACCAGGCGAGGTTCGACCTCGAAGTTGCTGAGATGTTGCGTCAAACCACGCAGACGCTCAATCACCGGGAGGGGGTTGAACATGCCATCGAGGTTGGCCAGTGCCACGAACGAGTCAGCATCGAGAGCAATCCCAAGCTGGCTTTCTAACGCACGAGCGAGCTGAGGGTTCAGGAAAGGCTGACCGCTGAGTTTGAGCTCAAAGTCTTTGCCATAGCGACGCAGAGACATAGGGCGCAGCAACACTGGGCCGCAGTAGTCGCGGTCTTGGAAAGTCCACTGAGCAATGCCGAGC
>NZ_CAKZII010000010.1 GCF_936931525.1 uncultured Aurantimicrobium sp.
CGAGCAGGCTCCTGAGGTGTCAACCATTTCCCTGCCTGCAATTCCTGTCTCCCTGACTAGCAACGTCAGCTCTGATATGGAAGCATCATTACGTGCAGTGCTGAGCGGGGAAACCCCTGCCATCGTTGCCCCCAACGAAGACGTTGTGGTCGCTGAGGTTGAGGAGATCGTTGTGGAAGAGTTTGATTCCGTAGATACTGGATCCTTACCAACGCGCCGTGACCGTCTCTCGGGAGAGCCTTCCAACAAGCCTGAACCAGTCTCCATGCTCACCCCAGAGCGTGTTCTGGACGCAAAGAAGAAGCGCGATGCACCAACCGAAGGTTGGAATAAGTTTGTTTATGACATCACCTTCCACGGTGTAAACCTTGGCGATTCCCCGGTAACCCGACACCGTAAAGCCCTTGACGCCAGTATCGGTCGCACCCTTTCCGGCGGCACAAAGTTCATTCCTGTTTTGACCCGCAAGGGTGGCGTTGGTAAAACCACAACGACCACTTTGCTGGGTATGGCCATGGCTCTTGTACGTGAAGACCGTGTCCTAGCTATTGATGCCAACCCAGACCGTGGAACCCTTGCTGAGCGATTCAATAAGACAACTGAGAAGACAGTTCGCGACCTAGTTAACAATGCAGCAAAGGTATTGAGCTTCAACGACTTCTCCGAGTACGTCAACCGTGACAAAACTCGTTTGGATGTTCTGGCCTCAGACACAGACCCTTTCCTTTCGGAAGCTTTCGGTGCGAACGACTACAACGTAGTTGCTGACTTGGCTAGCCGATACTACTCAGTTGCTTTGACGGACTGTGGAACCGGAATTATCCACTCGGTAATGGGCGCAACACTCAAGCGTGCTGATGGCTTGGTCATCGTCTCTGGCGGCTCCTTCGACGAAGCTCGATTGGCTTCTGAGACACTGACCTGGCTTGAATCGAACGGTTATGGTGATCTGGTCAAGAACTCGATTGTGGCCATTAACACGGCGACTCAAGGAACTAACTTGATCAAGCTTCGTGAGATTGAAGATCACTTCAAGTCTCGTGTGCGCGAGACAGTTCGCATTCCTTATGACGCCATGCTTGCTGCTGGTTCTTACATTGACTTCAAGAAGCTCAAGCCTGAAACACAGGAAGCAGCCCGTCAGCTCGCTTCTTTGGTTGTTGACGGCCTCTAAGCATTCACCATCATGACCGAACGTCCCATTCGGATCTTTGGGGATCCCGTCCTGAAGACTCCCACGGAAGAGATTCTGGTTATCGACGAGAAGATTCGTGCTCTCGTTGAAGATCTGATTGATTCAGTCAAAATTCCTGGGCGTGCAGGAGTAGCTGCAACACAAATTGGTGTGGGACTTCGGGCTTTCAGCTACAACGTTCATGGTGACATTGGCTACATCTTGAACCCTCATGTCGTTGAGACCAGCGGGGAGCTCGAGCTCGTCGAGGAGGGCTGCTTGAGTGTTCCCAACCTGTGGTTCAAGACCCCTCGTTACCCTTACGCCAAGGTTGAGGGAATTGACCTTGATGGCAACGTTGTTGTTCTTGAAGGTGAAGGCCTTATGGCGCAGGCACTGCAACATGAATGCGACCACCTAGATGGTCTTGTGTATCTAGATCGTTTAGATCAGCCCACACGCAAGGAAGCGATGCGCCAGGTTCGCGAAAGCGAGTGGTTTTAGTCAACCGCTCCTGATGCACCGGCATACATTCCTTCAATTTCACCGGCGAAATCTTTCACGATGACATTGCGCTTGATGCTCATCTTCGGAGTCAGGTGACCTGATTCTTCAGTGAATTGAATGGGCAAAATCACAAACTTGCGAATGGATTCTGCTCGGGAAACTCGAGCGTTAGCACGGTCCACTGCTGCTTGAACTTCAGCAATGATGGCGGGGTTTTTAGCCGCTTCAGCAATGCTCATGCTGGGATCCATCTTGTTGTTCGTCAGCCACATGGGCAGCATTTCAGAATCCAGAGTAATCAATGCAGAAATAAATGGTTTGGCATCTCCCACAGCGACAACCTGGCTAATCACAGGGTTAGCGCGAATGGGATCTTCCAAGTAAGCAGGCGCAACGTTCTTTCCACCAGCGGTGACAAGAATTTCCTTCTTGCGACCGGTGATGGTGATGTAGCCGTCCTTATCAATTTCTCCGATATCGCCGGTCTTGAACCAGCCATCGTGGAATGTGTCAGCAGTTGCTTGAGGGTTCTTCCAATATTCCTTGAAAACGTTGATGCCAGCAGCTTCAATCTCTCCGTCTTCACCGATACGAACTGAGCACCCAGGAAGAGCAGGTCCAACTGTGCCGATAACAAACTTGGAAGGAAGGTTTATAGATATGGGTGCCGTGGTTTCAGTGAGGCCATAGCCTTCCAGAACCACAAGACCAAGAGCGTGGTAGAAGTGACCCAATCTGTCGCCCAGAGGAGCAGAGCCACTGATGGCGTAGGTGCAGCGTCCGCCTAATGCTGTGCGGAGCTTGGAAAGCACCAACTTATCCATCACAGCAAACTTCAGCTTGAGACCAAGTGGAATGTGACCGGCCATTTCAGCCTTCGAGTATTCAATGGCTGTTTTCGCTGCAGCGCGGAAAATGTTTCCCTTACCGCCTGCTTCAGCCTTTTGCTCAGCTGAGTTGTAGACCTTCTCAAATACGCGAGGAACTGCAAGGAGGAAGGAAGGCTTGAACGACTGCATTGCAGGGAGCAGCTGAGTGGTGTCTCCCTGGTGGCCTACCTTTACGCCACCTTCGATAGCGAGAATCGAAATGAAACGAGCAAAAATGTGTGCTGTTGTAATGAACAACAGGGTCGACGCCTGAGCGTTAACCACCTCGGGGACGGCAGCCCGAGCATTGCGTGAAAGCTCCAAGAAGTTGGAGTGAGTCAACACGCAGCCCTTGGGCTTGCCGGTCGAACCCGAGGTGTAAATCAAAGTGGCGAGGTCGCTGCCGTGAAGAGAGGACCGGCGTTCTTCAACCTCTTCGTCAGAGATCTTGGTACCGGAGATGACCAACGCATCGAGGTCTCCGGCATCAATCTGCCAAACCGATTGAACGTAAGGGGCATCTGAACGGATTTCTTCGAAACGCTTGAGGTGTTCAGGGGTTTCTACGATCAGAGCGACAGCCTCTGAATCTTCCAGAATCCACTGGATCTGGCTCGAGGCGCTTGTTTCATAAATGGGCACGAGTGCTGCACCAGCAAACCACATGGCAAAGTCAATGAGAGTCCACTCATAACGTGTCTTACACATCAGGCCAACGCGGTCACCTGGCTTGATGCCCTGTGAAATGAAACCCTTAGCGAGTGCAATTACTTGTTCTAGGAATTCGGTTGAGGTGACATCTTTCCAGCCGCCATCAACGGGAAGTGAGAAGAGTGCACCGTTGGGTGTTTCTCGCACACGATCAAGTAATACCTGAGTTGTATTTGCCGATGGCTCAGCGGGGACTAAAGCTGGGGTATCGAATTGAACGACACTGGAAACCATGGCAACTCCTTCGGTGTTAACTACACTTTAGTAGTCCCATCATTCCCTCCGTCTACCCTTTTCTAGGAGTTTCCTGTGTATTCCATCGGTATCGATATTGGGGGGACCAAAATCGCCGGAGCATTGGTCAATGACCAAGGAACAATCATTAGCCAAACCCAGGTTCCTTCCCCAGCACACAGTGCACTGGAGATGGAAGATGCCATTGTTGAGTTGATCAAGGAACTCAGTGCAGGTAACCCTGTTCAAGCCGCTGGTGTGGCAGCCGCAGGCTTCATTGATGCTGCACAGTCAACTGTCTATTACGCCCCGAATATTGCGTGGCGAAACGAGCCCCTCAAGGACAAGCTCGAAGCACGAATCGATCTGCCCATAGTTATTGAAAATGACGCTAACGCTGCAGGCTGGGCCGAGTATCGCTTTGGTGCGGGAAAATCCTTCACCCACATGACGATGCTCACTATTGGCACTGGCGTCGGCGGAGCCATCATTGCCAACGGTGAGTTATTTACTGGCGGGTTTGGTGCTGGTGCTGAGCTTGGCCACCTTCGCGTAGAACCGAACGGTTTGGAATGTGGTTGTGGTCAACGCGGCTGTATTGAGCAATATGCTTCAGGCCGCGCACTCTTGCGTTATCTCCGAGAAGAAACCGGTAATGCCACCCTTGATGCACTTGCTGGGAAAAAGCTTCTCGAAGATGGTGACGAAGCAGCTTGGCGCGCAGTCGGAACATTAGGCAGCTGGATGGGTATTGCTTGTGCAAGCCTTTCTGCAGTTCTTGATCCCCAGGTCTATGTCATTGGTGGTGGCGTCGCGGCTGCGGGCGAATTCCTCCTCAAACCCATTCGTGAATCATTCACTTCGAATCTGTCTGCTCAGGGATATCACCCAGAGCCAGAGTTTCGAATAGCTGAACTCGTCAATGATGCTGGCGTTGTAGGCGCTGCTGATCTTGCTCGCAAGCATGCTGAAAAGCTCTCACGGTAAGCTGGAGACATGTTTTATTGGCTGATGAAGAACATCATCGCCGGACCGTTGCTCAAGGGCATCTTCCGTCCGTGGGTCACTGGTGCTGACAACATCCCCAAGACGGGTGCAGTCATTCTGGCTAGCAACCACCTCAGTGTTGTTGATTCTGTTTTTCTGCCTATTTGTATTGATCGCGACATGGTTTTCTTGGCTAAGAGCGAATACTTCACAGGCCGAGGTCTCAAGGGCTGGGCTACTCGCTGGTTCATGAAGGGCACGGGAATGTTGCCTATTGACCGCTCGGGCGGTAAAGCTTCAGAGGCGAGCTTAAACACTGGTCTTCGTGTTCTTGCCGAAGGCCGTGTATTGGGTATTTATCCTGAAGGCACCCGTTCTCCTGATGCCAAGCTCTACCGTGGTCGTACTGGTATCGCACGCATGGTCCTCGAATCTGGTGTGCCTGTAGTGCCTGTGGCCATGATTGACACCGAGAAAGTCATGCCGATTGGTGCTAAATGGCCCAAGATGCGCCGTCCCGGAATCATCATTGGTAAACCTCTAGATTTCTCTCGCTTTCAAGGCATGGAGGGTGACCGTTTCATTCTGCGTGCGGTTACGGACGAAATTGTCTATGAATTGGCAGGTCTTTCTGGCCAGCAATATGAGGATGTTTATGCATCTTCCGTGCGCGAAAAGCGCCCCGCCAACGCAAGATAAGCTTGGTAAGTTGCCTTTTCTTCGAAAAGAGCACTTTGAGACAACATTCATCACCATCTAGGGGAGTACCTCCGTGGCTAGCCAAAATGAGCCCAATATCGTCGCTGACAAATCCGTCATCGAGGGTCTGGATTATTGGCGTTCGCTCCCTATCAAGCAGCAACCTCAGTGGCCCAGTGTAGAAGCAGTTAAGTCTGCCTCTGAGCGCCTTGCAAGCTACCCACCCCTCGTCTTTGCTGGAGAGGTAGATACTCTCCGTGATCGCCTTGCACAAGCAGCTCAGGGCAAGGCATTCCTGCTGCAAGGTGGTGACTGTGCTGAGACTTTTGCTGGTGCGACAGCGGACAAGATTCGCAACCGCATCAAGACCGTCCTGCAGATGGCTGTGGTGTTGACCTATGCCGCTGAAATGCCCGTTATCAAGATGGGGCGTATGGCTGGCCAGTTTGCTAAGCCTCGTTCTAGTGACACGGAAACTCGTGGTGACATCACACTTCCTGCTTACCGTGGAGATATCGTCAACGGTTATGATTTCACTCCTGAAAGCCGTGAGGCTAATCCCGAGCGTCTCGTTCAGGGTTACAACACGGCTGTCTCAACTCTGAACCTGATTCGCGCATTCACCACAGGTGGTTTCGCTGACCTTCGCGAAGTGCATTCTTGGAACAAGGGCTTTGCCAAGAACCCAGCAAACGCTCAATATGAGGCTTTGGCCAGTGAGATTGATCGTGCGATTAAGTTCATGGCCGCATGTGGCGCAGATTTTGATGCGCTCAAGACCACTGAGTTCTTCGTTTCCCACGAAGCACTGTTGATGGACTACGAGCGACCAATGACCCGCATTGACTCACGTACTGGAACTCCCTACAACACCAGTGCACACTTCGTGTGGATCGGTGAGCGAACACGTGAGCTCGATGGTGCTCACGTGGACTTCTTGTCTCGTGTGCGTAACCCCATTGGTGTGAAGCTCGGCCCCACAACAGATGTGGACACGGTCAAGCAACTCATTGAAAAGCTCGATCCCAACCGTGAACCAGGTCGTTTGACCTTTATTACTCGTATGGGTGCGGGCAAGATTCGTGAGGCACTGCCACCACTTCTTGAAGCGGTCAAGGCGAGCGATGCAAATCCACTGTGGATTACTGACCCCATGCACGGTAATGGCATCACCACTCCTAACGGTTACAAGTCACGTCGTTTTGATGACGTTGTCGACGAGGTCAAGGGCTTCTTTGAAGCTCACCGTGCAGTGGGAACTTTCCCCGGTGGTGTTCACGTTGAGCTCACTGGTGACGACGTCACTGAGTGCCTTGGTGGTTCTGAGCAGATTGATGAGAACGATCTTGCCACTCGCTACGAATCGCTGTGTGATCCACGTCTGAACCACATGCAGTCGTTGGAGCTGAGCTTCTTGATTGCTGAAGAACTTAAGAAGTCGTAGTCACTCTTTTCATTCGACTTAACTAACTGTGGCCTCCACCTTTCGGTGGAGGCCACAGTTGTTGGACCCTGTGTTACTTGACGACCTTGTTGAAGCCGGTAACAGGCTGAGCTTCATCGAAGCCAGCAACCTGCTTGCGGAATCCCTTGGTCAGGATTGCCAGGTAAACGATTCCGATACCAGCCCAGATCAGACCACCGGTGAGAGCCTCAGGGGAGAGGTTGACCCACAGGATGACGGTCAACGCAAGACCAAGAACGGGCATCACGATGAACTTGAAGATATCTCCAGCAGTGTGACGACGTCCCTGACGGATTGCGAACCACGCAACAACAGAGATGTTCACGAAGCTGAACGCGACGAGAGCACCGAAGTTGATGAAGTGGACGATGTCAGCAAGAGTCAGAACCACGCCGGTCAAGCAGACAAGGCCTGCAAAGATGACGTTGAAGGTTGGGGTCTGAGTCTTCTTGTTCACGAATCCAAACAACTTGTTGGGGAGAACGTTGTTACGACCCATGACCAGCAACATACGAGCCACAGATGCCTGTGACGCAAGCAGCGACGCAATAGTTGCAGCGAAGCCAGCAGCGGTCAGGATGACCTTCATGGTCTGTCCGCCAACAAGCTCACCGATGATGGGCAGTGTTGAGTCATCAACGTACTGACGGTCTCCACCAGGAGCGAATACGTTCCAGTCGGGGAAGAGTGCTTGAGTGAAGTACGAGGTAACGATGAAGATACCGCCACCGATGAGAACGGTGAGCATGATCGCACGAGGAACAACACGTGGGGTGCGTGCCTCTTCGACATACATCGTGACCGCGTCGAAACCAATGAAGCTAAAGCAGACAATGGTTGCTCCGAGGAGAACAGCAGAGAGGTCTACGCCCTCGTGCATGAATGGTGTTGGGGTGATGAGGGTTCCCTCACCAGCGCCACCAAGCAGCTGGCCAATAACGACAGAGACAAAGCCGATCATTGCCACAACAGCGATGACCAAGAGGATGGTGTTGACGTTGGAGGTTCCACGCATGGTGAAGTAAATGATTCCCGTGCAAAGAAGGGTAAAGAGGATGACCCAAACAGCGCCATCAATGTCGGGGAAGAACGACTCCATGTAGCTGCGCACGATGATGATGTTCACCAGTGGGAGCAGCATGTAGTCCAACATCGAGGTCCAACCCACGACAAAGCCGACGTTGGGGTGGATCGCGTTCTTGGCATAGGTGTATGCCGAACCAGCGGAAGGGAACTGAGAGGTCATCTTGCCGTAGCTGATTGCGGTGAAGACCATCACGATCAGAGCAAATACGTAGGCAAGTGGCACAACGTTGTTGGTTCCTTCAGCAACGAGACCAAAGGTGTCAAATACGACAGTAGGTGTCATGTAACCCAGGCCTAGAGCAACAATTGCCCACATTCCTAGGTTGCGTTTCAGAGCGATTTTTGAGTCAGCTCCGGGGACAAAGGATTCAGGCATGTACTTCTCTCTTCTTTGAGGCCATGAAACAACACGGGTGATGAAACCTGTGTGCGATTACTTACTCTAGTCCTGATTTGAATACGGATGACCTCATATATTGTTCATTTTCGCAACGAAATCCGCACATTTTTATGCCTTGCGCCTTCTGGTAAATGAGTAGTAGTAGCCGGCTTGGAAGTGCACTGTAGTGGTTTTGTTCTCTGTGGCTACGAATCAGGAAAACAACAAGGTGGGTGTACCCCGAAGGGCACACCCACCAAATTGGAGTGAACTAAAGTTTCTTGCTGAAAGCAGCCAAGTGGCTCTCACTAGCGGAACGTAGCTTTTCAAGAGTGGCTACAACAGCAGAGTCAGTAGTTGAGTTAATTGCTGACGTCAGATCAGTGATGTCTGTTTCTTCGATCAGCACCCCAACCTTGTAAGCCTCGGTTTGGCTAGTCATGCCCTGAGCGATGAGCTGGTCATAGAGAGTTTGAAGATCTGGGTTAGTGAACACGCCAATCTCTGAAGATCGTGGATCTGTGAGTCCATACGTGTTGAGTAAATTCAGTACCTGGTCTTGGTGAGTGCTTTCACTGGCCAAGATGTTACTGAATGTGTTTCCGCCCCAGGTTTCTCCAAGGACCGTGTAGACATCGTGCGCTAATTTTTCTTCTTCAATCAAATACAGAAGTAAGTCTTCGGTGCTTGTTGCGCTTGTTGAAATTTCAGTTTCCTGCTCAATTTCTTGAGCTTCGTCCTGGCTGGTCATGGGTTGAGGGGCCTCAGACGATGCAACTGGTGCAGGGGGAGCGCTCGTGACTACGGCTGCTGTAACTCCAGCTGCACCGATAACGACAGCGAGCACTGAAGCTGTGATGATGGTTGATTTCTTCATGGCGAACAACTTTCTGTTGGGATACCTTCAAGATACCCCAGGGGGTATATGTAAAGACTATGTAGAAACTATGAGTTCTCTATGAAAGTCGGTCGGATCGTGGATCGTAATTGCAGCTATCACCAGGGCAATACTGAGGAGCGGTTCGAGAGAAACGTTTCTGCAGTTCACAACCTACGCAGATTCCAAAAGCCGTTTCTAGGAATAGAACACTCATGCAGATTCCGCAGAGAATCAAGACCACCCACAATGGTGCGGCGAGCCAGCCCATTGTGAAGCAACTTGTGAGTGCTATTCCTAACCCCAGACTCCACGCAAATCTCTTTTGAGGAGCTCCAACAAATTCTGGGCGCTGGTGATACACAATCACTCGCCCTAAAGCCAATGTGGGTGAGAACCGAGGGGAAACGAACAATCGGATGAGCATGTCGAACAGGAAGAGAACGGCAAAGGCCCTTAGCGGAATGAGAAAACCTGTAGTCCAGGCAATGACATACCCGGTGAAGCCAATAAGAAAGAGAATCCCTGCGCTAGCTCGCACTTCTCTTTCGTTGAATACCGGTATGTCATAACCGGTAACGAGTTCACCAAATTCTCCCCACGAGCGTTCAGGATTCGGTGCCGTGTTGCCGTTCGTAGTTGTCATTGAGTTCCTCTGAGGCATGATGAAGAGATGAGCGATAAAACTAAAGGGATCATCCTGGTACTTATCCAGTTCGGATTGCTGATTGCCATCATTGGATTACCCCATGGAGACGTATGGGCTGTTACTGAGCTTGTAGGAAACATCGCCGTGCTTTTGTTGATTGCGGGACTAGCAATTACTCTTTTTGGAATAGTCAGTTTGGGTAATTCCTTGACAGCGACTCCCGTTCCCAAAGCAACTGCCGTTCTCAGAACTACTGGAATGTATGCCATTGTCCGCCACCCCATTTACCTTGGCTTGTTACTGATTGGACTTGGCCTCACAGTTCCAGCTGGTTCATTGTTCACAGTTTTTGCTTATGTTCTGTTGATTGTTTTGCTGTCTTACAAAGCTCGGTTTGAAGAACGTTTGCTGTTAGAGAAGTTTCCTACCTACAGGGCATATGCAACACGGGTTGGTCGCATCATTCCTTTAGTGGGAAGACTCAAGAAGTAACTATTCAAATATACCCCAGGGGGTATCCGTATTTAGTGTAAGCTTTTTTCATGGCTTCTGTAGAACTCACCGCTGAAAATTTTGATAACACCATCACTGGCAACGACATCGTTGTCGTTGATTTCTGGGCTGACTGGTGTGGTCCGTGCAAAATGTTTGCACCCACCTTCGAGGCAGCTTCAGAAAAGAACCCTGAAGTCGTGTTTGGAAAAGTAGATACCGAAGCTCAGCAGTCTCTTGCCGCAGCAGCCGGTATTCAGTCCATTCCTACGTTGATGATTTTCCGAGACAGTATCTTGCTGTTCTCACAGGCAGGCGCTCTACCTCCAGCAGCACTTGACGATCTGATTACTCAGGTCAAGGCAATTGACATGACAGAGGTGCACGCTGAGATTGCCAAGCAGCAGGCAGCTGCACAGTCATAAGTAGACCTTCCAAGACAAAGAACCCCTCCACATTGTGGAGGGGTTCTTTGGTTGCTCAGAGTAAAAATTACTTGACGAGTTCGCGACCCCACTTGTCGCGCATACCGCCGGTAGCAATGATGATGATGTCAATGATCCACCACACGCCGAGTCCGCCACCGGTAATCAACTTGAGGAATCCAGTTCCCCATTTTCCGATGAACATACGGTCGATACCGAGGGTGCCGACGAAGATGGAAAGGATGAGGGTGATTGTCCAGTCGCGTGGAGCTGTTTCAGTTTCTGTAGCCATGATTAAACGCTACTCCTCTATTTCGATAGATATCTGACCGTTGTGCAGAACGCGGATAGTGGTTCCATCGTCGAGTTGAACAACCGGCCTATTTTCTAGATAGGTCAACGTCCAATACCAACCTGTTGTGTCTTGCTTGAGTGCAGTAAGTTCTCGTTCCACTTCACTAACAGCTTCACGGACAACAACATCAAGTGACTGCGGTGGTTCCGAATGAGCTGGCCAGCGTGTGCCGAGTTGCATGATTACTCGGCAGGGGTTTCAGGCACAGGTGCCAGCTCAATGTTCGTAACTGAAAGCTCAGCTGCTTCGGTGAAGTTCAGCTTCGCGATGCGTCCGGTTGCCATCAAGTCACCCTGAGCTGCCTCAAGTAAAGAAATGAGAGCCTCTGGTGCTGCAATCGTCGCGGTCAGAACCTCGGTCTTCTGAGAAGCTTTGGCGTCTGTCTTTGCGCGTCGAATACCAATGAGAGCTTCAGAAGCTGCCTTCAGAATGTCGGGGTTCCCGATCTTGTCATTTCCAGGAGCAGGCCACGATGCACGGTGAACACTGTCATCGTGGAACCATGACCATGCCTCTTCAGCTGCAAAAGGAAGCACAGGAGCGAAGAGTCGCAAGAACACTGTCAGTGCCTTGTTCAACGCTGCAGCTGCAGATGCCTGCTCAGGGTGCTCTTCGTTATAGGCGCGTTCCTTGACGAGTTCAAGATAATCGTCTGTGAAAGTCCAGAAGAAGTGCTCGGTAACTTCGAGCGCTTTTGCGTGGTCATAGTTCTCGAGCGCTTCAGTAGCCTCGCGGATGACATCGTGCAGCGATTCAAGCATGCTGAGATCAAGCGGGTTTGTGATCACTGTGTCAGCTGGAGCGTTGAATCCCAGAATGAACTTAGATGCGTTCAAGAGCTTGATCGCTAAACGTCGCCCGATTTTGATCTGAGTGGGGTTCTGAGGATCAAAAGCTGCGTCAGTTCCGAGGCGACTGCTTGCTGCCCAATAACGAACGGCATCAGAACCGTGCTGGTCCAGCATGTCCGCAGGAGTGACCACATTGCCCTTTGACTTGGACATCTTCTTGCGGTCTGGGTCCACAATGAAGCCAGAGATGGCTGCGTTGGTCCAAGGCTTGCCGCCGTTCTGCAGTGCAGAACGCAACATGGTCGAGAAGAGCCAGGTGCGAATGATGTCTTGTCCCTGGGGACGCAGGTCGAAGGGGAAGACTAGATTCCACAGGTCCTCATCACGCTCCCAACCACCAGCAAGTTGTGGGGTGAGGCTCGAGGTTGCCCAGGTGTCCATGACATCAACTTCACCCTGGAAACCACCGGGGATGCCGCGTTGTGCTTCGGTGTAACCGGCAGGTACGTCGGTTGAAGGATCTGCGGGTAGCTGGTTGCGAGTAGCAATGATGGGCTCGTCGAATACGGGGTTTCCATCACCATCAAGTGGGTACCACACAGGAATTGGTACGCCAAAGAAACGTTGACGTGAGACCAGCCAGTCACCGTTCAAACCATTGACCCAGTTTTCATAGCGCACGCGCATGAAATCAGGGTGCCAGGACATTTCCTGACCCAAATCGATGAGCTTTTTCTTAAGTTCGTCATCCTTAGCACCGTTGACTAAGTACCACTGGCGGGTAGACACGATTTCAAGAGGCTTGTCACCCTTTTCGAAGAATTTCACGGGGTGCATGATGGGTTCTGGTTCTCCCAGCATTTCGCCGGATGCTTGAAGCATCTCGACCATTGCCGTCTTTGCGCTGAAAGCTGTCTTGCCTGCGAGTTCAGCGTATGCAGCCTGCGCCTGGGGCGATTCGAGACCTTCGGGAGCTTCAGAAATGAAGCGTCCGTCAAAACCGATTACCGCACGTGTCATCAGATTCAACTCACGCCACCAGATCACGTCGGTGACATCACCGAACGTACAAATCATGGCTATACCTGTGCCCTTGTCGGGCTGGGCAAGGTGGTGTGCAAGGACAGGAACTTCAACACCAAAGACAGGAGTCTTCACGGTCTTGCCGAAGTAGGGCTTGTAACGCTCATCATCTGGATGAGCGACGAGGGCAACGCACGCAGGAAGGAGCTCAGGGCGGCTGGTCATGATCTCAATGTGACCGCCATCAGGCTTGTGGAATGTCAGGCGGTGGTATGCACCAGGCATTTCCTTGTCTTCAAGTTCTGCCTGTGCCACTGCTGTACGGAAGGTGACATCCCACAAAGTAGGCGCCATTGCTTGGTATGCCTCACCGCGAGCGTGGTTATTGATGAAAGCAAGTTGGCTGGTGGTGATGGTCTCGTCCGAGATGGTGCGGTAGGTCTGAGTCCAGTCAACTGAAAGGCCTAATTGACGCCACACATCTTCGAACTGCTTCTCATCTTCGACGGTGAGCTTCTCGCAGAGTTCAATAAAGTTCTTGCGGCTAATGGGGAGTTGATCTGCAGCTTTGGAGCTCTTGTTGTCGCCACCTTCAAAAGGGGGAACAAAGTTTTATATTTATTTTTGTTTGGGATAGCAGCGATATCTTTAATATTTCTGTACTCGACGCTCT
>NZ_CAKZII010000011.1 GCF_936931525.1 uncultured Aurantimicrobium sp.
CGGGAATATCACATAAGCTTGGACTTTGGTGTCTGTTGCCATGCCTTTGGCGTGTCGTCAGAAATCATTTTGCATCCGCAAGACCAGTAATCCCCAATAAAGCGATAAGTGAGTTATGGCCAAAAAAGACGGCGTCATCGAGATCGAAGGTTCGATCACCGAAGCGTTGCCCAACGCAATGTTCCGCGTTGAGCTGACTAATGGCCACAAGGTTCTTGCCCACATCTCGGGCAAGATGCGTCAGCACTACATCCGAATCCTCCCTGAGGACAAGGTCATCGTAGAGCTCAGCCCTTACGACCTCACCCGTGGACGTATCGTCTACCGCTACAAATAAGGGTTACTGAGAAGTAACGGCCAGAGCCCACAAGGCTTCGGTACGAAGACAGCGATAAAAGGAAAAGAACAATGAAGGTTAACCCCAGCGTTAAGCCCATCTGCGACAAGTGCAAGGTTATTCGTCGCCACGGAAACGTCATGGTGATCTGCGAGAACCCTCGTCACAAGCAGCGCCAGGGCTAGTCGAAAGACTCCCACAGATTTTCACTCGCAAGAGTGATCCCGCGGTTCGCCGCAACAACTAAACAAAGCACTCCCAAGAACTTACGCAAGTAAGGGACACCTACGGTTGGAGGCCGTGGCACCGGGAATGCTCCACACCTCCACTACACACAAGGAGATGCCACCATGGCACGTCTTGCCGGAGTAGACATTCCCCGCGAAAAGCGCGTGGAAGTTGCACTGACATACATCTACGGCGTTGGTCGTACGCGAGCACTAAAGACTCTCGCTGACACCAACATCAGCGGAGACATCCGCGTCAAGGACCTCACCGACGACCAGCTGGTCGCTCTGCGTGACTACATCGAAGGTACTTTCCGCGTAGAGGGTGACCTCCGCCGTGAAGTACAGGCCGACATTCGCCGCAAGGTTGAGATCGGTAGCTACGAAGGTATCCGTCACCGTAAGGGTCTTCCTGTCCGCGGACAGCGCACCAAGACCAACGCACGTACCCGCAAGGGACCAAAGCGTACCGTCGCCGGCAAGAAGAAGGCTAAGTAATCCGCTTCGCGGGTTTTAGCCCCCTCATTAGGTTTTAGGAGAAATCATGGCAGCACCTAAGTCGGCAGTTCGCAAGCCGCGCAAAAAGGACAAGAAGAACGTTGCTGTGGGCCAGGCCCACATCAAGAGCACGTTCAACAACACCATCGTGTCGATCACTGACACCACCGGTGCAGTAATCAGCTGGTCGTCATCTGGTCAGGTTGGCTTCAAGGGTTCACGTAAGTCGACTCCCTTCGCAGCACAGCTCGCAGCAGAGTCTGCAGCACGCCAGGCACAAGAGCACGGCATGAAGAAGGTTGATGTTTTCGTCAAGGGCCCCGGCTCTGGTCGTGAAACCGCAATTCGTTCGCTTCAGGCCGCTGGCCTCGAGGTTGGTTCGATTTCCGATGTGACCCCACAGGCTCACAACGGTTGCCGTCCACCTAAGCGTCGTCGCGTTTAGTCTTTCCCCCGTTTTATAACTCAATAACCCCGCTCACGCGAGTGTCATATATCGGACACTCAGCCGAAAGGAATACATAGTGCTCATTGCACAGCGCCCCACGCTTTCCGAAGAGAACATCTCTGAATACCGTTCACGTTTCATCATTGAACCGCTGGAACCTGGTTTTGGTTACACCTTGGGTAACTCCATGCGTCGTACCCTGCTCTCCAGCATTCCTGGTGCAGCAGTAACCAGCATCCGTCTGGATGGCGTACTCCACGAGTTCTCCACCATTCCTGGTGTCAAGGAAGATGCAACTGAAATCATCCTGAACATCAAGTCTCTGGTTGTCTCCAGCGAGCACGACGAGCCCATCACCGCTTACCTCCGTAAGCAGGGTTCCGGTGTTGTTACCGCTGCTGACATCTCCGCACCTGCTGGTGTTGAGATTCACAACCCTGAGCTCGTGATCGCAACCCTGAACGACAAGGCAAAGTTCGAACTCGAACTGACCATCGAGCGTGGCCGCGGCTACGTCTCCGGTAGCCAGAACCGTTCAGAGTTCTCCGAAGCAGGTCAGATTCCTGTTGACTCGATCTACTCTCCAGTACTCAAGGTGACCTACCGCGTCGAGGCAACTCGTGCCGGTGAGCGCACTGACTTCGACCG
>NZ_CAKZII010000012.1 GCF_936931525.1 uncultured Aurantimicrobium sp.
CCACCACTGCCAATGCTCAAAAGGTCAAGTCTGTGGTCGATGCCCTGCGCATCTCTGGCCGCGACGACGTTCTCTAATCCATCTCAATCACAACCGAAAGCTCAACATGTCTGCTGAATTTGTCCTCGACGGCGTCGATGTCCGCACCCTTCCCAAGATCTCTCTGCACGATCACCTCGATGGCAGCCTGCGCCCCGCCACCATCATTGAATTGGCAGAAGCAGAAGGAATCGAGCTTCCTGTTCTCGATGCTGAGGGCCTGGGCCAGTGGTTTGCAGACCAGTCCAACTCAGGTTCTCTTGTTGAGTACTTGAAGACCTTTGACCTGACCTGTGCTGTGATGCAGACCCGTGAGGGACTCACTCGTGTAGCGCGCGAGTCGGTCATCGACCTCGCCAACGATGGTGTGATCTATGGCGAGCTGCGCTGGGCACCAGAACAGCACCTCACTAAGGGCCTGACTCTTGACCAGGTTGTGGAATACGTCCAAGAAGGAATTGAGCAGGGCATCGAAGATGCCGCTGCTCAGGGAAAGACCATCCGTATTGGTCAATTGGTGACCGCTATGCGTCACGCTGACCGCAGTCTCGAGATTGCTCAGCTGGCTGTTCGTCACCGTGACAACGGCGTTGTGGGCTTCGATATTGCTGGTGCTGAGTTGGGATTCCCTGCATCCCTTCACAAAGACGCCTTCGATTACCTCGCACGTGAATATTTCCCCGTCACCATTCACGCCGGTGAAGCAGATGGCATTTCCAGTATTGAAAGCGCACTCAGTGATGGCCACGCTCTACGTCTCGGCCACGGTGTTCGTTTGGCTGAAGACATCAGTATTGATGGCACAGATGAGAACGCCACCTTTGTCTCGCTGGGGCTTCTCTCACAGTGGGTGAAGGACCGTGGCATTGCGCTTGAGCTTTCCCCATCGTCCAATCTGCAAACCGGAGCTATTGCTGCGTGGGGAACAGACATGATGGACCACCCCTTTGATCTGCTCTATCAATTGGGTATGACGGTTACCGTCAACACCGACAACCGTTTGCAAAGCGGAACGTCGCTGTCGAAGGAACTGTGGCTCGTTGCTGATGCTTTTGCCTACACACTGGCTGACCTCGAAACGTTCCAGCAGAACGCTGCCGCGTCCGCGTTCCTTCCTTTGGAAGATCGCGAAGCACTTGCAGATGCGATTACGGACGGCTTCGTTGAAGCCGTTCAGCTTGCTCGCTAGCTAGATCTGCTCGAGGATCTTCGCCAGTAGAGTGCTGACGCGAGGCTCTGCCTGAGCGCCTGCCTCGAGCACTTCTCGGTGTGACAGGGGTGTGGATGAGATACCTGCTGCTTGATTAGTGATCAAGGAAAGCCCCAGCACTTCCATGCCTGCCTGGCGGGCTGCCATGGCTTCAAGCGCAATAGACATTCCCACCATGTCCGCACCCATGCCACGCAGCATCTGTACCTCTGCAGGCGTTTCATATTGAGGTCCGGGAACCTGAGCAAGGACCCCTTCACCCAGCGAGGGATCCACACTCTTGGCGAGCTGGCGCAGTGCTGGTGTGTAGACATTCGTCATGTCAATGAATGTCGCACCTTCAATAGGTGTGGTGCCTGTGAGATTGAGGTGATCTTTGATCAGCACGGGAGTTCCTGGTTGCCACGCTGGGCGAATTCCACCAGCGCCGTGGGTGAGGACCATAGTCTTCGCGCCCGCTGCTGACGCAGTGCGGACGCTATGCACGACGCGGCGCACAAAACCTGGAGCTCCACGACCTTCATAGAGATGAGTCCGTGCGCCAATAACGAGCAGGCGCTTGTTACTCGGCAGAATCACACTGCGAATCGTGCCGAGGTGGCCGGGGACTCCCGAAGCACTAAAGCCCGTGATTTCCTCAGCAGGGATTTCCTCGGTGGTCTTGCCAATCATGTCCACGACCGCACCCCAGCCAGAACCCAGGGTTAGCGCAATATCGTGGTGGCCTATGCCCGTGGCAACAGCAATCTCAAACGCAGCTTGCTTAGCTATTTCGGCAGGATCTTGGGAAGGGTCTTCCAGTGGGTTGAAACCCCACTCACCTGCGTTCGACATACGCCCAGCCTATTGCTCACGTAGTGCGAGAATAAGGTCATGGCTTTTGAGTTTGAACGCAAGCAGCGCATTGCAATTTTGGGTGGTGGCCCTGGTGGCTACGAAGCAGCACTGGCAGCAGCCCAGCTCGGAGCAGAAGTAACTCTGATTGAGCGTTCTGGTGTGGGTGGCTCTGCCGTGCTCACCGATGTTGTTCCCTCCAAGACCCTCATTGCGACAGCTGAATTCACCTCCACTCTGGGACGTTCTGACGAACTGGGTGTCCAGTTCTCCGTCAAGGGGGAAGACAATAAGCCACGCAAGCCTGAGATCACCATCAACATGGCGACCGTGAACAAGCGTCTGCTTGGCCTGGCCCACGATACGTCTGAAGATATGCAGAAGGCGCTGAAGAAGGCCGGCGTGAACTTCATTCCAGGCCATGGTCGACTCGACGGTGATCACGCTGTGATTGCCTCCACTGGTCCTGGTGGCACAGACTTTGACCGCATTGAAGCAGACACCATCATCGTCTCCGTCGGTGCAAGCCCACGAGTGTTAGAGACCGCTAAGCCAGATGGTGAGCGCATTCTCACCTGGACTCAGCTCTATAACCTCACCGAACTTCCTGAGCACATGATTGTGGTTGGTTCGGGTGTGACAGGTGCTGAGTTTGCTTCGGCATATTCTTCACTGGGTTCCAAGGTCACCCTGGTCTCCAGCCGCGACACCGTTCTTCCTGGTGAAGACGCGGATGCAGCCGCAGTACTGGAAGAAGTCTTCATCCGTCGTGGCATGACCGTGATGTCCAAAGCCCGCATGGAAAAGGTGGAGCGCACCACCAAGCGTGTTCAGGTGACCCTGGCAGACGGTCAAGTTATTGAAGGAAGCCACTGCCTCATTGCAGTGGGTTCTGTTCCCAACACAAAGGGTTTAGGCCTGGAAGAAGCAGGTGTGGAACTCGACGACGCCGGACGCATTGTGGTCAACCGAGTTGCGCGTTCCTCTGTACCCAACATCTATGGTGTGGGCGACTGCTCGGCGGCACTTCCTTTGGCTTCTGTGGCCATGATGCAGGGTCGCACCGCGGCCTTCCACGCCCTCGGTGACGCAGTAACCCCATTCGATGAACGCAACGTGGCAGCAAACATCTTCACTCAGCCTGAGGTTGCCTCAGTGGGCTGGAGCCAGGCAGAAATCGAAGCAGGCATCATCCGTGGAACAGTTTTCAAGCTTCCTTTGACTGCGAACCCTCGCGCCAAGATGCAGGGTATTCGTGACGGCTTTGTGAAGCTCATCACAACGACTACCTCGCGCACCGTCATCGGTGGCGTCATCGTGGCACCTCGTGCATCAGAGCTGATCTTCCCGCTCGCGCTCGCCGTTGAGCACCGCCTCACTGTCGATGACGTTGCCAAGAGCTTTGCTATCTACCCCTCCATTGCTGGAAGCATCGTGGATGCTGCTCGTGCGCTGCATGCAGTGGAGAAGAAGTAGAACACACACGCTTAAGAAAGAAGGCCCGCTGAATACTCAGCGGGCCTTTTTCGTGAAGAGTTCTCTCGAGCGAGTTATTCAGCGTCGTCGATGTTCAGCAGAACGTGACCGTTGGACACCGTCTGGCCAACCTCGGCATTGATGCCGGAGATGACGCCATCCTTGTGGGCTTCCACGGGCTGTTCCATCTTCATGGCTTCCAGAACCAAGATCAGATCGCCCTTGACAACCTTCTGGCCTTCTTCAACCGCAATCTTGACCACGGTTGCCTGCATGGGAGCCTTGACAGTTGCGCCACCGGCGCCGCCCACAGCGTGAGAAGCAACCTTGCGGACAGGAGCAGGGCCCTGTGTTGCGAGGTCTGCGTTGTTTGCGCGCAGGAGCTTTGCGGGCAGGGAAACTTCGATGCGACGGTCATCAACCTCAATAGTCACGTGCTGACGCTTCGCTAGTGACGGAGTTTCTTCTGCTTCACCACTCCAAGGCTCGATGTCGTTGACGAACTCGGTCTCAATCCAACGGGTATAGATGGTGAAGGGCTTGTCACCCTCAGGAGCGAACGCAGGGTCGCGGACAATCTTGCGGTGAAAAGGAAGCACGGTGGGAAGACCGGCAACCTCGAACTCATCTAGAGCACGGCGTGAACGCTCAAGAGCTTCTTCACGAGTAGCTCCGGTCACGATGAGCTTGGCCAACAGAGAGTCGAAGGAGCCAGAGATGACGTCCCCTGCGGTGACACCCGAGTCCACGCGAACACCAGGGCCACCTGGTGCACGGAAGACGTGCACGGGACCTGGTGCGGGGAGGAATCCACGGCCACCATCTTCACCGTTGATGCGGAATTCGAACGAGTGTCCGGTGACAACAGGGTCTGGATAATCCAGAACGCCACCTTCAGCGATACGGAACTGTTCGCGAACGAGGTCAATGCCGGTGACTTCTTCAGAGACAGGGTGCTCAACCTGTAGACGTGTGTTTACTTCGAGGAAGGAAACAGTGCCGTCCTTACCAATGAGGAATTCACAGGTTCCTGCGCCTAAGTAGCCAACCTCTTTAAGGATGGCCTTCGAGGCGCGGTAGAGCTCAGTGGTCTGTGCCTCTGTGAGGAACGGTGCAGGAGCTTCTTCAACGAGCTTCTGGTGGCGACGCTGCAGAGAGCAGTCACGAGTAGAAACCACAACCACGTTGCCGTGAGCGTCAGCGAGGCACTGGGTTTCCACGTGACGAGGCTCGTCCAAGTACTTCTCCACGAAGCATTCACCACGGCCGAAGGCTGCGATTGCTTCACGGGTTGCGGATTCAAAGAGTTCCGCTACTTCTTCACGGTTACGGGCAACCTTGAGGCCGCGGCCACCACCACCAAATGCTGCCTTGATGGCAACAGGCAGACCGTGGATGTCGACGAAGTCGAGAACTTCTTCAGCGCCAGATACCGGGTTGATGGTTCCGGGAGCAAGTGGTGCGCCCACCTTCTCGGCCACGTGACGGGCCGAAACCTTGTCACCGAGCTGTTCGATAGCTTCGGGGCTGGGGCCAATCCAGATCAGACCAGCTGCCTGCACCTTGCGAGCAAAGTCAGCGTTCTCAGCGAGGAAGCCATAACCGGGGTGAACCGCGTTAGCGCCTGACTTGCGGGCAACAGCGAGGATCTTGTCGATAACAAGATAGGTCTCGGCACTGGTGGTGCCGTTGAGGGCGTAAGCCTCGTCAGCAAGCTTCGCGTGGAGAGAGTTAATGTCTTGGTCGGCATAGACGGCGACGGAACCAATTCCGTAGTCACGTGCTGCACGAATGATGCGAACGGCGATCTCGCCACGGTTCGCAATGAGGACCTTTGTAATGCGGGACATAGTCCCCAGCCTAGTAAGCGGAGGGCCTGTTCAGTTGGGCATCTACGACAAAAAAGTCCGCGAGTCGTGAACGATGCCTACAACGACTATTTGTTCCAGAGTTCAGGCCAGAACACGTCTAACTGGCCTGCCATGCGGCGAAGTGCAGGAACAGAGACCCCGACCACGGTCGAGGGGTCTCCCTCGATGCGGTCAATAAAGGCGGCACCAAGCGAATCAATGGTGAAAGCACCGGCAACCTTGAGTGGTTCTCCTGAAGAAATATAGGCCTCGAGCTCAGCATCGGAGATATCTGAGGAGAACGTCACCTCAGCAACGGTGACCTCACCCACGGCAGAGTTCAGCTGCCCACCACGGTGGTCAATCATCCAGTGGCCTGAATACAACTGCCCGGTGCGACCGCGCTGCTTCTGCCAGCGCTCGAGTGCCACCTCGGGGGTGTGGGGCTTGCCATAGGTGACGCCATCGAGCACAAATGCAGAGTCACCACCGAGGACAAGTCCATCGATCTCTGAGTTCAGAACTGCTTCAGCTTTGGCCTGAGCGAGTAATTGCACCATCTCAGCCGGTGCTAATTCGCCGCCTGCAGCTGCCTCGGCAGCGGCAACAGCGGCGTCTTCATCGACCTCGCTGGGCACGACAACAGGCTCAATTCCCGAGCTGCGCAGGGTCGCCAAACGTGCGGGAGAGGTGGATGCGAGGTAGAAGCGCACGTGCACGCCTTTCAGATATGGAAAGCTCGAAGTATGGCTCAAGCAAAAACACAGCGAAATGCGTCCACCTCTCGAGGATCCGAGTTTGTGGGCACACTCTGTGAGCTCGACATTACCAATGTCGCTCACGGTGGTGTTTTTGTCGCCCGTCACGACGGTCGTGTCATCTTCGTTGCGGACACTCTTCCGGGCGAACGCGTCCTGGCTCGCATCACGGATGCGTCACAGAAAAGCTTCTGGCGTGCAGACACCGTTGAGGTATTGAAAGCTTCTCCCGATCGCCAAGAACACGTGTGGTCTGCCGCCAGTGTGACCCGTGATCCAGCTGAGCGCGCAGGTGGCGCAGAGTTTGGCCACATCAAGCTGGCCACCCAGCGCGAGCTCAAAGCATTCGTTCTCGAAGATTCTCTTTCCCGCATGGGCAAGATTGAACGCCGTGTCGAGGTCGAAGCCCTCGACGGCGACAACGAATCCAAGGGCACTGGCTGGCGCACGCGCGTGCGCTTGCACGTTGATGCCGACGGCAAGGTTGGCCCCTATGCTTCCCGCAGCCACAGTGTCATCGAAGTGGACGATCTGCCTTTGGCTGCCTCGCGCATTGCTGAGCTTGCTCCCTTTGGCCAGCGCATCCCTGGCATCGATTTCATTGACCTCGTTGGACCCAGCGGAGATTCTGCTCGTGCGATTGCCGGCAACATTGACAACGGCAAGAACAAGAAGCGTCCCGCTCCCGAACCCATCACTGAAATGGTGGGCAAGCGCGCATTCAAGGTGGACGTGCGCGGCTTCTGGCAGGTGCACCGTCACGCTGCGGCAACACTGTCTGATGCCGTGAGCTCGGTTATTGATGAGGCACTGTTTGACCCCCGTGCTGCAAACCACGACCTCTATGGCGGCGTGGGATTGTTCGCTGCTGCCGTGGGAGACCGCTTTGGTTCCACCACTCGGATGACCTCGGTTGAGTCCGACGAAATGGCGACCGAGTATGCGCTCGATAACTTGGCCGAGTGGGTCGGAGCACGTGCTGTCACCGCACGTGTTGACCGCTACCTTGCCAGTGTTCTGGGTGATCTCAACGCTGTGGAGAAGGCACGCTACGCCGCAGCGACAATCGTTCTCGACCCACCACGTGCAGGTGCAGGCAAGGACGTCGTGAACTCTCTTGCTGAGCTCTCTCCAGCGCAGCTGGTCTATGTGGCATGCGACCCTGTGGCGCTGTCGCGCGACGTGGCATTGTTTGCAGAGCGGGGCTACCAGCTGGAAGAACTGCGTGCGTTCGATCTCTTCCCGAACACGCACCACGTGGAAGCGGTTGCCCGCTTCGTCAGAAGCTAATTACTTCCCAAAATCCCAACCAAAGCGGCGTGAGCCACCCTTGATGTCTTCGCGGATACCTCGCTGAGACACCTGCCAGGCGCTCATTCCTGCGCCTTGAACTTCGTGCTCGATTGCTGACTCTTCAGCAATCTGCGCGTCGAGGATGGCGAGCACAGCAGCCTTCTCCTCAGGGGTGACACCCTGAGTGAGGAAGCGCACGTTCTCGATTGTCACAGTGGGATGTTTCCGTGCTTCTTGGGAGGCAGTGACGCACGCTTGCCACGCAAGGCACGCAGTGCTTTGGTCACGGCAACACGGGTCTGTGCTGGCTCAATCACGCCGTCCAGCTCTCCACGCTCTGCAGCGAGGAAGGGGCTGGCCACGTTGTAGGTGTATTCGTTGGCGAGCTTGGTGCGGACGGCGTTGACGTCTGCGCCTTCCTCTTCCGCCTTCTTGATCTCACCGCGGTACAGAATGTTGACGGCACCCTGACCACCCATCACAGCAATTTCTGCAGTAGGCCAGGCCAGGTTGATGTCAGCACCGAGCTGCTTGGAACCCATCACGATGTATGCGCCACCGTAAGCCTTGCGGGTGATCACGGTTACGAGGGGAACAGTTGCTTCCGAGTAGGCGTAGAGCAACTTGGCTCCACGACGAATCACACCAGCCCACTCCTGGTCAGTGCCGGGAAGGTATCCGGGAACGTCCACCAGGGTGAGGATGGGGATAGAGAACGCGT
>NZ_CAKZII010000013.1 GCF_936931525.1 uncultured Aurantimicrobium sp.
CACCGGTGCAAAAGAATTCATTCTTGGCCGAGGTGAAGCAAGGTTCACTATATGTTGGCTCTGTTGAAACAGTTGCAAAGAAAATTGCCTATGCCATTGAATCTATTGGCGCACACCGTTTTGATTTGAAGTATGCCAACGGCCCAATGAGCCACAGCAAACTGATGCACTCAATTGAACTTTATGGAACCAAGGTTGTGCCACTGGTTCGCGAAATGTTGGCTAAGTAATTACTTTCTAAATGCGCGCACTGTGATGCGTTGCAAACCAAGTAATGCAATTGCCACGGTAAGCAAGAACAGCATGATGCCAATTATGTAGGTAAGCATTCCTGTTATGCCGGCCGGTTCATTTGGATTGATAAACCAGTAAGGCCACCAGTCAACCGCAAGACCGCGAATGATTGAGTAAACCAACCAAACCAATGGAAACAACAGCACCCAAAAAATTGTGCGAATTCGCAGGTTGATTCGGCGGCTAGAGAGCATCCAGTCAATCAACATAAAGATCGCAGCCCACACGTGCAGAATTTCATTTGGTAGCACCGGCCACACGTAGTCGCCATCGGCGGCGGCATCTGGCAGGCCGCGAAGCAAAAGGTTGTAAACCAAGGTCACCACAACCGTGAAAGTCACAGTAGATAACCGCACGATATTCAGCACGCGAGTTTCCGCACGCCCATTCCAGGCAAACCAACCGGCAACGCTAAGAGTGACAATGGCAATCAGGCTGGTCTGAATGGTGAAGTAAGAGAAGTACTCCCATGGCCTGAACACATTGTTCACAACTCTTGAAGTAATTTGCCAAACCACACTGGCCAACATGGCAAAGGCGGTTGCAAAGCGAATTAGCGCTGCGGTCTTCATTGAACTCATGGGCTAAATCTACTGCTGGGGCGGGGGCTAGCCGCCATTAAGCGGTCAGTTAGGCTTAGGTAATGTCGCGAAAAGGCCTGATTCTCTTTCTTATTGCTGGTGTTGCCTGGGGCGTACCGTACCTATTTATACGCGTAGCGGTTGAAGACTTCTCAACCTGGACCATTGTTTTTTCTCGCGTACTGGTTGGCGCGGCCGTGCTTATTCCCATTGCCATTAATCGCAAAGTATTGAAGCCCGCACTCAAAGCTTGGCCCTATGTACTGTTGTACGCACTCATTGAAATGGTTGGCCCCTGGTATCTACTTACTGAGGCCGAACGAGTGATTAATTCGGGCCTAGCCGGCTTGCTGGTTGCCACCGTACCTTTCTTTGGCCTCTTGATTGGCCTGTTTTATCTAAAAGACAAATCTCTAGCTCACCCAAAAACTCTTGCCGGCCTGGCAATTGGATTCACAGGTTTGATTTTGCTAGTTGGTATTGATGCACTTTCTGGCAGCATTTCTGTTCCTCACGTGGGCATGATCATTCTTGCCTCAGTTGGTTATGCGGTTGCACCGGTTATCACTTCAATAAAAATTCCCGATGTCTCTGCAGTGGCAATCAATGGTTTGGCAATGGCAATTGTTGCGGTTATTTACGCGGTGCCGGCAGCCTTCTCTTTGCCTGGTGAAATTGCAGCCAACCCACCTATCGAGGCATGGCTTTCAATTATTGGTCTTGGTGTGATTTGCTCTGCAATTGCATTCGTTGCCTATTTCACTTTGATTAAAGAAATTGGCGTTGCCCGCGGCAGCCTGGTCACCTATATGAACATGGCAGTAGCCGTGGTGCTGGGTATTCTGCTTTTGGATGAACCAATCACCGCCGGAATTCTGGTTGGATTCCCGCTGGTTTTGGTAGGTTCGTATTTGGCCACAAAAAAGCACACAGGAGTAAATCATTAAAGCTTTAGGTACTTTCTTAATCTTTGTCTCAAAGGTTCTGCGCGTAATTTCAAGTTACCTGCGCAGCGCTGGCATGAACCTTGGCGGCGTATTGGCCACCAAAGACACAAAGTCGCTAGCCGGAATGAAACCAAGCTTTGCTGTTTTCTTTGACGGCGATGAAAGCACGCTGTACCAAATTGCAATGTGGATCAAACCTTTTGAAAACGTTGGCCAAGAGTGGATCATCATCACCCGCCGACCAAGCATGGCTGGCCAGCTACAGGCAATGACCAAAAAAGCAAAAGTTGTTATTGCGCGCGACCGCGACAAACTAATTGAGGTTTGTAACCTGCCCACCCTCAAGTTCATCATGTACGTAAATAACGCACGTGAAAACACAGAGGTCGTTAGGTTTCCTCACCTGGTGCACGCGCAGCTAATGCACGGAGACAGCGAAAAAACCGCAAGCTTCAACCCGGTCTCTGGCATGTTCACCAAAATCTTTGTAGCCGGCCAGGCTGGCGTAGACCGCTACGCGCGAAACGGCGTAAAGGTAGCCGCCGATAAATTTGAAATTGTTGGCCGCCCGCAACTTGGCGGCATGAACGTGGCCGAAGGCCCGGTAAACCCAAAGAAGCCAACCGTGCTGGTAGCGCCAACCTGGGGTGGCTCTGCGCTTGGCGAAGAGCTTTCTAGCCTTTCGGTTACCCCGCAGATTGTTGAGGCCCTAACCAAGGCCGGTGCCAGCGTAATTTACCGCCCGCACCCGTTTTGCTCAAAGACCAGCGAGGGCGCCCACACCATTTCTGTGGTGCACGAAATGCTAGAGCAGCACGCCAATAAGACCGGCATAAAGCACGTCTTTGGTGCCGCCGCCGAAACAGAGATCACCGTGAACCAGGCGGCCAACCTTAGCGACATGATTGTCTCTGACCTATCGGGCATTATGAGTGACTGGCTATTCTCGCTAAAGCCTTATCTGTTGGTAAGCATGGATCAAACCGCTCAAGAATTTACAGAGCGCTACCCAATGGCAAAGACCGGCGTTGTGCTTGATGGCCGTGCGCCAGCTGACTTTGAGCCTGCAATTTTGCGCCTACTAAACACCGATACCCAGGCAACCTACGATGCTCGTAAAGAGATGCGTGAGTACTACCTTGCTGGTGCCGAGAACGATGACCGTGCTGCGCTGTTTAACAGCGTGGTAAACCGAATAATTAGCGAAGCTTAAATTCCGATTGAATCTAGCGAGGCCTTGATGGCTGCCGCAGATTTTTCAAACAGATCTTGCTCGTGTGGCTGCAT
This sequence comes from uncultured Aurantimicrobium sp., assembly GCF_936931525.1. Taxonomy (GTDB): domain Bacteria; phylum Actinomycetota; class Actinomycetes; order Actinomycetales; family Microbacteriaceae; genus Aurantimicrobium. The sequence goes on from NZ_CAKZII010000013.1 coordinate 3,110, forward strand.
GGTGATGTCAATTGTGCGAACCGCACCGTTTCTTGAAACCAAAGTAGGCACAGACATGGCAATGCCAGAAACCCCGTGGTAATTATTTAGCACTGAACTAATTGGCAAGATTGCGTGTTCATCATTTAATACGGCTTCAACAATTCGCGCACCAGATAAACCAATTGCAAAATTAGTTGCGCCTTTACCTTCAATAACTTTGTAGGCTGCGGTTTTTACCGAGTACGCAATTGCATCAAGTTCATCACGTGATAGCGTGCTGCCGTCTTCTAACTTCCAGTCAAGCAGTGGCACATTTCCAACTGCAGCTTGAGACCAAAGAGCAAATTCAGAATCACCGTGCTCGCCAATAATGTTGGCGTGAATGTTTGCAGTTGAAACACCAAAGCGTTGTGCCAACAACCAGCGAAGTCTTGAAGAGTCTAAAACTGTTCCAGAACTAAACACACGATTCGCAGGCAAACCGGTTAGGCGCATTGCGGCGGTTGCAAGCACATCACAAGGGTTGGTAACCAAAACAAATATTGCCTCGGGGGAGTGCTTCAAAAGATCTGGCAGCAATGATTTCAAGATTGAAAAATTAACCCCGGCAAGTTCTAAGCGTGTTTGCCCCGGGTTTTGTTTTGCCCCAGCGGTAATGACAATTACATCTGAGTTTGCAGTCAAAGAAATATCTGCGCCACCGCTAATTGATGATGAACCGGTGAACTGGGTGCCGTGTGCAAGATCAAGAACCTCGGCAGTTGCCTTGGCCTCATTTACGTCGTACAAAACAACCTCGCGCGCTGATTCACGAATCAACATTGCATAAGCCATTGAGGCGCCAACGGCACCCGCACCAATGACGCTTACTTTAGAGCTGCGAGAGTGCATCTAGTGCTGCCGCCTTTGCTTCTTCAGGTGATGTTGCAACCAACACCGCGTTGGCAACTTCTTTTGCCTTAGCAAGATCAAGTGCACTTAGTGATGCGCGAACCGCACCAACCTGAGAAACAGAAACAGAGACAGAGTTAATGCCAAGACCGGCAAGCACAACTGCGAAGGCAGGGTCTGAAGCGCTCTCGCCACATACGCCAACGCTGAAGCCGCCACGGTTGGCGCCATCGGCGATGCGGGCAAGGGTGCGAATCAAACCTGGCTGCCAGTGGTTGCTGAGTGCACCAAGGTTGGCGTTCATGCGGTCGGCAGCAAACAGGTACTGAGACAGGTCGTTAGTACCAACCGATACAAAGTCAACGATGCCGGCCAGCTGGTCTATCAATGCCGCAATAGAAGGTGTCTCAACCATGATGCCCACCTTGTAGCCACCAAGTGAGCGGGCAAGATCGGCAAACTGCTTTGCTTCTTGCACGGTTGCAATCATTGGTGCCATTACCCAAACTTCACGGCCGGTTTGCACTCTGGCAATTTCAAGTGACTTCAACTGGTCTTCAATGAAGTCGCGGTGATCTTGAATCAAACGGAAACCGCGAACACCAAGTGCCGGGTTTTCTTCGTGCGGCATTAGCAAGAATGGAACCGGCTTGTCACTACCGGCGTCAATTGTGCGAACCACAATTGGGCCCTGCGGTGCAGCGGCAAGAATTGCAGCGTACTCGGCAGCCTGCTCTTCAACAGTTGGAACAACCTTTGAATTTAAGTAAAGCAACTCGGTGCGGAACAAACCAACACCTTCAGCGCCGAGCGCAATCGCGCCGGCAGCTTCCTTAGGAGATCCGAGGTTAGCCAGCAGAGGAACCTTGTGGCCATCCTTGAGTGCGCCATCAGTGATAGGTGCGTTAGATGCTTCGAGCCACTCGGAACGCTTCACCAGTGCTGCGTCAACATCTGCCCTAGAAACTCCAGCGGTAACGGTGGAGGTTGCGGCGTTGACCACGACAAGAGTGTCATCGGTCAGTGACTCTGCCCCGGCACCCACCCCCACGATGGCGGGAATGGACTTCGCACGAGCCAAGATGGCGGTGTGAGAAGTGGGGCCACCATCACGAGTGACGAGGGCGAACACCTTGGTGAAGTCCAGAAGTGCGGTGTCTGCGGGAGCAAGATCGTGAGCCACAAGAATGAAGGGCTCGTCAGACTCAGGAACTCCTGGAGCGGGAACTCCGCGCAGGTGAGCAATAACACGCTGAGCAACATCGGCGAGGTCGGCAGCACGCTCACCCATGTAGCCGCCCATGCCTTCAAGCATTTTCTGGAAAGAAGAGAAAGCGTCGAAGACCGCACGCTCGGCGGTCTTGCCCGCTTCGATGCGCTTAGCAATGTCCTTTGCCAGTGCAGGGTCGCCGGCCATCAAGGCCTGAGCGTCGAGAACATCCTTGGCTTCGCCACCGGCTTTGACGCCACGTTCACGCAGCCACTCACCGACAGCAGCGAGAGAAACTTTGGCAGCAGCAATCTCAGCCTCAGCCTCTGCTGTGCGTTCGATGTCTGTTGGTTCCGCCAGGGGCTCAGGCATGCGCTTGACGGGGCCTGCTGCGATTCCGCGGCCTACGCCGATACCGGTGAGCTCCATTGCTGCTCCTTGTAAGAAGTAAGACCTTCTCAATTCTTCATCAAGGAGGGCTGATTTTTAGCGGTTAAGTTGTGGGTGTCTGTTTGCAAACGGACACAAACATTAACTTTACCCCCCTTTTATGTTGACAAACAAGTGGAATCGGGAGTAAAAAAAGACAAACAAACATTTTGCTGGCATAATGTTTGAAGCAACGTCCGCTAGACAATGGAGTCCCATGTACGCACCTGAACGCCACCAGGCCATCCTGGCCAAGGCGCGTCATCAGGGTCGCGTGGAAGTTCGCTCCCTCGCCGAAGAACTCGATGTCACTCCCGAGACAATTCGTCGCGATCTCACTGTCTTAGAACGTCGTGGCCTGTTGCAGCGCGCACACGGTGGCGCCATCCCCATCGACCGCCTCAGCGTTGAACCGGATGTCACCTACCGCGAAGGCATGCTCTCCGATGAGAAAGAGCGCATCGCACGAATGGCTCTCTCTGAAATTCCCAATGGCGGCTCCATCATCATCGACGCCGGTACCACCACCGCACGTCTTGCTGCCCTGCTTCCTCAGGACATCGACCTCACTGTGGTGACCAACTCGATTCCAATCGCTGCCGTTCTGGCTACCCGCCCCAACATTCAGCTGCACTTGCTCGGTGGCCACGTTCGCCCCCTCACCTTGGCCATGGTCGGCTCTTGGCCTGAGGACGCACTGCGTTCACTCTCTGTCGACGTTGCCTTCCTCGGTATCAATGGCTTGACCCCTGAACGTGGCTTGACCACACCCGACCTTGAAGAAGCGCGCATCAAGACTGCATTCGTTGATGCAGCTCGTCGCACCGTCGTCCTGGCAGACCACACCAAGTTTGGTCGCGAAGACTTTGGCCACGTTGCTCCACTGAGCCGGATTGACACCGTCATCACCGACAGCTCCATCGACAACGAACACCTCATCGAAATCGAGATGGCCGGCCCTGATGTGGTGGTCGCATGATCATCACTCTGACTGCCAACCCCAGCGTGGACCTCACCCTCGAACTGGACACCTTCACCACCGGTGAAGTGAACCGTTCAACTGGCAAGCACAAAGATCCTGCCGGCAAGGGAATCAACGTTGCTCGCGCTCTTCACAAAAACAGCATCAACACCGCTGCAGTCTTCCCCTCAGACGCAACTGTAGGTAGCTGGATTGAATCCGCACTGAGCGAGGTGGGAATTCAGACCGTCACCACACGCATTGCTGAAGAAGTTCGTCAGAACATCACCATTGTGGATGCTCACGGCGACACCACCAAGATCAACGAAGCAGGACCCCAGCTTTCTGAATCTGAAACCGCAGCGCTACTTTCGCAAATTGCGGGCGTTCTGGAATCTTCACCACGTTGGTTGGTTGCCGCTGGAAGTCTTCCTCGTGGACTTGATGGTTCTTTCTATGTTTCACTCGGCAAGCTCGCTCACGAACACGGCGTGCGTTTCGCGGTTGACACTTCCGGCGGGGCTTTTGCTGCTGTTGCACACTCAGGTGTTGCAGACCTGATGAAGCCCAACCACGAAGAGTTGGAAGAACTTGCAGGCCGTGAACTTCCCACCGTCGGCGACGTTGTGGAGTTCGCACAGAGCCTGCTTGGTAACCCAGGTGCTGCCATCGTGGTGAGTCTGGGTGAGAACGGTGCCTTGCTCGTGAACAGCCGTGGAAGTATTTGGGCCGGTCACGACCCCGTCACTCCAGATAGCACCGTCGGTGCTGGAGACAGCACATTGGCTGGATATCTCAGCGCAGACGTGACAATTTCTGAAGAACTTTCTAGGCACGAAGATGGCGACATTACGCGGATTTCCACCGCTGTCGCCTGGGGCTCGGCAGCCGTTCAGTTGCCTGCCACCACAGTGCCCGGGCCAAAAGACATTACTATTACGGCAGTTCACACTGTCATCAACCCCAGTTTCACCACCGCCATTAAGGAGCTCCACGTATGACTGACGCAACCGCAGCACTGACTACCGAAGACATCGTCATCGTTGGTCTGGTTGCTGAAACCAAGGAAGACGCAACTCGCCAGCTGGCTGTCAAGCTCGCTAACGACGGCCGCGTAACCGACCTCGACGGCTTCCTCGCCGACGTCCGTGCCCGTGAGGAACAGATGGCAACCGGTCTCCCCGGTGGTATCGGTATCCCCCACGCACGTTCCGCCCACGTCACCGTTCCTTCGGTTGCTGTAGCAACCAGCGTGGACGGCGTGAACTTCGGTGCCGCTGACGGCCCCGCACACCTCATCTTCTTGATCGCTGCACCAGATGGCGCAGACGACAAGCACCTTCACATCCTCGCTGCACTTGCTCGCAAGCTCGTGCACGAAGACTTCCGCCAGTCCCTGCGCGACGCCAACTCTGGTGCCGAAATCGCAGCAATCATCACACGAGAGGTACAGTCCTAATGACCAAGATCGTCGCCGTAACATCCTGCATCACCGGTATCGCCCACACCTACATGGCAGCTGAAGCTCTCGAGCAGGCAGCTAAGAAGGCTGGCTACGAGATCACCGTAGAAACCCAGGGTTCCGCAGGTTCTTCCCCCATGAAGCAGTCCACCATTGACGCTGCTGACGTGGTAATTTTCGCAACCGACCTCGAGGTCAAAGATCGTTCTCGCTTCGCTGGCAAGCCTTTCTTGCAGATCGGCGTAAGCAAGGCTCTTGCTGACGCAGAGAACGTAGTTGCAAAAGCTGTGAGCTCCATCGACACCCTTCCCAAGGATGCCGGTAGCGCTCCCAAGGCTGCAGCACCCGCTGCAGCTTCAAAGCCCGCCAACGACACGGGTGAAAAGAAGGGCTTCTTTGCCCGCCTTTTCAGCTAATCACGGCGTAGCTTTTTCCATAGAGTTCTTGCTGAGACGGCAAGATCTGTAACACCAAACAAAATGCAATGAGGCATTGGAGGCCACAATTGTCTAACAACTCAGGAACAGGAACCCGCATCCGCCAATGGCTGATGACCGGTGTTTCCTACATGATCCCCTTCGTGGCGGCCGGCGGTATCCTTATCGCTCTGTCGTTCATGATCGGTGGTTATGACATCGTTTACCAGGACCAGGCAGAGTTCCTGGCTAAGGGTTTCAACCCTCTAGCCGCTCATGACTGGGCTTATGTTATGTTCGCCGTTGGTGCTGCTACCTTCGGTTTCCTCGTACCAGTCCTTTCGGGCTTCATCGCTTACGCGATTGCTGACCGTCCCGGTCTGGCTCCCGGATTCGTTGGTGGTGCCATTGCTGGTACCGTTGGCGCCGGATTCCTCGGTGGTCTTATCACCGGTTTCCTCGGTGGTTTCGTAGCTCTGTGGCTCAGCCGCATCAAGCTCCCCAACTGGCTGCGTCCGCTCATGCCAGTTGTTGTGATCCCACTGGTCGCAACCTTCATCACTGCTGGTCTGATGCTCGTCATCCTCGGAGGTCCTCTCAAGTCCCTCATGACCGCTCTGAACGACTGGCTGACCGGCCTCTCCGGTGGAAGCCTCATTGGTCTGGGTATCATCCTCGGCCTCATGATGGCATTCGACATGGGTGGTCCCGTCAACAAGGTTGCTTACACCTTCGCAGCTGCTGGTCTTACTGAGGCTGGCGCTTCGGCAGATGCAAACGACCCTCGTTTCGTCATCATGGCAATCGTCATGGCTGCAGGTATGACTCCTCCTCTGGGTCTCGCACTCGCGACCGTTCTTCGCAAGAAGATGTTCTCGAACGCTGAGCGTCAGAACGGTAAGGCTGCCTGGCTGCTCGGTGCATCCTTCATCACTGAAGGTGCAATCCCATTCGCTGCTGCTGACCCACTGCGCGTGATCCCTTCGATCATGATCGGTTCGGGTGTATCTGGTGCTCTCGTTGCAGCCTTCGGTTGCACCCTGCGCGCACCTCACGGTGGCCTCTGGGTATTCGGCCTCGTGGGCAACTGGCCCATGTACCTGATTGCAGTTGCAATCGGTACGGTCGTAACCGCACTCCTCGTTATCGTCGCAAAGAACATCAAGCCTGGTGTCTCCGACGAAGCACTGGAGGAAGCAGTTGCCTAAAGCTCAGAGAACCGTCACTGTTGGTTCGCGCGTTGGACTTCACGCTCGTCCAGCCAGCACTTTTGTGCAGGCTGTAGGAGCTACCGGTCACGACGTCACGATTACTAAGCCCAATGGTGACAACGCAGATGGTGCAAGCATCCTCTCGGTGCTCGCTCTCGCTGTCGGACACGGAGAAGAACTCGTGCTCGATGTCGAAGGTGACAACGCTGAGGCTGTTGCAGACGAGCTGGCTAGCCTGCTCACATCTGACCTCGACGCTGACTAAAAGTTAGCGGGGCTCTTTGGCCCGTGGGTTCTTCAAAGGAATCCACGGGCCTTTCCCTTTAAGCTGGCAAGTATGAAGAAGATATTGGCCTGGGCGAAAGCACAACGCCCCTACCGTGTCTATAAGGCATATAGCGCTGCTGGTGGAAACCTCCTGGCAGCAGGGATGTCCTTTCAAGCTGTCTTTGCCACCTTCGCTGCCGTGTGGGTGGGCTTTAGCCTCACCGGCATTTTTCTCAAGGATCGTCCTGAGATTCGCAAGGCGGTCATCGAGTTCATCAACGCTCAGGTGCCAGATCTCATTAGAAAAGGTGGGGTCATTGATCCCACTACTTTGGAGTCAATTACAGGCTTTGGCTGGACTGGCGGCCTAGCTGTTTTCATCGTGCTTTACACAGCCATCAACTGGCTGAACTATGTTCGCACTGCCGTGCGCACGATCTTCAACCTTCCACAGTCGAAGGTGAATTACATGTTGCTCAAGGTCTATGACCTTGTTCTTGCATTGATCTACGTCATCTTTGTTTTGCTCAGTGCCACCGCAACAGTGGGCGTGACCAAACTCTCGGGTGTGATCTTCCCTGAACTTGGCATTGTTGATAAATCGGGTGTGGGCAAGATTCTGTTCGAAGTTATTGGCTTAGCAGTCGTGTTCGTTTTTGACACCGTCGTGCTTGCTGCCATCATTCGAATCTTGAGTGGGGTCCCTATCCCCTGGCGCATCCTGCGCAATGGAACTCTTTTGGGTGGCTTCGCGTTGATGCTCTTGAAGGTGTTGGGGTCTTATGTCCTCACCCGTCCAGAAAGCAATCCATTGCTCGCCAGCTTCACGGTGTTCATTGGACTGTTGATCTACTTCAACTTCGCCTCTCGGATTTATCTCCTTGCCACCAGCTGGGTTGCGGTGAGCATGAGTGATTCCGGTGTGGAGTTGAAAGACTTCGGCTGGGTCGTGCCCCACCGTCACGACAAGAACTAGCCCAATAGAATTAGGGCATGTCAGTCCGCATTGCCACCGTCAACGTCAACGGTGTTCGTGCCGCCTTCCGTAAAGGAATGAGCGAGTGGCTCGATGGTCGCGGCATTGACATTCTCGCCTTGCAAGAAGTGCGTGCTTCCACCGAAGACCTCGAAGAACTCTTAGGTCCCGACTGGAACATTCTGCATGACGCAGCAACGGCCAAAGGCCGTGCTGGCGTTGCGCTGGCCAGCCGCAGCTCGGCAGAAATTCACCGCGTGAGCCTTGGCGCAGATGACTTTGATACCGCAGGTCGCTGGCTCGAAGCCGACTACAAGATCGCAGGCAAGATCCTGACCGTGGTGAGCACCTATGTGCACTCTGGTGAAGTGGATACTCCTAAGCAGGTGGAGAAATTCAAGTTCTTAGACGCCATGCAGGTTCGTTTGCCTGAGCTAGCCCAGCACAGCGACTACGCCCTCGTGGTCGGTGACCTCAACGTGGGTCACACTGAGCTGGACATCAAGAACTGGAAGGGCAACGTCAAGCGTGCTGGCTTCCTGCCCCAAGAACGTGCCTACTTTGATCGCTTCATGGGTGCTGCAGGTGAAACCGTGACCGGCGCTGATGGCTCTACCGGCACAGGCCTCGGCTGGGTCGATGTCGGACGCGCAGCAGCTGGTCAGGTTCCTGGCCCCTACACCTGGTGGTCCTGGCGTGGACAGGCATTCGATACCGATGCTGGCTGGCGCATTGATTACCACCTCGCCACTCCTGCTCTCGCAGCCCTTGCTACCAACTACACCGTCGACCGCGCAGAGTCCTATGACACTCGCTGGTCAGACCACACCCCCGTCGTCGTCGACTACAACCTCTAGGACATCATGACCAAGCCCGTCATCCTCTCCGGCATGCAGCCGTCCAGTGACTCCCTTCACCTCGGCAACTACATTGGCGCCCTGGGCAACTGGGTCACTATGCAGGACGAATTCGATGCTTTCTACTGCGTAGTTGACCTGCACGCCATCACAGTTCCACAGGACCCCACAGAACTACGTGAGCGCACCCGCTCCACTGCTGCGCAATACATCGCTGCCGGTATTGACACCGATAAGTCGACTCTGTTCATTCAGTCCCACGTGCAGGCACACACCCAGATTGCCTGGGTACTCAACACCATCACCGGTTTCGGTGAAGCCAGCCGCATGACTCAATTCAAAGACAAGTCCGCTAAGCAAGGAGCCGACGCTGCCTCGGTGGGTCTGTTCACCTATCCGATTCTGATGGCAGCAGACATCCTCGCTTACCAAGCCAACGTCGTTCCGGTGGGAGAAGACCAGCGCCAGCACCTTGAGCTCACCCGTGACCTTGCCATGCGCTTCAACTCTCGCTTTGGTGAGACGTTCACCATCCCTGAAGGTCACATTCTCAAAGAGACTGCCAAGATTTATGACCTGCAGACTCCCACAGCGAAAATGTCGAAGTCAGCAGAGACTGAAGCAGGCCTGCTCAAGATCATGGATGACCCTGCCATCACCGCGAAGAAGGTCATGCGTGCGGTGACTGACGCTGATGGCGAGATCCGTTTCGACCGCGAGAACAAGCCTGGGGTGGCCAACTTGCTCACCATTTTCTCGGTGCTCTCCGGTCGCAGCGTGGATGACATTGTCAACGAATATGCCGGTGGCGGCTATGGCGGCTTGAAGAAGGATCTGGCTGAGCAGGTCACCGCCAGCTTCACGCCTATCCGCGAGCGCACCAACGAATTGCTTTCCGACCCAGCAGAGTTAGATCGCATCCTCGGCAAGGCAGCAGATCGTGCTTCCGAGGTTGCAGATGCCACGTTGGCCAAGGTGTATGACGCTATTGGCCTTCTTCCTCGCCACCACGGCTAAAACACATCACGAACGCTCTCAGCGAATCCACAGTCACTCATCTCGCGGGGAATAAACCCACCAGCTAGACTGTTTTCTAGAGCAACGCGCTTCGGGGTCAGTGAAAATCTGAGCCGGCGGTTATAGTCCGCGACCCTTATGCAAAGGCCACCAGGCCCGAGGATGAGGTTGATCTGGTGAAACTCCAGGACCGACGGTTAAAGTCCGGATGGGAGAACGCGCGCGGCAGGTTACTTTTTGTACCCTGCCGAGTTCGGTTGTCGCCATGGCACCCGTCTACCCGAAGCACGCCTCACCAAGATGAGAGCACCGGTAGATGGACCACACAACACCTTCGTCAGGCTACGAGCCTGCGATGCGTCGCGCCATCGCGCTGGCTGGCAACGGCCCCAGCAATGGTGTGAATCCTCAGGTGGGTTGCGTCGTGCTGAACTCAGCCGGCACCATCATCGCTGAGGGTTGGCACCGCGGTGCAGGCACTGCCCACGCTGAAGTTGATGCGCTGAGCCAACTCACCCCTGAACAAGCACAGGGTTCGACCTTTGTCGTGACCTTGGAACCGTGTAACCACACCGGTCGAACTGGTCCCTGTGCACAAGCACTCATCGAGGCTGGTGTGGCACATGTTGTCTATGCAGCAACCGACCCTGGCCACGCGTCCTCTGGTGGTGCACAGCGCCTGCGCGATGCCGGTATCGAGGTTCTCGGTGGTGTTCTCGAAGACGATGTGGAAGAACTTCTTGAAGAGTGGATGCTGGCTGCACGCCTGCACCGCCCCCACGTCACGGTGAAGTGGGCAGCGAGCCTGGATGGCCGCGCAGCAGCTCACGATGGCACCAGCCAGTGGATCTCGGGACCCGAATCTCGTGCACGCGTGCACGAACAGCGCTCGGCCGCAGATGCCATCGTGGTGGGCACGGGAACAGTTCTCGCAGATAACCCTTCGCTCACTGCTCGCACTCCCGAAGGTGAACTCCACGACCACCAGCCCATTCCCGTCATCATTGGCACACGCAACGTGCCCGGTGACGCACAGGTTCACCAGCACCCTTTAGAACCACTCATCATTGGTCACAACGATCTTCACGCTGCCCTCAGCGAGATGTTCGACAAGGGCATCCGCTCGATCTTTGTCGAGGGCGGGCCCACTCTGGCCAGTGCATTCATTGCTGCAGGCTTAGCTGACCGTCTCTACATCTACCTCGCCCCTGTATTGCTGGGTGGCGACAAGGTCGCTCTCGGTGATCTGGGTGTGAGCACACTTTCTGAGCGCATCGACGTCGAGATTTCTTCTGTGGAACCTCTCGGAGCAGACATTTTTATTACCGCCAAGACGACCCGGAAGGACGCGTAATGTTTACCGGCCTCATTGAAGAACGTGGCACCATCACCGCGATTGAGCAGCAGCCAGACGCCGTGCGCCTGACGGTATCGGGCGTGAAAGCACTGCAGGGCGCTCAGCAGGGCGACTCCATCGCCGTCAGCGGTGTCTGCCTGACCGTGGTTGAACACGACGCAACCTCATTTACGGCAGATGTGATGGAGCAGACCCTGGCCATGTCCACGATGCGCAATGCAACTGTGGGTCTTGCGGTCAACCTTGAGCGTGCTGCCGAACTGGGTAGTCGCCTGGGCGGCCACATCGTGCAGGGACACGTTGATGGCACTGCCGAAGTTTTGTCCATTACTCCCAGTGAAGACTGGACTGTGGTTCGCTTTGGTTTGAGCCGTGAACTCGCTCCCCTGCTGGTGGACAAGGGTTCCATCACCGTGGATGGCGTTTCTCTGACTGTGAGCACGATCAGTGCTCCTTCTGAAGCTTCCCAGTGGTTTGAGGTTTCTCTCATTCCTGAAACCCTCGCGGTGACCACGCTCGGACTTCGTTCCGTCGGCGACACCGTCAACCTCGAAACCGACATTATTGCCCGTCAGGTCGCACGCATGCTGGCCTTCCTTCCCCAACAGAATGCAGGTGCCTAACATGGCTCTCACTCCTATCCCCGAAGTGCTTGAAGCACTCAAGGCTGGTCGCATCGTGCTCGTTGCCGATGATGAAGGCCGCGAAAACGAGGGCGACGCCATCATGGCCGCCCAGTTCGCCACGAAAGAATCGATTGCCTGGATTGTGAAGCACTCCTCCGGTTTGCTCTGTGCTCCAATGTCGCGCGATGTGGCAGACCGCCTGAACCTGCCCATCATGATTGAGCGCAACCAGGACACACGCAAGACCGCCTACACAATCACCGTGGATGCTGCCGAAGGCACCACCACGGGTATCAGCGCGTCAGATCGTGCACTCACCATGCAGGTGTTGGCCAATCCTGGCTCAGTACCCCACGACCTCATCCGCCCAGGACACGTGCTTCCCCTGCGTGCAGTAGATGGCGGCGTTCAAGAACGTCCTGGCCACACCGAGGCAGCTGTTGATCTCATGCGTCTGGCTGGTCTGCAACCAGTAGGTGTCATTGCGGAGATCGTGGCCGAGGACGGCGACATGATGCGTATGCCAGGTCTGGAAGAGCTTTCCGAACGCGAGAATGTGCCTCTCACCACGGTGGCTGCTCTCATTGACTACCTCGAGGCTCACCCACTCCCCGCTCGCATCGAAGGTGAGCTTGACGCTCACCGCGTTGCGTTCGAAGTGGAGACCAATGTCCCCACCGAAAATGGCACCTTCCGCATGCGCGGCTATCGCGACCAGGCCACGGGCACAGACCACGTGGCGATTGTTGCGGGAAACCCCGACGGGGAAGATGTGCTCGTGCGCGTGCACTCAGAGTGCTTGACCGGTGAAGCACTGCACTCGCTCAAGTGCGAGTGTGGTCCTCAGTTGGATGAAGCCCTCCGCATGATTGAAGCCGACCCCGCAGGTGGTGTTGTGCTCTACATGCGCGGCCAGGAAGGCCGCGGTATCGGCTTGGTCAACAAGTTCAAGGCCTACAAGCTCCAGGAGCAAGGCCTTGACACTCTGGACGCCAACTTGGCGCTCGGCTTCCCGGCAGATGCCCGTGACTACACCGCTGCAGCACGCATGCTTGATGAGATGGGCATTCGCTCTGTCCGCTTGCTCAGCAACAATCCTGAAAAGAAGCGCCAGTTGGAACAGTTCGGCATCACGATCAATGGACTTGTTCCCTTGGTAGTTGGCTTGGGCGAGTTCAACACCGGATACCTCAACGTGAAGCGCGACCGCATGGGTCACCAGCTTCCCGGAACACTTCCCGCAATTGATTCAACCCCCAAAGCTAAGGAGGTCACCGCATGAGTGGCGCAGGCTCCCCCGAAATTACTGTTGATGGCTCTGGTCTCAACGTCGTGATCGTTGCCGGCCAGTGGCACGACGTCATCACCAACGCGATGATTGCATCTGCTCAGCGCACCCTCGAAGCCAGTGGTGCTTCGCACTCTCTGGTTCGCGTGGCCGGAAGCTTTGAGCTTCCCGTGGTGAGCAAAGCTGTCCTCGAGGCAGGCGCTGACGCAGTGGTTGCCCTCGGCGTCATTATCCGTGGTGGTACTCCTCACTTCGAGTTTGTCTCAGACGCTGCCACCAGTGGACTGACCCGAGTTTCGCTCGACACCGGAAAGCCTGTCGGCTTCGGTGTGCTGACCCTCGATGACGAACAGCAGGGCTTGGACCGTGCAGGACTGCCCGATTCCAAGGAAGACAAGGGTGCAGAGGCAGCAATTGCCGCCTTGGAAACAGCTGTGACCCTTCGCGCCATCCGGGGCTAGTGGTTAGGCTGGGGATATGGAACTTTTAGTCACAATCCTCGTCATCCTGCACTTCGTTGGTCTTTCTTATCTGCTGGGTTCATTCCTGGTTCAGATCAAGGACATCGCCAAGGGCAAGGGCCGCGTTCTGCGCGGCATGCTCGATGGTTCATACCTTCAGCTGGTCACCGGCCTTGCCCTGACCGGTATCTACTCTGCAGGCCTCATCGAGGATGAAGAAGTCAACAACACCAAGATTGCGGTCAAGCTTTCTGTGCTCATCGTGATCACGGTTCTGGCAATCGTCTTCCGCAAGCGTGAGGTTGCACCATCCTGGGTTCTCTGGAGCATCGGTGGTCTGACCCTGCTTAACGTCGTTCTCGCTGTCGCCTGGTAACTAGGACCTGATGAGCTCACCCCGCATGGGTCGTCGTTCGTCGACCCCGGAAAATAAGTCCTCTGCACCCAAAGCGAGCTTTGGGCAGTTGATGCCCTATCTGCTCGAACACAAGAAGGTTCTCTCCTTCGTCATCGTGCTCAGCGTGATTGGCGCAGGTGCATCACTTGCCCAGCCACTTCTGGTCGGGCAGGTCATCAACCGCGTGAGTGCGGGTGAACTCATGGGCAACCTGGTCTGGTTGCTGATTGGTCTCGTTGTTGCCACCGCGCTGATCAATGGCTTCCAGCACTATCTTCTCCAGCGCACCGGTGAAGGTGTTGTTCTCTCATCTCGTCGCCGCTTGGTGGCGCGCATTCTGCGTCTGCCGATTAGCGAATTCGACACCCGTCGCACCGGAGACCTCGTCTCACGAGTGGGCTCTGACACCACTTTGCTCCGTGCTGTCCTCACCCAGGGTTTGGTCGAAGCAATTGGTGGATCTTTGACCTTTGTCGGTTCCATCATTGCCATGGCCATTCTTGACCCTGTTCTTCTGGGTCTCACGGTTCTTGTTGTGTTCAGCGCGATCACGATTGTGACCGTGCTTTCCAGGCGTATTCGTGTGGCCAGCCGCAAGGCACAGGCCAAAGTGGGTGAGCTTGCTGCCTCGGTTGAGCGTGCAATCTCTGCCGTGCGCACCGTCCGTGCTGCGAATGCCACCAACCGCGAAATCAAGGTTGTTGAAGAAGAAGCCGAAGGTGCCTACCGAATGGGCATCAAGGTCGCCAAGATCTCAGCCCTTGTTGTTCCCGTTGCCGGTATCGCCATGCAGGTGGCATTCCTCACCGTGCTCGGTGTGGGCGGCTACCGCGTTGCTTCTGGTGCCATCACGGTTGCCAACCTGGTGACCTTCATCCTGTTCTTGTTCATGATGATCATGCCTTTAGGTCAAGCCTTTGGTGCGATTACTTCGGTGAACGCCGCACTGGGTGCCCTGGGTCGTATTCAGGAAATCATTGCTCTGCCGAGTGAAGGTGAATTTGACCGCGACCTGGCTCCCCTCGCTGTTCTTGATGGCGGTGCTCGTGGTGCTGTGAAGAACTCTCCCGTTGCCGTGGAGTTTGTGGACGTGAAGTTCTCTTATCCCAAGCAGGTCCTTCCTGTTGAGGAAGATGAGAGCACAACTGACCCCATCTCCAAGCTTTCCCGTGCAGAGAAGGCACGGATCAAAGCTGGCGGTGCCGCAGGTGAAGCTCTTGCTGAAGAAGCCAAGCCGGAGATTGATGCTCCTGAGATTCTCAAGGGTGTCTCCTTCTCTGTTGCTCACGGAACTCGTGCAGCACTGGTTGGTCCTTCGGGTGCTGGTAAGTCCACCATCTTGGGGCTCATTGAACGTTTCTACGATCCCAATTCGGGTGAGATCCGCTTAGGCGGCGTGGACATCAAGGCACTTCCTCGCGAAGACCTCCGTGCACAGATTGGCTATGTCGAACAGGATGCTCCCGTTCTTGCCGGTTCACTGCGCGACAACCTCTTGCTGGGCTCGCCTAATGCCACAGACGAGCAGTGCATTGCTGTGCTCGAAGACGTGAACCTCTCCACCGTGCTCGAACGCAGTGGCCTAGGCCTCGACGCCCCTGTGGGCGAAGAGGGCGTCATGCTTTCCGGTGGTGAACGTCAGCGTCTCGCAATTGCGCGTGCACTGTTGGCAGCACCTCCTGTGCTCCTGCTTGATGAGTCCACCTCCAGCTTGGATGGTGCGAACGAACAGCTCATGCGTGAGGCGATTGATCGCGTGGCGCAGGACCGCACCCTCATCATCATTGCTCACCGTCTCTCCACTGTGGTTGACAGTGATCAGATCATTGTGCTGGAAAACGGTGCTGTGGTCGGAACAGGTACACATTCGGATCTGGTCAACACCACTCCCCTCTACAAGGAGCTCGCAAAGCACCAGCTGCTCGTGTAATCCTCACAAGACAGACAAAGAAGGCCCCTCCAATTGGAGGGGCCTTCTTCATGTGTTCGTGTTTAGGCGAAGAGGTTAGGCAAAAGGATTGGGTGTCATGGTGTACTTCGTGGAGAGGTACTCGTTGATTCCTTCAAAGCCACCTTCACGGCCAAGACCAGACATCTTCACGCCACCAAAGGGGGCAGAAGCGTTGGAGATGACACCCGCGTTGAGGCCCATCATGCCGGTCTGCAGCTTCTCAATCAGACGCTGACCGCGCTTGAAGTCTTCGGTGTAGACATAGCCAATAAGACCGTATTCGGTGTCATTGGCGATGTTGATGCCTTCTTCTTCTGTCTTGAAGGTGGTGATGGAGAGCACAGGACCGAAGATCTCTTCAGTCATGATGTCTGCACCTGACGTGACACCGGTCAGCACGGTGGGCTCATAGAAGGTGCCAGCACCCTCGATGGCTTTGCCACCGGTGAGCACGGTTGCGCCCTTGGACACAGCGTCCTGAACGAGTTCGTTTGCCTTGGCCACTGCCTTGGTGTCGATGAGGGGGCCAATGGTGACACCTTCTTCGGTGCCGCGACCAATCTTCATGGCCTTCACGCGCTCGGTGACCTTCTGAGCAAACTCAGCTGCCACACTTTCGTGCACAATCACGCGGTTGGCTGCGGTGCAGGCCTGGCCGATGTTGCGGAACTTCGCAATCATGACGCCGTCAACTGCCTTGTCGAGATCAGCATCTTCGAATACGAGGAATGGCGCGTTTCCACCGAGTTCCATCGAGGTGCGAAGAACATTTTCAGCAGCGAGCTTCATCAGCGATTGGCCCACACCGGTGGAACCGGTGAAGGAGAGCTTACGCAGACGCTTGTCGGTAACGATGGGGTCTGACACAGCAGCAGTCGTGGAAGTGGTGAACACGTTGACGACGCCTGCGGGAACTCCGCACTCTTCCAGAATCTTCACGAAGTAGAGGGTGGTGAGAGGAGTCAGGGTTGCGGGCTTGACCACGACGGTGCAACCAGCGGCAAGCGCGGGGGCGATCTTGCGCGTTGCCATAGCAAGAGGGAAGTTCCAGGGGGTAATCAGGTAGCAGGGACCAACGGGCATCTGGGTCACGATGGTGCGACCAGTGCCTTCAGGGTTGGTGCCGTAGCGGCCAGTAATGCGCACGGCTTCTTCACTGAACCAACGAAGGAATTCAGAACCGTAGTTCACCTCTCCAATGGCTTCTGCGAGGGGTTTACCCATCTCGAGGGTCATCAGGAGAGCAAACTCGTCTTTGAGCTCCTGAACGCGCTCAAACGCCTTACGGAGGATGTCGCTACGGACACGAGGCGCAGTGGCTGCCCAGGCGTCCTGTGCCGCTACAGCAGCGTCCAGGGCCTTCATGCCATCTGCGGGGGAAGCGTCAGCAATGCTCTTGATGACCAGACCGGTTGCAGGGTCGTGCACATCAACCGTTTTGCCACCGGTAGCGTCGATCCACTGACCGTTGATATACAGCTGAGATGGGACCTTAGAGAGCAGTTCTGATTCGGAAATCGTTGACATTCTTCACCTTTTCTACGAATTCCTTATTCTAATCGCAAAATAGGTGCGGAATAAAGAGGTCGTTCGTACTCAAACGATATTACAAGCACTCAGCCCCCTATTTCTAGGGGGCTGAAGTTACGGGTTGAGCTCGTTACTTGGCTTCGCGGCCAAGTTTGCTCGGCCACCAGATCTTGGGTCCGATGTCATACGCCATGGCAGGAACCAAGAGCGTGCGCACCAGAACGGTGTCAATGATGACACCAACCGAGACGATGAAGGCCAGCTGAACCAGGAACAGCAGTGGAATAACACCCAGTGCAGCGAAGGTTGCCGCCAGCACGATACCTGCTGAGGTGATGACGCCACCAGTGACGGTGAGGCCCTTCAAGATTCCCGGACGCGTGCCAATCTTGAGGCTTTCCTCCCGCACACGCGTCATCAAGAAGATGTTGTAGTCAATACCCAACGCGACCAAGAAAACGAATCCAAACAGCGGAACGCTCGCATCAGCACCAGGGAAACCAAACACGTTGTTGAAGAAGATTGCGGACAGCCCCATGGTTGCTGCGAAGCTCACCACAACGGTGAAGATCAACAGCAAAGGAGCCACAATCGAACGCAGCAACAGCATCAGGATGATGAAGATCACAACCAACACGATGGGGATGATCTTGGCAAGGTCAGCTTCAGCTGTGTTGTTGGTGTCGAGAGCAATAGCTGTCTCACCACCGACGAGAACCGAAGGGTCCACGGTTGCCAGGTCGACACGCATCTGCTCGACGACGTTCTCGGCTTCCTTGGAGTCAGCCTGGTAGGTCAGGTTTGCGCTGATCAGAACCTTGCCGTCAACTACCTGAGGAATGGTTTCAATCTCAGGCATCACGAAAGCAGAAGGGGCACCGGCAGCGGGAGGGCCGCTGGCATAGGCAGCAGCCGCAGCTGCTGCAGCGTCTTCAGCTGCCTTCTTGTATGCCGCAGTCATCGCTTCTGCATCTGCCTGAACAGTGACCTTAGAAATTCCGTCAGTTGCTTCTGCAGCTGACATCACAGCGTCCATCTTGGACTCGTCCGCGATGATGATCACGGGTGAGCCGTCGCCAGCATCGAAGTGCTGAGCCAAGACTTCCTGACCATCGACAGATTCAATGTTGTTACCCAGAAGAAGATCGGTCTGAGGAATACCACTGGCCTTAAGTCCTGGCAGGCCAGCAATGGCAGCAAGAAGAACGACCAAAGTGATGATCCAGGTTGCACGAGGCTTCTTTCCGACGAGGTTACCCACGCCCTTCCAGAGACCACGAACACCCTCGAGGCCAGGAAGAGTGTCAGGCTCAACGGCCGCAACCTTCTTCTTTCCAGGCTTAGGCATAAAAGGCCAGAATGCGGCGCGACCAAAGATGGCAAGCAATGCAGGCAGGAAGCTGATCGCTGCCAAGAAGGCGAAACCAATACCGAATGCGGCAATGGGGCCCAGTGACTTGTTGGAGTTGAGGTCAGAGAACAAGAGGCAGAGCAGCGCAGCAATAACGGTTGCGGCAGAGGCAAAGATGGGCTCAAAAGCACCCTTGAATGCTCGGCCTAGCGCCGACCACTTGTTCTGGACTTCGAAGAGAGCCTCGCGGTAGCGGGCAACAAAGAGCAGGGCGTAGTCGGTTGCTGCACCAATAACCAGAATCGAAAGGATTCCCTGGCTCTGCCCGTTGACCTTAATGATGTCGTTGAGGGCGAGGTAGTAAATACCCAGGATTGACCCGGACAGTGCGAAGACTGAGGTCAACAGGACCAAGACAGGCAACAGCAGAGCACGGTAGACAACCAGCAAAATAATGAACACTGCCAGCAGGGCCACAATCAGCAAGATGCCATCGATACCAGCGAAGCCACTGACGAAGTCAGCAAGGAGACCACCAGGGCCTGTCACATAGGACGTGAAACCAGCTGGAGTAACGTCTGCCAACTCGGCACGAAGACCGTTAATGCTGCTGAGGAGTTCCTCGCCACTTGCCGAGTAGAAGACGAGGTATTCAACGGCTTGACCATCTTCAGAGTATGTGGGGCCCAGCACGGAAGGAACTTGTCCTTCAACGGTGGGAGCAACACCCTCTGCCTCTTCGAGCGTGGAGGTCAGTTCATCAAACTTAACCTTGTCCGCGTCCGTCACTTCTCCAGAGTCTTTCTGGAAAACCACGATGGCAGGGATGTTCTCAGAGTCGTTGAACTTGGTCTGCCAGTCGTTGACCTCGGTGCTCTGCGCACTGGCAGGCAAGAAACCAGCCTGGTCGTTGGTAGAGACCTCAGAGATCTTGCCGAAGGTGGGACCACCCAAGCCGGCGATAGCGAACCACACAACCACGAGAACGGTTGGTAGCAGGATGCGGAGCCAGAGTTTAGGTGTCCAGTCCTTCATGTGTTTCCCCTTTGAAAGGCAATAAATTACGCGGTAGAAATTGCGATGGGGCCGCCTAGGGGAATTGAACCCCTGACCTATTCTTTACGAGGGAATCGCTCTACCAACTGAGCTAAGGCGGCGCGAACCGCACGAGGCGGAACAGTTTTCAAGCTTAGTAGCTTGGTTTCTCCAGCTGAAACTTGAGAAAAGCTACTTCGTCGAGGAATTGCGGCGGCGGCGCAGCGCAACAATCACGAGAACAGCAGCAAGAGCAACTGCGCCAGCGGCACCAAGGCCCAAAGCAAGCTGAAGTTGACCGTTGTCGCCTTCAGCGCCGCTGGAGGTCACCATCAGCTCTTCATCGGCTTCCGTCACTACAGCTTCTTCTTCAGCAGGCACAGCTTCAGCCAGAGGATCCGCATCGGAACCTTCGACAGTGAAGGTGATGGAACCAGAAGCAGGGTGTCCATCTTGAGACACAATGCGGTAACTCGCGGTGTAGCTGCCATTGGGCAACGCACCAGAAACGACAGGCACAGTCATGGTGGCGCCGGTCACATCAAAGGTGGGAGCACCTAGCTCTGCAACAGCACCGTCTGCATTCACCAGAGAGACTTCGGGGGCAAACTCCTGTTGAACCGCTTCGACGAACGTGAACTGCAGTTCGACTACTGGGGTCGAAACCACAGAATCATTTGCTGGCACTGACTGGAAGGTGTCTGAGTGAGCGTGTGCCATTGAGGTGGTTCCCACCACGACAAAAAGTGCCATCAATGCTGTGGCGATGACGGAAGCAATACGACGGATCATCCGAGGAGCCCTTCTCCGATATAGCCTCCTGGCTGACAGCCAGGAGGGAGTGCAAACACCGCCGACCCGATGGGGGTCGTCCACGTATTCATGAGGTCTAAGTCTGCCAAACGTTGCTGAACAGGAACGAATTGCTTCTGAATATCTGCCATATAAGCGGCAAAGATCAGACCTGCGTTGGGTTCCCCCGAAGGAAGCAAGCCATCTTCGTAGTTCAAGGGGCGTCGCAGGAACTTCTCTGCAGGATTGTCTGTCTTTGCTCTGCGTACGTGAGCAAAGGAAGCAATAACCGGCATTCCGTTCTCGTATGTGGCCTTGAGGTCAGGTGTGTCGAATTCTTTGGTCCCGGTCAAGGGTGCACCGTTGTGAAGGTTGCGGCCCATGGCCGTTTCCTTCTTCGTATCGTCAAGTTTGTCCCAACCAGCAAAGTCCATCTGGATACGGCGAACAACCAGGCAGGTACCATCTCTAAACCACTGGGGTCCGGAGGTTGCCCAGACCTGGCTATCGAATTCTTTGGCAGAGCGAGGGTTGACGGTGCCATCGACCTGACCAAACAGGTTGCGACCGGTCTGATCCGAGGGAACGCCGTATTGCGGGCGGTTGAACCCTGTTTGCGACCACAGTGGCTCAGCGAAAGTGTGAGCTGTTCGGCTGAGCTGACGCGCAGCGTGGGCAACAGTGAGCGGATTGTCTGCACCCACGTGAATGACTAGATCTCCACCACTGAATTCGGGCTGAAGTTTGTCGATGGAGAAAGTGGGAAGTTCAGCAAAACCTGCGGGCATGCCTCCCTGGAGTCCCAGCTTGCTGAAGAAGCCTGGGCCAAAGCCAAAAGTTGAGGTGAGGCGTGCTGGCTCGGTGGCCAAGTAGGGCTCACCATCGGGCAGAGTGGGCTTTCCCTTGGCTAAACGTGCGGCATCGTCCGTGAGCAACTGCATCATCGAACGAGCTTGTTCGAGAGTGGTGCTGGGTTTCAGAGTAAAGGCGGCATATGTTCCGTAAGCCTGCAGCGGAGTCATGATCCCGGCTTGGTATTCGCCATAGAAAGGGATCGTTGCTGACTGCTGTTGAGCTCGGAGCTGTGCTTCTTTTTCAGGGGTTGATGCCTGTGCAGCATTCACCGTCAGGGCACCGCCTGCAAAACCTGCAACACCTGCTGCGACATAACTAGAAACGACGCCAGCGGAAGCCAGGAAACCTCTGCGGGATACTCCCGAAGTTTCGCTGTCTTCCACTGGCGTCTGAGTCATAGTTCTAACCTAACAAGCTCATCTGAGAGCTTGGTGGGCGTCCTTAGCCTGCGTAGGTGGAGATGTCGCGGGCTACAGCGTCGACATCAAGAGTTGTTCCATTGGAGAACTCGAGAGTCAAGGTGACGTGGCTACCAACGGGGATGGGCTTGAGGAGATCCCAGTACATGACGTGGTATCCACCGGGCTTGAGAGTAACGGAGCCCTTGGCGGGGATAACAATGCCGCCTTCAACTTCCTGCATCACCATTTCGCCGTCATCGCCCTTGACTACTTCGTGGATTTCCATGGGGGTCTCAGAAAGGCCTTCAGTGGTGTTGGTTGCGCCGACGAGTTCAATGTCTTCGTCAGAAGGGTTCTCGAGGGTCATGAAGACACCGGTCATAGCCATGCCGTCCATGAGTTCGGGAACAGCCTTAATCCACACATCGGAAGCGGTGGGGGTGACGGGCTCAGGGGTTGCTGGTGCACAGCCGACAAGTGCGAGTGCAGCGATGGCCACAGCTACCAGAGAGAATCCGCGCTTTGTGGCGGAAGTTGAGTTCTTCAATTCAATTCCTTTGTTCAGGTATATTCTACGTAACGTAGAACACTGATAGTATTCTACAAGTCGTAGAAAAAACAACTCAGGAGAAATCATGACCACTCAACGCAACCGAGGTGAACTCGAAGCCGACATCATGACAATCCTGTGGCAACAAAATGCCCCCATGACCGCCAAAGAGGTCCAGGCCAAGTTCACTGAGAACATCCCTGCCATCACCACGTTGATCACCGTGCTCGATCGCATGTGCGGCAAAGGACAGGTCATCAAAGAATCGACCGGGGGCCGTAGTCAGACCTTCACTGCAGCGCAGAGCCGCGTAGCTCACGTCACCTCCACCATGAACTCTGCACTGCAGAGCGCAGATGACCATGTTGCAGCACTCCTCCTCTTCGCAGGAACCCTTTCTGAGGAAGACCGCGCATTCCTGCGTAAGGCAATCGACGACGGCAAATAACAGTTAGTTTGAAGTGATGGAACTTCGAACAATTGTCTTTCTGATTGCGATCTATGCCGCAATCTCCTTGTTCGTTCCTCGAGCCCTCGCTAATCCTGAGCTGGTGAGTAAACGGCCCGGGTTTGTTCTGTATGCCTGGTTCATCTCTCTCGGCATAGCTGCCCTCTCCCTGCTCATTGCACTCGGCGGCCTAGTGACCCTTGCGCTTGCACAGCATGTGGAAGAAAGCTATTCCGCTCGGATTATTGTGCCCATCCTGATCAACGTTTTTGGTTGGATCGCCTTAGCGGTTTTGGGAGTCTTGATTTTTCGCTTCGGTGCCGCCCTGGGAGAACTCAGAACCTCCCGACGCACTCTCAACGAGCAATTCGCGCTGCTGATTCCGCGTGGACAGATTACGGAGCTCTCCGGTCACCGAGTGTTGATCTTTGATTCAAGTGAAACTCTGTTGATGGCTGTTCCCAGCTCACAGTGCATCATGGTGAGTTCCCATGTGATTTCATCTCTGAGCCCGGAGCTCCTGCGGGCCGCTCTTGCTCATGAGCAAGCACACCTTGATCAACACCACGGTGTCATCCGCGCAGCAGGAGTGCTTGCGATGGCGGTTGCCCCTGGATTCTCTGCCAGTGAGCGCATGGCGCAAGCAACTCGCATCACGACTGAACTCTTGGCAGATGACGCCGCTGCGCAAAAGTTCTCCCGCCCCACCGTTGCCCAAGCACTGCGTGCCTGCTTTGGGTCAAGTCCGCTCGTGGAAGAGCGCATCGCTCGGTTAGAGAACTAACACTTCGGATCTGCAGAGGGAACTTTCCCCCGGAGTAAGAATCCATCCACTGCGTCATTCACGCAGGAATTCGACTTGTTATATGCCGTGTGGCCTTCACCTGTGTAGGTAACCAGGTGACCACCTTCGAGTTGAGCAGCCAAGCTCTGCGCCCAGCGGTATGGGGTTGCGGGGTCCCCGGTGGTGCCTACGACGAGAATGTCTCCCGCGCCTTGTGCAGAGATTTTGTGCGGAGAAAGCACGGCAGGAAATGGCCATTGCGAGCACAGCTGATCCCCATAGGAGAGATACGGCCCAATGACCGGTGCTTGACGGGCAAGTTCCTGGGCATCCTTGGCCCATTGGGCGGGATCTTTCGTCACGGGATAGTCGAGGCAGTTGATGGCGAGGAAAGCTTCCGTCGAATTATCGAGATAGGTTCCATCATCTCCGCGGTTGTAATACCGATCAACCGAACCATAAGCAGTATCAGCCTCGCCCTCGGCAACGGTGGCAAAGACATCCGAGAGGAAGCTCCAGGCATCTGGGTTATAGAGCGGAGCGATGATGGCCGTGAGCATGGCATCTGCACTGAGCTCCCTGCCGTCGCTGGCAATCAGGGGCGATTCGTCGAGTTGAACTAAGAGTTGCCCGACTTCATTCATCGCCTGGTCAACGCTGCCGCTCAAGGGACATTCATCTGATTCAAGACAATCAGTGAGGTATGCCCGAAGGGCGTTTTCAAATCCAATGGATTGATTCAGAGTCACATCGAAGCTCGTTGAGGAAGGATCAAGAGCACCGTCCAACACCATGCGTCCCACATTGCCGGGGAAGTTCTCGGCATAGACAGCTCCTAGCAAAGTGCCATAGGAGTATCCCAAGTAATTCAGCTGGCGATCGCCCACCACTGCACGCATCATGTCCAGATCATGTGCAGCACTGATCGTGTCCACATGAGCGAGCACGTCACCTGTCCGCTCGAGGCAACCTTGGGCAAACTCAGCGCTAGCACTCTCGCGCTGGGCGAACCAATCAGGGCTTGCACGAACTGAATCTAAAGTTCCAAAAAGGAACTCATCCATCTGCGCATCAGATTCAACACACACAACAGGAGTTGATGCACCCACTCCACGAGGATCAAAACCGATCACGTCGTAGTTCTTTTTCACCGCACCAGTAACGGCATAGTCGAGGGAACCAGCAACAAAGTCGACTCCAGAAACACCTGGACCGCCTGGGTTCACAAATAGGGAGCCCAGTTTCTTCGATGAGCTTGCGAGGTGGCGAACGAGGGCAAGTTCAATGGTCTCCCCCGCAGGTTCTGCCCAGTTCAGAGGAGCAGACACGGTTGCGCATTCCATCTCCTCATGGCAGTCAGACCAGCTCACGTCTTGGGTGTAAAACTGCTGATATTCCGCCGGAATAACCTCAGGTGACAGCGAGGGCTCAGGAACAACTCCCCCAGAGCAGGCAGTGAGCGTCACAGCGACGGCGGCAAGGGCGAGGCCCTTGAGAATAGCCTTCAAGCTCATGCAGGAACTTCGCTGCGTGAAGCACGAATCAAGAGAGCTTCCATGGCCAAGGCCGGTGCCACGTTGGCATCAATACGTTCTCGGGCTTCCCCGATGGCTTCCATCGTGGCAAGGGTGTCTTCGCTGGTGCGTGC
>NZ_CAKZII010000014.1 GCF_936931525.1 uncultured Aurantimicrobium sp.
CTAGTCGGATTCATCTTGGGCGATCCCCCCTATTGGTTTGGCGTGACCACTGACGGCGGAATGAACATTCGTGTTGTTGCGGTTTTCGGAGCCATCTGGGCTCTGGCCTTCTCTCTGCCGGTCCTGTTCAATGTTCCTGAGAACGTTGCAACGAACCCCGGCAAGAAAGCCGGCATCATCGAGTCCTACAAGATCTTGTTCCGCAAGATTGCGGACCTGTACAAGAACTCCCGCCCCACTTTCTATTTCCTGCTGGCCAGCGCCGTCTTCCGTGATGGTCTGGCAGCTGTCTTCGCCTTTGGTGGCATCTTGGCGGGAACGGTCTTTGGCCTCAGTTTCACTGAAGTCATTCTCTTTGCCATTGGTGGCAACCTTGTTGCCGGTATTGGCGTGCTGTTCTCCGGCTGGATCGATGACAAGATCGGCTCCAAGCGCGTCATTGTGATTGCTTTGGTTGGCCTTGTCATTACCGGCATTGGCCTGTTCATCTTCCACGATGGCGGAGCAAACGCCTTCTGGATTGGTGGACTCATGCTCACCTTCTTCGTAGGACCCGCACAAGCTTCTGCTCGCGCTTACCTAGGACACCTCGCGCCCGAAGGTGAAGAGGGCGAGATCTTCGGCCTCTACGCCACCACGGGTCGCGCAGTGAGCTTCTTGGCTCCCACGCTTTTCGCCATCTTCGTGACCGCCTTTGGTGCCACTTACTTCGGCATCCTGGGTATTGTGATCGTCTTGCTGGCAGGTTTGCTGTTGATGATTCCTCTGCGCGCGAAGTTCATTCGCTAGGGCTTAGGAACGAGGGAACGGCGCCCATTGATACTGGGGAATGCCGTAATCAATCTGCACACCCAGCGCAGCTGCTGCACGCAATGCGAAGTGTGGGTCTCGCAGCGTCTCTTTCCCGATCAACACCGCATCAGCGCGGCCTGATTCCACGATGTCATTGGCCTGCTGAGCTGTGGTGATCATGCCCACAGCTGCCACAGGCAGGTGTGCATGTTCCTTCACGTAGTGAGCCATCGGAACCTGGTAACCGGGCCCCGTGGGGATATGTGCCTCAGCAACGAGACCGCCGGTTGAAATGTCCACAGCGTCCACGCCGAGGTCCTTGACCCAGTCGGTCACGATGCTGGTTTCTTCTTCGTTCCAGCCGCCCTCAACCCAGTCGGTTGCCGAGAAGCGAACAAAGAGCACAGGCTCTTCACCAACCTCTGCGCGCACTGCTCGAACGATGTCGAGCAGCAGACGCGCACGGTTTTTCAACGGGCCGCCGAAGTCATCGGTGCGCTCATTGCTCAATGGAGAAAGGAATTCGTGGATGAGGTAACCGTGGGCAGCGTGAATCTCCAGAACCTGGAACCCTGCTTCCACAGCACGGCGTGCTGCCGCAGCGAAGTCAGCAACGACCTGAGCAATCTGTGCCTCACTCATGGCTTCTGCTTGGGCATAGCCAGTAAAGGCATTGGCCGAAGGGCCAAGCGGCTTCCAGCCACCCTCCTCAACAGGAACCGTTCCATCGATGCCGTCATAACCCCAACCCGGATAGGTCGAGGCTTTGCGGCCTGCGTGGGCAAGCTGAATTCCAGGAACAACTCCCTGCGCTGACATGAAAGAAGTAATGGGTGTGAAGGCGGCAACCTGTTCATCGTTCCAGATACCGAGGTCGTGGAAAGAGATGCGGCCTTCTGGGTTCACTGCAGTTGCTTCCACGATGATGAGGCCTGCTCCACCGAGCGCCATCGCACCGTAGTGAGCGGTGTGGAAGGCAGTGGGGACGCCGTCTTTACCCAACGCGCTATACATACACATCGGAGGAACCCACACCCGGTTACGGATGGTGAGGTTGCGCAGGGTGATGGGCGTGAAGAGAGTGGGGTTGGGCATAGCTCCACGCTACTCCGGGAAAAGACTTAGCCGTGAAGCCAGGTGAAAATCAGCAGCATTGTCACGACAAAGCCAGCAAAGAAATTGATGCCTAAGAACTTCTTCCAGCCACGATTGGCCTGCTCGCAATCGGCATCGCTGAGGTTTCTAAATGGCCACACCATGAGGATGTAGGGAACGGCCGTAGCGGCAGC
>NZ_CAKZII010000015.1 GCF_936931525.1 uncultured Aurantimicrobium sp.
GTTCGCGCCGGCGGATCTGCTCGTGACACTCTTTCTCTGCTTGACCAGCTCATTGCCGGTTCAGAGAATGACGCGGTTACTTATGAGCGTGCTGTTTCTCTCCTGGGTTACACCCACAGTGCTCTGCTCGATGAAGCAGTAGATGCGCTCGCCGCAGGCGACTCAGCGGGTGCCTTTGCTGCTGTTGACCGTGTCATTCAAACCGGTCAGGATCCTCGCCGATTTGTTGAAGACCTTCTTGAGCGCCTGCGTGATCTCATTCTTGTTGCTGCCACTGGCGCCAACGCTAATGCGGTACTTCGTGGCATTCCGGCGGATGAACTCGAACGCATGCAGTCCCAGGCCAAGAACTTTGGTTCGGCCGAGCTCTCACGCGCTGCCGATGTGGTGAACTCTTCACTCACCGAGATGACGGGCGCCACTTCTCCTCGTCTTCACCTTGAGCTCATGATTGCTCGTCTGTTGGTTCGTGCAACTGGTGGTGCTCCTGCTGTTGCACCTGCTTCTTCGGTAGCGGTTGCTCCAGCTGCCCCTGTCACTAAGCCTGCTGCTGCACCTGCTGCCGCTGCGCCTGTTACTCCAGTTGCCAAGGTTGAAGCTCCCGCTCCTGCCGCACAGGCAGAGCCAGTCAAGGAAGCACCCGTCAAAGAAGAGCCAGCGGTCGTTGTTCCCACTGGCCCTGTGGGAACCCGCGAACTCCTTGAGGTGTGGCCTGCAGTTCTGGAGAAGATTCAGAAGACAAGTCGCGCTGCGTGGCTGGTCGTGGTTTCTGCCCAGGTGCGTTCTCTCGAAGATGAGGTTCTCACTCTGGTCTTCAGTAATGAAGCAGATGCTGCTTCGTTCCGCCCTCAGAAGGGTGTGCCCGGTGGTGTGCACGAGATTCTGCGTCAAGCCATTCTCGACACCGTGGGTGTTCGAGTCAGCTTTAAGGTCTCCAGTGATTCCAGTGCAACTGCACCTATTGATCGCATGACTGACACTGGTTCTGTTGCTTCCCCGTCTGCTCCAGTTAATGCACCTCGCGAGTTTGCCACGCCAGCACCTGTGGCCAAGTCTGATGAACCTCCACTCCCCGTAGAGCCACCTGCTGATCTAGATGAGGAGCCACCCTTCGAAGAGGCAGCACCTCCCGCCTTAGATGATGGCTGGGATGTTGTGGCTATCCCTGGTGGGGGAGCTCCCGCCGTTCTTGAGGATGAGACTGTTGTTGAAGAAGTAGTGATTGCTTCAGAAGAACCAGTACCTGCCGCTCCTGCTGCCAAGAAGCTCACTCCTGAGCAGAGTGCACAAGAAGATGCCCGCTACGGGGAAGCAGTTGTTCGAGAGCTCCTTGACGCAAAGTTCATTGCAGAAGAAGTTACTGAACCCATTGCTGTTGTTTCCGCTGAGCCTGCTGACGAGGCCTAGTCATGTATGACGGCATTGTTCAGGAGCTCATTGATGAGCTGGGTCGACTTCCCGGTATTGGACCCAAGTCTGCGCAACGTATTGCGTTCCACATTCTGCAGACTGAGTCTTTTGATGTCTCACGCTTGTCTTCGGTGCTTGTAGAGGTCCGTGAGAAGGTCAAGTTCTGCGAGATCTGCGGCAACGTCAGCGAAGAAGTCACCTGCGGCATCTGCCGTGATCCTCGCCGCGATCCCACCTTCATCTGTGTGGTGGAAGAAGCTAAGGATGTTGTCGCCATTGAGCGCACCCGAGAATTCCGTGGGCTCTATCACGTCCTCGGGGGAGCAATCAGCCCCATTGATGGCATTGGTCCTGATGACCTGCGCATTCGCCAGCTCATGACGCGTTTGGCAGATGGCACCGTGATGGAAGTCATCATTGCGACCGACCCCAACCTTGAGGGTGAAGCAACGGCAACTTATCTTTCACGCCTGCTCAAGACCCTAGAAATCAAGGTGTCACGCCTGGCTTCTGGTCTGCCCGTGGGTGGAGATTTGGAATACGCCGACGAAGTGAC
Source organism: uncultured Aurantimicrobium sp. (assembly GCF_936931525.1). Taxonomy (GTDB): domain Bacteria; phylum Actinomycetota; class Actinomycetes; order Actinomycetales; family Microbacteriaceae; genus Aurantimicrobium. Next base: position 1,967 of record NZ_CAKZII010000015.1, read on the forward strand.
GCTCGGCAGGGCTTTCGAAGGACGTCGCACCGTTTCTTAGACGGTATTGGTGGGGTCAAAACCGCCTAAAAACTGCCGGTAGAATAGAGTTTCCAGCTCGTGAGAACCGTAGCCGCGAGCATATTCCTTCAGGAGTTTTCAACCGTGAGCTTGATTGTGCAGAAGTTTGGCGGATCATCCGTTGCAGATGCTGAGAGCATCAAGCGCGTTGCCAAGCGCATTGTCGAGACCAAAGAGGCTGGAAACGACGTTGTTGTCGTTGTTTCTGCCATGGGTGACACCACTGATGAACTGATGGACCTCGCTAACGAGGTTGCCAGCGATCACGCACCTCGTGAGCTCGACATGCTCCTCACCGCAGGTGAGCGCATCTCGATGGCACTGGTTGCCATGGCTGTTCGTTCCCTCGGCCACGACGCCAAATCTTTCACCGGTTCACAGGCCGGCATGATCACCGATGCTCAGCACGGTACTGCGCGCATCGTGGAGGTCACTCCTGGCCGCCTGCGTGAAGCAGTGGCAGAAGGCAACATCGTCATCGTTGCGGGATTCCAAGGCTTCAACCGTTCTACCGGCGACATCACCACACTCGGCCGTGGTGGTTCTGACACCTCTGCTGTTGCCCTTGCTGCCGCTTTGGATGCCGATGTCTGCGAGATTTACACCGACGTGGACGGCGTCTTCACCGCTGACCCTCGCGTTGTTCCCAACGCGTCCAAGATTCACCGCATTTCCAGCGAAGAAATGCTCGAGCTGGCAGCTAGCGGTGCCAAGGTTCTCAACATTCGCGCAACTGAATATGCACGCCGTCACGGTGTGACATTGCACGTGCGCTCCTCGTTCGTCTCGAACGAGGGAACAATTGTCTACAACCCCACGGAGGGAGAAACAGTGGAAGAGCCCATCATCACCGGTGTTGCCGGGGACCTGAGCGAAGCAAAGATCACCGTTGCCGGTGTTCCCGACGTTCCAGGTAAGGCTGCACAGATTTTCACCGTTGTCGCAGCAGCAGACATCAACATCGACATGATCGTGCAGAACGTCTCTTCAGGCGGCTCCGGTCAGACTGATATCTCCTTCACCTTGCCCACCGCAGAGGCTGATGACGCACTGGCAGCACTGAAGGCTGCACAGTCTGACATCGGATTCTCCGACCTGGCTCTGGATGAGAACATTGGCAAGCTCTCCGTGGTCGGTGCCGGTATGCGCACCAGCTCTGGTGTTTCAGCTCAACTGTTCACCGCACTGTTTGAAGCAGGCGTCAACATCGACATGATTTCTACGTCCGAGATTCGCATCTCTGTCATCATGCGTGCTGACCAACTCAACGAAGCACTACGCAAGGTGCACACCGCTTTCGGTCTTGACTCTGATGTTGAGGCTGTTGTCTACGCAGGAACCGGCCGATGACCGTCATCGCCCCCGAGGGGCTCAACATTGCCGTGGTTGGTGCAACCGGCCAGGTTGGCAAGGTCATGCGTCGTCTGCTCGAAGAGCGTAACTTCCCCGTGAAGTCCATCCGCTTCTTCGCCTCGGCTCGTTCGGCAGGCTCTGTTCTTCCTTTCGCCGGTCACGACATTGTTGTGGAAGACGTAGAAACCGCTGATCCTTCTGGCATCGACGTTGCCCTCTTCTCTGCAGGTGCAACGGCATCCAAGGCACAGGCTCCTCGCTTCGCTGCCGCTGGTGTGACTGTTGTCGACAACTCGTCTGCATGGCGCATGGACCCCGAGGTTCCTCTCGTGGTCTCAGAGGTCAACCCTCACGCCATCAAGCAGGCAGTCAAGGGCATCATCGCGAACCCCAACTGCACCACCATGGCAGCAATGCCTGCACTCAAGGTTCTCCACGCTGAGGCTGGTCTTGAGCGCATGGCCGTGACCACCTTCCAGGCAGTGTCTGGTTCTGG
>NZ_CAKZII010000016.1 GCF_936931525.1 uncultured Aurantimicrobium sp.
GATGATGTGGCAGGGCGTGGACGGGCAGGGGTGAAGTTGTCAGTCGCCCGATCAAGGAACCGGAATGTTCGATATCGCATCGTCCGAACTGCTGATGGTGGCGTTGGTCGCGCTGGTCGTGATCGGGCCGAAGGACCTGCCGCGCGTGATGCGCGTTGTTGGTCATTGGGTCGGTAAGGCGCGCGGCATGGCACGCCATTTGCGCAGCGGCATGGATGAGATGATCCGCCAGTCCGAAATGGAAGATCTCAACCGCAAATGGGCGGAACAAAACGAACGGATCATGCGCGAGCATCCGATGACGGATGCCTATCGCGACCATTCCGCAGATGGGCCACCCGCCACGACGCCTCAGCCGGATGTGATTGAGCCGGCGCCGCCCGCCGCCCGTAACGAGGGTGAAGCCTAAATTGACCGAGGATCTGGACGATACCAAGGCGCCGCTGCTCGAACATCTGATCGAGTTGCGCAACCGGTTGTTGTGGAGCATTTGCGCCTTTGCGCTACGCGTTGGCGACGCCAAGCAGGCTTACGAACGGGCGATCAGCCTCGGCGCCTGGGGCTACGCCGGCACGGCCGGGCAGTGCAACCGTGTCAAGCAGATCCTGAACGAGTGCGCGAACGCCGTCATCGATAACACCAATGGGGTCGGTCACGGTCGTCAAGACCGGATCACCAAAAACTCGAATGGGACGCTCGACCATGTAAAGACCCGGAACGACTAGTACTGGTGAGCGAGGCCGTCGACAACGAGCGCAGCGAGGTTTCTGGCTGCTTCTTGTGTCAAGGGGCGAAGCTTCTTGAACTCGATGGCGGAACCGGCAGCCAACTGAGCATCGTATGGAATACGGACGATTTCACGAACACGCGAGCGGAAGTGCGCCTCGATTTCGTCAAGGTTGACCAGCTGAGTGCCTTGGGTGGCTGTGTTGAGAGCAACAATCGCACCACGGACCAAGTGCTTGTATCCGTTGGATTCAAGCCAGGTGAGAGTTTCGGCTGCCAAACGCGCCTCGTCGAAAGAACCGCCTGAAACGATGACGAGTCCGTCTGCACGGTCAAGGGTTGCCTTCATGACCGAGTGGATAATTCCAGTGCCACAGTCAGTCAAGGCAATCGAGTAATAGCGGCTAGCAAGGTCAGAGACGATGTTGTAGTCGTTTGCACCGAAAGCTTCAGACAAGAATGGGTCAGTGTCCGAGGCAAGAACATCGAGACGAGTCTTGTCACGGTTAACGAACTCTGAGAAGTCGTTGAAGGTCAATACCTTCGCTGCATCATTGACCAAGTCACGGACTGTCTTCTCCGTGGTCTTGTTGAAACGCTCAGCAAGAGTTCCACGGTCAGGATTAGCGTCGATGGCGAGAACACGGTCTTCACGAACAAGTGCCATAGCCATACCCAGCAGGGTGGTGGTCGTAGTTTTACCCACTCCACCCTTACGTGTCAGAACAGGAACGAATTTGGTTCCACCGCTCAGTGGGCGTCCAATGCTGGCATCGAGAGCCTTGCGGTGTCGCGTAACCGGTGAATCACCAAGGTTCACGGCATGGAAAGTGATGTCGTAGACGAACTTGTTCCAACCTTCGGTTGGCTTGTCGCGCTTCTTCTTTGCGTCCAGCACACGCTCAGGAGTGAGCATAGAAACGGGCTCAGGCTTAGTTGCAGGCTCGCCAGAAAGACGATCACGACGAGTGGGAAGAGAGCCGGTATCAACAGACTCAACTTCAACGACTACTTCGTCAACCTCAGCAATGACAACGGGTTCTTCAGGAACAGAAACGGTGGGGTTTTCACCACTGAACACAGCACGCAATGATGCTTCCATGTCGGCTTCAGTTGAGCTGGTGAGCGAAACCGGAATAGCAGGAAGGCTGATGGTCGAAACCTCTGGTGCCTGCTCAACATCTCGTGGAGCAGCTGCTGTTACGTCTGAAATGCGCTCAGGAGATACTTTCTTTACTCCTGTGGACTTCTTACCAGCAGGCTTTTTTACTGCTTTCTGTGGTTCTTCCGTGCTCACTCAATAATCCTTCAGTCGTGGTGTAACTGTGTGAGTCTACCGAATTCTCCCTCCCCTGTTCGGGGAATAGGAACCTTCGTTGACTAGGGCGACTAGTTCGCAGGAGTAATCGGAGTGATGACCACGATGAGGTCACCAGCTTCAACCTGCTGAGACTTCTGGAAAGACACTCGCTCCACACGACCTGTGATGGTTGCAGTGATCGCCGCTTCCATCTTCATAGCTTCGATGGATGCGACAGGGTCTCCTGCAGCTACGGTCTGTCCTGCTTCAACCTTGACCGTGACAACACCAGCGAATGGTGCTGCGACGTGTCCGGCTTCAGTGAGATCTGCCTTCTCTGCACTCTTGGTGCTGATTTCGACAGAGCGGTCACGAACAAAGACAGGACGGAGCTGACCATTGAGTGTCGTCATGACCGTGCGCATACCCTTGGGGTCTACTCCACCAATGGCTTCGAGCCCTACATAGAGACGAACACCACGGCCGAGATCAACAACGTGCTCGCTGCCAGATTCCAAACCGTAGAGGTAGTCCACTGTGTCGAGAACAGAAACATCACCATAGGTCTCACGAACCTGTTCGAATGCCTTGGTGGGAACGGGGAAGAGCAAACGGTTCAGGGTTGACCGACGTGAAGCCGATCCACCAGCCAAGCCAGCGTGGTCTTCTTCTGTGAGCGGAGCAACCTGAATGTTGATGGTCTTACCCTCAAGAACCTTGGTGCGGAAGGGCTCTGGCCAACCACCGGGGATGTCTCCCAGTTCGCCAGCCATAAAGCCAATGACCGAGTCAGGGATGTCGTACTTCTGAGGGTTGGCCTCGAAGTCAGCAGGGTCTGCCTTCACAGCAGCTAGGTGCAGAGCAAGGTCACCCACAACCTTCGAAGAAGGTGTCACCTTGGGAACGCGGCCCAGGATCTTGTTCGCCGCGGCATACATGTCTTCAACCAACTCGAAATCGTCAGCAAGACCCAGTGCAATAGCCTGCTGACGCAGGTTGGAGAGCTGACCACCGGGGATTTCGTGGTGGTAGACACGACCAGTTGGTGCAGGGAGCCCTGATTCAAATGGCTTGTAAATGTTACGGACAGCTTCCCAATAAGGCTCGAGGTCGCAGATGTTGTCCAGGTTCAGACCGGTATCACGCTCAGTGTTGGCAAGAGCTGCAACCAGGGCAGATGCACTGGGCTGGCTTGTGGTTCCTGACATGGGAGCTGATGCAACATCAACTGCGTCTGCACCGGCAGCAGCAGCTGCAAGCAAAGTAGCCAGCTGGCCACCAGCAGTGTCGTGGGTGTGAACGTGAACGGGAAGATCAAAACGCTCACGGAAAGCAGTAACAAGCTTGGCAGCTGCTGCGGGACGCAACAAACCTGCCATGTCCTTGATTGCAAGGATGTGCGCACCTGCAGCCACAATCTCGTCCGCAAGGGAGAGGTAGTAGTCGAGGGTGTACTTGTCTTCAGCAGGATCCAGCAAGTTACCGGTGTAGCAAACCGCTACCTCAGCAACAGTGGTGCCGGTTTCGAGTACTGCTTCAATAGCGGGACGCATCTGGTTGACATCGTTGAGAGCATCAAAGATACGGAAGATGTCAACACCAGTAGCTGCTGCTTCTTGAATGAACGCCTTGGTGACTTCTTCAGGGTAGGGGGTGTATCCCACTGTGTTGCGGCCACGAAGAAGCATCTGAATGGCAACGTTGGGCAGAGCCTCACGCAGCTTGGCTAGACGATCCCATGGATCTTCACCGAGGAAACGCAAAGCAACGTCATATGTTGCTCCACCCCAAGCCTCAACAGAGAGAAGCTGAGGAGTCATGCGTGCCACATAGGGAGCTGCGTTGACCAAGTCCTTGGTGCGAACGCGAGTAGCCAAGAGGGATTGGTGAGCGTCGCGGAATGTGGTCTCGGTAACGGCAACAGCTTTTTGCTGACGAAGCGCCTGTGCAAATCCCTTGGGACCCAGCTCCAAGAGAGCCTGGCGGCTTCCTGCTGGTGCAGGAAGGCTCAGGTCGATACGAGGAAGCTTTGCCATGGGGTCTGCGCCTGCTGGTCGTGGACCGTTGGGCTTGTTGACGGTGACGTCGGTAACCCAGTTGAGGATCTTTGTTCCACGGTCCTTAGACTCACGCCCGGTGAGCAGGTGAGGACGCTCATCGATGAAGCTGGTGGAGAGATCTCCAGCCTTGAATTGTTCGTCATCAAGAACACCCTGCAAGAAAGGGATATTGGTGGAGACGCCACGAATACGGAATTCAGCGAGTGCACGACGTGAGCGATCCACAGCAGCGGTATAGGTACGACCACGGCAGGTGAGCTTGACCAACATCGAGTCGAAGTGGGGACTGATCTGTGAGCCAGGGCTGACGGTTCCACCATCTAGACGGATACCAGCACCACCAGGTGAGCGGTAGGTCGTGATCTTTCCAGTGTCGGGACGGAAGCCCTGCGAAGGATCTTCAGTCGTAATACGGCACTGCAGCGCAAATCCACGAACGTGAACACTTTCTTGGTGGAGACCTAGGTCGTCCAGCGACTCCCCTGCGGCAATGCGCATCTGTGACTGCACGAGGTCAACATCGGTGACCTCTTCAGTCACGGTGTGCTCAACCTGAATACGTGGGTTCATCTCAATGAAGACGTGCTGTCCTGCACGCTCACCGGCAGTATCAACGAGGAACTCTACGGTTCCGGCGTTCTGGTAACCAATAGAGCGAGCGAATGCGACAGCATCACGGTGAAGAGCAGCACGAAGTTCGTCCGAAATGTTCGGAGCAGGTGCGATTTCGACAACCTTCTGGTGACGGCGCTGAACAGAGCAGTCACGTTCAAACAGGTGAATAGTTTCACCCTGGCTGTCCGCAAGGATCTGAACCTCAATGTGACGAGGGCGAAGAACTGCCTGCTCAAGGAACATGCGGCCATCGCCGAAAGCACTTTCAGCTTCACGCATAGCGGCTTCAAGAGCAGGACGAAGTTCGTCCATGGTCTCCACGCGACGCATTCCGCGTCCACCACCACCGGCTACAGCCTTGGCAAAAATAGGGAATCCAATGTCAGCTGCTTCAGAGAGCAGGTGATCAATGTCTGTTGTTGCCTGGGTGGACTTAAGTACGGGAACACCAGCGGCGATGGCGTGGTCCTTTGCCGTGACTTTATTTCCCGCCATTTCCAATACGCGGGCAGGCGGACCAATGAAGGTGATGCCGTTATCTGCTGCCGCCTGCGCTAGTTCAGGGTTTTCAGACAGAAATCCATAGCCTGGGTAGATCGCGTCTGCGCCAGATAACTTGGCCACACGAATGATCTCGTGTACGTCAAGGTAAGCACGAACAGGGTGTCCTGGTTCACCAATCTGGTAGGCCTCATCCGCCTTCTGGCGGTGCAAAGAACTGCGGTCTTCCTCCGGGAAAACGGCAACTGTCTTTGCTCCAAGCTCTACAGCCGCGCGAAAGGCGCGAATGGCGATTTCGCCACGGTTTGCAACCAGGATTTTCTTGAACATATGACCCCTTCGAATGCCGCCAGCATCGGTTCGTAGTTAGGTACTCCCAGCCTACAGAAGGTATCGTGGTGCTAATGCACGTCGTCAGTATTAGCTCCCTGAAGGGTGGCGTTGGTAAAACAACGGTCACCCTCGGTTTGGCATCCGCTGCGTTCGCCGCCAATTTGCGCACACTTGTGGTTGATTTTGACCCTCAGTCCGACGTTTCAACCGGTCTCGGTGTTGATACTCGTGACCACCTCAACGTCGCAGATGTTCTAGCAAACCCCAAGCTCAAGACTGTCCGTCAGGCTATTGCTCCAGCTGGTTGGTCAGCTCCTGGTCACGCTCCCATCGATGTGATGATTGGAAGCCCTTCAGCAGTTAACTTTGACGGTCCCCACCCCACAGCTCGTGAGGTATGGCGCCTAGAAGAGGCTCTGGCGACCGTAGAGGACGAATATGACCTCGTACTCATCGACTGCGCCCCTAGCCTGAATGCTCTCACCAGGACCGCGTGGGCGGCTTCTGACCGTGTAGTTGTCGTGACCGAACCTGGTTTGTTCTCCGTTGCAGCAGCTGACCGTGCCCTGCGCGCCATTGAAGAAGTTCGTCGAGGCCTCAGCCCCCGCCTTCAGCCCCTTGGATTGATTATCAACCGTGTGCGTGCGCAGTCGCTTGAACACCAGTTCCGCATTCAGGAACTTCGTGACATGTTTGGGCCTCTTGTTCTTCAGCCTCAGCTCCCTGAGCGCACTTCACTCCAACAAGCACAAGGCGCTGCCCGCCCCGTGCACGCCTGGCCTGGAGAAGCTGCTGCAGACATGGCGAAAAACTTCGACCAACTCCTGAATCGCATTTCTCGTGCAGGAAAGATCGGCGAATACGCCCCCAAGTCCTAGAAACAAACTAGAAAGCCCCCGCAACTGCGGGGGCTTTCTAAGTTAAATCTGTAGTGGGCTACTAGCCAACCTTGCGCGCACGACGAGCAGCAAGCTCATCTGCAGCGTCAGTTGCAGCAGAAGTGATTTCAACCAAGCTGGTCTCTACTTCTCGCAGAACCTTGCCAATAGCAATACCAAATACACCCTGACCTCGGCTGACGAGGTCAATAACTTCATCGTTGGTAGTGCAGAGGTAAATACTCGCACCATCACTCATGAGAGTGGTCTGAGCCAAGTCATAAATACCTGCGGAACGAAGCTGGTCAACAGCTGCACGAATCTGCTGAAGAGAAATACCTGTGTCCAACAGACGCTTAACCAGCTTGAGTACCAAAATGTCGCGGAATCCATACAGACGCTGTGAACCAGATCCAGCTGCGTCACGCACGGTAGGGACCACAAGTTCAGTGCGGGCCCAGTAGTCAAGCTGACGGTAAGTGATACCTGCAGCCTTGGCTGCCTCTGCACCGCGGTAGCCGGCGTTCTCGTCTCGTTCGGGCATGCCATCGCTGAACAGGACATCAAGCTCGTAGCGAGCATCGTCGCTGCGGTTCAGTTCGTTCATTTCCGGCCCTTACTAGATGCAACAACCTTAAGGTTCAAGTTGTTGTTGAAAGTTTGTAAACCCAAACTTACAGACAGTTTTTAATCGTGTCTGGGATTTAAAGCTTCACACGCCCTTGGGCGTGTCGCAATCCTGAAATTATCGGGACTGCTGAGAAATTACTTGACGCAGCATCTGAGAACGAACGACCTCGATGTGACGAGAAATCTCATGTGCGCGCTCAATAGAACGAGCTTGGCTTGCAGCGTCCTGACGGTGGCTGACAGGAACCAGTGCACGTTCGATGAGTGAGTACTCACGTTCTGCTGCTGCTCGCATGGTGCGCAGGTGACGTGGCTCAATACCGGATCGCTGAAGTTCTACCAAAGCAGTAAAGACAACAATGTGTTCTTCACTATAAGAATCAGCAGGTTCAAGCATTCCTGCAGACACAGCATCTTGAAGAAGGTTGAGGCTTGCGCCACATGCGCGAACGAATTCTTCACGGGTGTAACGGGTAGGAGTTGAGAGCAGAGAATCTGCAGACAAACTCTGAGCGTTCGGAAGCGCAGGAGTATTTCCAGCATCGATCTCATCGAGGTGAGTGCGAATGACCTTCAAGGGAAGGTAGTGGTCGCGCTGCATAGTGAGGATCAGACGAAGACGGTCAACGTGCTCAACTGAGAACTTGCGGTATCCCGAAGGAGTGCGCTCAGGAGTGATGAGACCCTGTTCTTCAAGGAAGCGAAGCTTCGAAGGAGTGAGGTCAGGGAAATCTGGAGATACCTTGGCCAGGACTTGACCGATGCTGAGCAAGCCGCGAGGAGCGGGTGCTTTACGTGCTGCTGTTGCCATTACGCCGAAACACCTCGAGCCAGGTCTACACGTGAAGCAAAGAAGGTGAGGTGGAACTTGCCAACCTGTACTTCATCACCATCTGTCAAAGCATGGCGTTCCACGCGTTCTCCTTCGTAATACGTTCCGTTCAGCGATGCAAGATCGCGAACTTCAAACTCTGCTCCGTTGCGACGGAACTCAGCGTGACGACGAGAAACCGTTACGTCATCCAAGAAAATATCGGAGTCTGGATGACGGCCACAGGTGGTGACATCCACATCCAACAGGAAGCGAGCACCCTGGCTAGGACCACGACGAACAATAAGTAGTGCACTGCCGCTGGGAAGTGAAGCGATTGCTTCCTGCTCTTCAGGGGTAACGTCTACTGCTTCTAGAGCTTTGACCTGATCAATAAATGACTGCGAGAAAGTGGCAGTTTGATCTGGACCGGGGGTCGAAGAGGGGACCTGTGTGGCTTCATTGCCATTGAGTGAATCGTTCACTTTGCCCCTTTCGTACTTCACAACATTAGTGGACTTTTTGTCAGCGCAAAACACGAGACTTTTTATGACGACCCAGTGGAAAAAGTAACCACTTAAGTTGACATTTCCAGACTTATTCGTTCAAAAAAATGGGGCTCAACCCGTCATGAGCTAGACTAAAGACATCTTGTGAACGATATGTTTCGTTCCCTGCGTCGATAGAACGCTTCCCTCACCTCAATCGGTTGACATTTTTCTTCGGCGAACGGATGCATCATCAGATGCCTTCGCCATGTATCCCGGTTTCGATGTCGAGCTGAAGTTCCATTAAGAACTTCTCTGTTCATGTCATATGCATGTCATCATGCATCGGGAAATACTCAAAGGTAATAACTCTTATGTCTGAAAAGACTTTCTCCGTCCTGGGCGTTCCCGCCCCACTCGTTGCAGCATTGACTGCAGCAGGTATTGATTCCCCTTTCCCCATTCAGGTTGACACTCTTCCTGACACTCTCTCTGGCCGCGACGTTCTTGGTCGCGGAAAGACAGGCTCAGGTAAGACCTTGGCCTTTAGCATCCCCATGGTTGCTCGTCTTGGTGGCACCCTTGCTGGCGGACGCCGTCGCCCCGGTCGTCCACTGGGACTCGTGCTTGCCCCCACCCGTGAACTGGCAACCCAGATCACCAACACCATGGTTCCTCTGGCAGATGCTTACGACCTGCGTGTGACCACCATCTTCGGTGGAATTTCACAAGCTCGTCAGGTCGCTGCCCTCAAGGCTGGCGTTGACATCGTGGTGGCAACACCCGGTCGTCTGGAAGACCTCATGAAGCAGGGCTTCTTGCACCTTGATGCCATTGAGATCACCGTGCTTGATGAAGCAGATCACATGGCAGACCTGGGCTTCCTGCCCATTGTTACCAAGATCTTGAAGGCAACCCCTACTGGTGGTCAGCGCCTGCTGTTCTCAGCAACTCTAGATAACGGGGTGGACAAACTGGTTAACCAGTTCCTCCACAACGAAGTTCTCCACTCGGTTGACGAGGCTAACTCCCCCGTTGCCCAGATGACTCACCACGTGTTTGAAACAAGCGGCAATGATGCCAAAAAGGACCTTGTGTACAAGCTCGCTTCGGGTACCGGCCGCCGCATCTTGTTCATGCGCACCAAGCACCATGCCAAGAAGCTTGCCAAGGCTCTGACCGACGCAGGTATTCCTGCAGTCGATCTGCACGGAAACTTGTCTCAGCCCCAGCGTGACCGCAACCTCGCTGCATTCGGTGAGGGAAACGTCAAGGTTCTCGTCGCAACAGACGTTGCAGCTCGTGGAGTTCACGTAGATAACGTCGAACTCGTCATTCACGTCGACCCACCCATGGAACACAAGGCATACCTGCACCGCTCGGGCCGCACCGCTCGTGCTGGCGCTGAGGGTGACGTTGTCACCATCTGCCTGCCAACTCAACAGAAGGATCTCGCATCGCTTCTGAAGAAGGCAGACATCCAGGTTGTTCCCCAGAAGGTCACCGCGAACTCTCCAGAAGTTCTTGAGCTCACCGGTGAAATTGCTGAATACGTCAAACCCCAGCCACGTGAAGCAAAGCCTCAGGGTGGTGGCGGAAACTCGAACGGTAAGAACGCCCAGCGTAAGCGTGCACTTCGCGAAGCTGCCGGAACCGTAAATGGACGACCGCTGCGCGTAGGCCGTGATGGCCAGCCCGCTCGTGACCGTTCGGGACGCCCTCCAGCAAATGAAAACGGCACTCGCCGTACCGGGGCAAACAAGCCCAGCACAAATGGCGGAGCTCGTTCCTATGGCTCAGCCGCAGGTGGCGGACAGCGTGCAGCTGCTTCAGCAGGTTCACGACCTGCCGGAGCCGGCCAGCGCCAACGCAGTGCTCGTCCAAAAGCGAACCAATAAATCAAAAGTTAATTCAGACTATGAAATCTGATCGGTTCCAATAATTTATATTGGTATTACTACTTAGTTATGGGGGCAGAATTTGCATTGGAACAAACTTTTTTCAATCTTGACGGTAAGTGTTGTTGCCTCTTTAATTACTGGTTGCACTCCAACAGAAACACCCAAACCAACTCCTACTTTCAGGGCGGGTGATGACTGCTCAACCCTAGGTACACAAATTGAATTTGGGGATATGAACTTTGAGTGCAGATATTCAGATCAACAAAAACTTCACCTGGTCGCCTTAAAGGGTGATAACTCAGCACCTAAGGATGCTATAAATCTCTCCCCCTTAGATATATGCAAAATCCAAGATATTAGAGAATCAAATATCCAAGGTGGCGCTAACACAGGTCAAGCTACTTCATTCCCACTTATCAATAATCGGATACCTGTTTCAGGCAATATCAGAGTTTGTGTAATCCCGATTGATTTTGAAAACGCTCCAAGCGATCAATCCGTGACTGAATTGATGTCTGATCACTTAAAACAGTTTGATGAGTGGATGGACTTCACTACAAACGGACTAGCCAAGTATGAATGGGTTATGAGTGACAATTGGATTCGGATGCCGCTCCCTGCTGAGTATTACAACTGGGATCACCCCTACGTAAATCCGGATGGCACCTACCGATACGGCGATGCTCAATTGCAAAGTGATGACGAAATGGCTACTCAAGTATTCAGCATGGCGGAGCAGTATTACGATTTAGATTCACTTGATTACATCTGGGTTGTTGCGCCGCCGAAAACAAATCAGGTTCAGTGGGCCCCTCAAGGTTCTCCAAGGCAAGTCTCAACCCCATCCGGAACAAGAACCTTGAATTATTTTGGTCTCGGATACAAACTTTGGAATGACCAAGCCAGCCGAATTCCAGTTTGGGCAATCATGTCCCATGAAATGCTTCACGCTCACGGCTTAGCACAACATGCACCAGGAAACGGTTATTCTCTCCACATTGGTGGTAGCGGAACAATTTTGGGAGCTTGGGATTCACTTTTACTTGGTTGGAGATCCGAAGAGTCCTTTGCATGTTTTGATGCAACAACAAGCAATGAAACCGAAATCGATTTAGCTTCCATAGATTTAGAGAGCAATGGTTACAAAGCAGCAGTAATAAAACTCTCAGATCATGAAGTCATAGTTATTGAAAGCCGACGACAAGGCCCCTACTCAACAAATATCTCACCTGGCACTGCGGGAGTAATTGCGTACGTAGTTGATTCGTCAAAGCCTTCTCTTCGATTCGACAATGACTTTTCCCGAGAAAAAGAGTATTTTTCTTATTTTCTTTCAATTAATCAACCGCATAAAAATCCAATTAATTTTGGTAATGCGTTTATTGCTCAATCTAGCGAACCCATAAATATGACTACTGACAGAGTCGCCCTCATCGGAGATACCTTTAGCTACGGTGGTGTGAACATTTCGCTTACACAGTCTGCAGATTACGACACAATAACAATTTCAAAATAAACATTCTCTCACCACTGAGTGCGATGCTTTTCTTGTTCCACAACTGCGTGTAAATCTGCCAGCTTGCGCATTCCTGCCAAGGGCTGTGCCATCCGGTGATTAGTTCGAATCTTAGGTTCAACCCTGTTCAAGAATGCCCAATACCCGGCAGTGAAGGGACATGCGTTCTGACCAAGTCTGACCTTGGGATTGAAGGGGCAACTGTGACAGAAATCTGTCATGGAATTGATGTAAGCACCACCGGACGAGTAGGGCTTTGTTGCGACGAGGCCACCATCCGCATGTTGACTCATCCCAATGACATTGGCGGGCATCACCCAGGGTGTTCCATCAACAAATGCATCGATGAACCAGTTATTGAGCTGTTGCGGGTTATATCCACGCTGGAGTGACCAGTTCCCCAGAATCATCAGCCTTTGAATATGGTGGGCATAACCGCTATCTCCAACTGCGGAAAGCACATGCTTCATACAGTCCGCTTCGACGCCTTCACCATCGAGCTTCCAAAACTGCTCTGGAAGATCAACAGTTGCATCTAGGAAATTGTTGGACCGGGCGTAATCTTCGCCAAGATGCCAATACAGATGCCATACCCAGTCGCGCCACCCTGCAATCTGGCGCACGAGTGCTTCAACACTGCCTAGAGGGGCATCTCCACGTTCATAGGCAACAACACAGGCATCAATGACTTCTTTGGGATGCAATAACCCAAGATTCATGGGGACACTCAACAGGGAGTGCGCCATGACATCATCGCCTTGGAGACTGGCGTCTTCAAATGGACCGAAGTCCATCAGGCGCGTCTCAACAAATTCTGCCAACGCCGCAAGCGCTTCATCCCGTGTTGCTGCAAAGCGCCTGGGACCATCACGGCCAAGAAGCTTAATCTCACCGGCCTCGCTCCATGTTTTCAGATCAGCACGAACCTGAGCGTCAATCTCATCTTCAACTGGAGACCATGGTGCTGGTAAACCAAGGCTTGTAGCACCCTTGGGAGGCGGCTGCCGGTTGTCGTGGTCGTAGTTGTATTGTCCACCAGCAGGCTGCGGACCTTCCATCAGGATTCCGGTGGAATCACGCCAATGGCGATAGTAATTCTCGAGCTTCAGACTTCCCGGCTTCTTGTCGTGTGCCCACTGGGTAAAGAATTCTTCGCTACTAACAAAACCTCGACTTGGAACTGTGGGAATGCCCAGTTCGGCAACGAGTGCCCGCGAACCCCAGCTGGTGGGGTTCACCATGTCAATCGACTCACCTTGTGACAGGAGAGGCTTCAACACATCACGATAGTGATCAGTTTGAACGTAGCGAACACGAGAACCAAGTTCGGCTTGCCGGTGGCGTAACGCACTCAGAATAAGGTGCGCTTTAGCCCAGTGATACGGGCGTCTAGCTAAGACAGCTTTGGCTTCGATGAGAAGGATCTCTCCCCCGTCATCAAAGTGCGGACCAAGCTGATCCGCCATCAGCCACCTCATCGCGAACGAGACTCGGTTGTTAGGAAAAGAAGCCCTGAAAGGACGACGACTAGACCAAGCCAACCAATGGGTGCAATGACTTCACCCACCACGACAACTGCCATCACGACAGCGACGACTGGTTCGAAGAGTGTGTAAACCGCAGCACGTGAAGCGGGCATCGCTCCCAAGCCAACTGCAAGAAGTAAGTGACCGACCGCTGTCGGAAACAGAACGAGATATGCCATCACAGGAATAGCAAGAGGTTGATTCTGGAATTGACCAGGATCTGCAATAACAAGCGCAATCAAAATCACGAGCAAAGGCGCTGCTGAAACCAACTGAATCGTTGAGATGACGGGACGGTGCCCCATTCCCTGCGGCCTATCAGCATGAGGCTTCATGAGCTTGTTGGCCATGTAGGTATAGAGGGCGTAGGCAAAGCCTGCAACGAGTGCCAGCACAATCCCCAAAGTCACCATCGAAGAGTCGCGAACTACTCCCCCACCGTCTTCGCCAAAGTTTCGACCAGAAACGAGCATTGCTCCACCAGCAACAGTGATGGCAGTGGCAATAAGCCAGCGAGCACTGGGGCGTTGCTTATCCACGCCCCACTCAATCAACCCCGCAAAAAGCGGTGCAGACCCGAGTGCGATGACGTTACCCAGAGCAACACCAGCCCAGCTCATTCCGATGTAAAACACAGTGCTGTACACAGCCAAGCCGAGGGCGCCCAGAATGACTAGCGGCACCGCACCGATGTTCTTCCAGACCATCCGCACACCCGGCAAGGCAGTTGCCCCCAAGATAAGCCCACCAATACCCATGGTGCTGGCGCCGATCACGATGGGGTTGATGCCAGGAATGAAACTGGCGGCCATCCCAGTCGTTCCCCAGAAGGTGCAGGCAAGCAGTAAAGCAACAACACCCCCGCCATAGCTGGCGTGGGGTGTTGTTTTCATAGCTCTCAGACTAGCGAGAAGGGAACTTTGGCGGGTGAAGCCCTGCTAGTTCCTGAATCACACGAACAACCTGGTGGCTGTAGCCATACTCGTTGTCATACCAAACGTAGAGAATGATGTTCTTCCCATTAGCAATGGTGGCAAGGCCATCCACAATGCCGGCACGGTTGGAACCAACGAAGTCGGTTGAGACAACTTCAGGTGATTCGATGTAGTCAATCTGGTTACGAAGGTTCGACTTCAACGAAGCATCACGGAGCATTTTGTTGAGAGTGTCGCGATCGACTGCCTTGTTCAAGGTTAAGTTCAAAATCGCCATTGACACATCGGGGGTGGGAACGCGGATGGCGTTACCGGAGAGCTTGCCCTCGAGTTCAGGCAGAGCCTTGGACACAGCCTTGGCAGCACCAGTTTCGGTGATGACCATGTTCATCGCTGCCGATCGGCCACGACGGTCACCCTTGTGGAAGTTATCAATGAGGTTCTGGTCGTTGGTGTACGAGTGAACAGTCTCCACGTGACCGTATTCAACTCCGTAAGCATCATTGATGACCTTGAGTACTGGAGTAATCGCATTGGTGGTGCAGGATGCTGCGGTGATGATCTTGTCATCTGCCGTGATGGTGTCGTGGTTGATGCCATAAACCACGTTCTTCAAGGGGCTCTTGCCTGGCGCGGTCAGAACAACACGGGAGATGCCCTTGGCTTCAAGGTGCTGAGCAAGTCCTGGCTCATCGCGCCAGCGACCGGTGTTGTCCACCAAGATGGCGTCGTTGATGCCATACGCGGTGTAGTCCACGGTGGTGGGGTCAGAGGAGTAAATGACCTGGATGGGCTTGCCATTAGCAATAATCAGATTCTTTTCCTCATCAATGGTGATGGTGCCATTGAAGGGTCCGTGCACAGAGTCACGGCGCAATAGAGAAGCACGCTTGGTGAGGTCTTTGTCATCACCCTTACGAACAACGATGGCCTTCAAAACTGGACCACGTCCGTTCTCTGCGTTACCCAAGAGAATACGAGCGAGAAGGCGACCAATACGGCCGAAACCATAGAGAACTACGTCCTTCGCGTCATCTGCGGTTGCAGGCTTTCCCTTGCCAGCAACCGGAGCCAGTTCAGCGGCAGCAAAGTCAGCGATGGAATTTCCAGAACCTGCCTGATCAGCAAGGATTCCGGCCACGTTGATGGAAGCGGGACCTGGGTTCAGCGCAACGATGGCCTGAACAAGTTCGAGTGTGCGATTGATGTCGAGTTCTTGACCATCCACGTGACGGGCATAACGGTGGGCCTTCACAATCTGCAGAGGCGATGAGTTGATGAGGCGACGACCGTGAATAGAAGTGACAACGCCGTTGTCACGATACAGACCACCGATCAGCGGGATGAGCTGTTCAGCTACTGCTTGACGGTCGGTCCAGGTGGCGTCATTGTGTGGTGCCATGTGGATGGTTCTCCCTTGAAACTGTCGAAAAGGCCAACCGCTTATCTCGAGCGTTTGACTGAGGTATTCAGTTTGTACCGGGGACGTCTGCGTCTTCCGGGGAGGGAGTATTTCCAGCCTAATTCAGGTGCGGGGAAAACTGTGGGAGATACATTTGTCACTATGGAAATGTTTCAGGCCGAAGGTCGCACTGTTCTCGTCATTGGCGGCCTCGGCGGATTAGGCCGCGGCATCTGTTCTGCCTTCATCACTGCCGGCGCGAATGTCATTGCCCTCGATACCAACACCGAAAAGGAAACTGCTTTTCGGGTGGAACTTGATGCACTTGAGGCTCAATTCAGCGTTATTTGCGCGGATGCAACCACACCCGAGGCGTATGTAGCAGCACAGACCGATGCCTCTTCCCGCGGGCACTGGATCGACACCCTGGTGGTGTGCGCAACTCCCCCACAGTTCACCAAGGCCATAGAAGACTATGACTGGGACTACCACCAGCAGATGATTGATGTATTTCTGAAAATTCCATACGTTGCAACAACTGCTCTATTGCCTGCAATGAAAGAACACTCTTTCGGTCGCATCATCAACATCACCTCAGAGGTATTTGAGAAGAGTGAGCCCTATTCCTCTGCCTATGTCGCCGGCAAGGGTGCTCAGATTGGGTGGACCAGATCTATGGCGACAGAGCTTGCCCCGTTCGGCATCACCGTCAATCACGTCGCTCCAGGATTCATCCCGGTTGAGCGCCACAAAGACCTCCCTCAAGAAGTCCTAGATGGATATCTCGCCACCGTTCCCACTGGACGCTTTGGAACGCCGGCAGATATCGGTGCTGCGTGTGTTTACTTTGCCAGCACAGAAGCGGGTTTTGTCTCGGGGCAGACATTGCTCGTCAACGGCGCGCGCTCACCGCACTAAAACCGACTAAGCAGGACCGTTTGGTAGCAACGGGACTACCCGGTGCTTGAGTTCAATTCCCTGGGCCCGGTAGCTTCCACCAATAATCAAGACTGCACCGAGGACTCCGAGCCAGCCCAGCATCTCAGCACCCAGGAAGACCCCAATCACCACAGCCCAAATAGGCTCTGTTCCCAGCAGCAGGCTCACACGTGCTGCAGAAGTCTTGCGGACAGCCCAGAGCTGAACCAAGAAGGCGAACACGGTGCACGCTGCAGCCAGATAGAACAGATCGAGCCAATCAAGAGCAGTGAAAGTTGAGTAGCTTGCAATCACTCCGGGAACGTCAGCTGCGGTGAACACCACAGCACAAACAACTGTCTGCACGAAAGTCACACTGACTGAGCTGTAGCTATAACCCGTGGTGAGTTGCCCCAGCGCTGTGACGTGAATGCTTCTCACAATTGCAGCACCCAGCATGAGGGCATCACCCCAGTTGGGGGTATGGAATCCGTTTCCAGAAACCAATAACAACACACCCACGACAGCAACAGTGGCGGCGATGAAGTAGCTTCGCGGCAACCATTTCTTGAGCCACAGTGATTCCAAGATGGGCGTGAACACAATGGTCATACTGATGATCAGTCCAGCATTAGTAGCGCTGGTAAGTTTCACGCCCCAGGTTTCTAAGCTCAGAATTCCAGCTTGGGTGAGACCAAAGAAGACGCCAATCAGAAATCCTCGCCGGTCCAGTCGGCGGTTCTTGGATATCGCCCAGACCCCCAACATGATGACGGATGCAATAAGGAAACGTGCGGAGAGAATGGCAAAGACACTGCCATGCTCCGTGAGAACTTTGGTTGCTAAGTAGCTACTTCCCCACACTGCGGCAACACCTAGGAGCAGAATGTCTGCTTTGTTGCGGCTGAAGAAGTTCACTTATTCACTCTAGGAGCCTTGGGCGCGTTCGGCTTGCATCCAGACTTCGGGCGTAGGCTCAGCCCAAGAGCCATTGCGGCTCCCTACGAAGGGAAAGACCATGGCTGAGAAAAACATCAAGAAGAGCAGCGGCAAGACAGCACCTGCTAAGTCGCTCAAAGAAAAGCGTGCTGACAAAAAAGACAAAGCCACCGCTAAGGCAAACTACAAAGAGGTTTAGCCTTCTGTGTGACTAGTGCACACTCAAGCCAGACACCAACAAGGTGATGGCCAACACAGCAAATACTCCTGCCACGACAAATTCCATGGCAATGGTGAAACCTGTGGTGGTCATCACCTTTCTCATTGCCGAAGCAGCAAAAACCAACGTAGTGAGCCACACGGCAGAAACCACGACAAAGATCAGACACAAGAAGACCAGCTGAAGCGGAACACTTTCTGCCTTACCTAAGAACTGCGGGAAGAACGCAAGGAAAAAGATCAGCACCTTGGGGTTTGTCACGTTTGTGAGAAAACCGAGAACAAAAGGCCCTGCCTTGCCCTTCACTCCAGCAGCCTCAATATCGACCGGCGAATACGTTCCGGCCTTGTTCTGAGAAACCAGCTTGATACCGGCGCGCAGGGATTGCACTGCAAGGAACAGCAGATACAGCGCGCCTACTATCTTGAGCCAAAACAATGCGCCTGGTGCACGTGCGATAACCAAACCAACCCCAGAGATCAACAAAATCGACAGGGTGGTAATTCCGGCATATATGCCAAGCATGGTGAGGAAACCAGCTTTCACTCCCCCACGCAAGGTAGAGCGCAACATCAAAAAGGTGTCTGCACCAGGAGAGAGAATGATCACCAATGCCGAGACAAGAAATGCTGGCAGGACAGCGTAATCCAGCATGGATTACTCGTCGTTGAGTGCTGCGTTCAAAGCCTCAATGACTATGGCGTGATCATCTTGTTGAGGAACTCCACTGGCAATGACAGCGCCCACGAACACATCGCCGATGAAGAGCGGGAACCCGCCACCATGTGCAGCAAAGGACTGATCTAGACCTGTTTCTGCGTGAAATTCTTTGCCTTGAGCAATCAACCGCTGACCAACCAAGAACGAGGATTCTTGGAATTTATAAACTGTCTTGCGCTTGCGCTCAATCCAGTCATCATTTTCTGCAGTGGTTCCAGGGCAGGCATATCTAAAGACGTGTTGATCTCCGAGAAAAACGGAAACTGCAAGTGGCCAGTTCCGCTCTTCTGCACGTGCAGCCAGATCCATTCCTAGCGCAAGAGCATCCTCGTGACTGAGCGAGTCAAAACGAAGGTCTACGCATTGACGTTCTAACTCAGCAACGTCTGCGAGGAGTTCAGAATCTGACATGTTCTCAACCTAGTGGCTGGAATTACTTTGCGGCAGAACCGATGATGGCGTCGACATCAATTTCGACAAGCATGTCTGGTGCTGCAAGAGCACTTACTTCAACAGCGGTTGCAGCAGGACGGATGTCCCCGAAGAATTCACCATGAACCTTGCCCACAGCATCAAAGTCAGCGATGTTGGTGAGGTAGATGCGAGTGCGAACAAC
>NZ_CAKZII010000017.1 GCF_936931525.1 uncultured Aurantimicrobium sp.
GACGGAAATCGGGTGTGCTGTCGCCAAGTCAGGCACGGCATTCTCTGTCACGCCACCCACCTGGCGTCCTGATCTCACAGACAAGTGGACTCTGGCAGAAGAAGTGGCCCGTATTGTCGGCTACCACTTGATTCCTGCAGTTCTTCCTGTGGCGCCTCCCGGACGCGGTTACACCGTCGCCCAGGACGTGCGCCGCCGCGTCTCAAACACCTTGGCAGCGACAGGTCACACCGAGGTGCTGAGTTACCCCTTCTTTGATGAAGAGACCAACAACCTTTTTGGTTCGGCAACCGAAAACTCTGTTCCTCAGGTTCGCCTTGCTAACGCTTTGGATGCAACCCAGGGTTGGATGCGTACATCGCTACTTCCCGGCCTGATTGGCACCGCTGCCCGTAACCGTTCACGCGGACTGACTGATTTGGCACTGTTCGAGACTGGTCTGGTATTCCTTCCCGAGCAGGGAAAGACATATGGTCAGGACATCGTTGCTGGTGGAGTTCGTCCCGCACCTGACGTGGAAGCCAAGCTCTATGCCGGTATTCCACCACAGCCTCGCTACATCTCTGGTTTGTTCGTGGGAGATGCCATCTCTAAGCAAGTTGGCCAGAAGGCCGTTGCTTATGACTGGCAGGACGCGCTCGCCGCTGTTCAGCAGATTGCTCTCGGTGCTGGCATTCAGATCGCTGTTCGCCAAGGAAGCCACAAGGCATTCCACCCCGGTCGTACTGCAGAATTGCTGCTCGGTGATGCTGTTATCGGATATGCCGGTGAACTCCTGCCTTCCGTGGCTGAAGACGCACACCTGCCACGCACGGTTGCTGCATTCGAATTGAACCTGGATGCTGTGACGGATGCTGCTGGTGTTCCTCACGTGGCTGTGGATGTCAAGACCATGCCTGCTGCAACCCAAGACCTCTCTCTTGTTGTCGCAGACTCCATTCCTGCAGCAGATGTTCTTGCTGCAGTGGTGGAAGGTGCGGGAGAACTGCTGGAAACAGCAACTCTCGTGGATGTCTACCAAGGCACAGGAATTCCAGAAGGACAGCGTTCACTGACCTTCGCCTTGCGATTCCGCGCAGATGACCGCACACTGACTGCTGCGGAAGCCACAGCTTCCAAGGAAGCTGGTGTTGCGCTCGCCGCATCACGCTTCGGTGCAACAATCCGCGACTAACTCCGGTGAATAAAACCTGGCAACTCTTGGTTGGCTTCAACGCGAAGCCCATCAATGTCGTCTTGATGTTGTTTGTTGGGGCAATACTGGCCAGCACTGTTCTCATCATCGGGGGAGTGGATAGCTGGAAAAACATCCTGCTTGCCCTACTTGCGTGGGATATTGGCTCAGGACTGATGAGTACCTCCAATGAGGGGCTACATCAGGCATGGCGTGAACAAACAAGAACAAATCGCTGGGTTTTTGTGATCTTTCATGTGACTGTCTATCCAGCAATCGTCATTCTTTTGTCCCCCAGTGTTGGTATATCGGTTCTGTTAGTTGGCTTGCTTGTGGCCAAAACAGGTTTCTTTGCGGTGGGAACACTCTTCGGGAGAAACTAGTTTTCTTCACCACACCCTTCCCAAACCTCAATAACTGGTTGAAGGTTTTAGATAGAGTTATCTAATGACATACTCGGTTGCCATTGCTGGAGCCAGCGGTTACGCCGGTGGTGAGGTCCTGCGCCTGCTCGCTGGACACCCCGAGTTTGAGGTGCGCACAGTTACCGCACACTCCAATGCAGGTCAGCGTTTGGTTGATGTTCAACCCCATCTGCGCAGCTACGGCGACCTTGTGCTCAAAGACACCACAGCTGAGATTCTTGCTGGTCATGATGTTGTCTTCTTGGCC
>NZ_CAKZII010000018.1 GCF_936931525.1 uncultured Aurantimicrobium sp.
TCTTTTCGAATAAAGGCAGCTCATTATCAGAAGATATTGATAGAATTTCAAACGTTTTACTCACCAGATTGAACAGTTCAGAAGAGGTACCCCATGGCCATCAACTCCACATCACGTTTTATGGGGCTTTTTGCTGGGCTCACGCTCGTCGCGATGAGTTTGACAGGATGTGCTCCGGCGTCGACAGCCGATCCAGAAGCAACACCTTCAGTCGTTCGAGAAGCAGCAATCTCCTGCCCTGAGCAAAATTCTGTCGATCATTACATCGAAATCAGAAATAACCTCAATGTTGACATTAAGTTCTTTTCTGAACTCAGCTCTGGCTGCAGAAACTGGTCGGGAGTGAGCAATCCCACCACATACAACGGGACTGTCGTTCCCTCAGGCGGCAGTACTGGTCTTCTTCGGCTCGAACATTCAGGGGATGCTAGGTGGAGCACAACATTCATGTTGATGACGGGCAACATCATCACAACTATCAATCTGGAATATTATAAAAAATCTGGATGTTCAGATCAGGGCAAAATTTGCCACTACTATCTCAGACTGTGGAACGGTAGCAGTTGGTCAGGCGGTTATGCCTCTGTGACGCTCAACGATATTGATGGCTCCGGTTCAGGCGGAATAGTGTCATTTGATGCCTTCAGGACCTTAACTTTCACCTGTAAAGATAAGAGTGCATGCCCCAGCTCTTAGCCTTGAGCAGGGAACCAGGTGCATCAACGACCCGCTTGCATCTCACCGAACAATCTTCAGAAAAAGAGAATGCGAATGAACAAAACAGTTAAGTTAAGCGCCATCGCCGCACTAGTCATTGGACTGTCAGGAGCTTTGACGGGCTGCGCTCCGACGTCAACGACAACGGACCCCGCAGCGAGTAGTTCAGCTGTTCGTGAAGCGGCCATCGTCTGCCCTGAAAGAACTCCCTCTGATCGAGATTTCATTATGATCAACAACAACCTCAATGTTGACATTAAGTTCTTTTCCGAACTTGGTTCTGGCGGTTGCGACGACTGGTCAGGCGGCAGCAACCCCACCGCATATAACGGCCAAGTAATTCCCACCGGAGGGAAAACCGGCTCTCTTCGCCTGGAGCGCAGGGGCATTGCTTCCTGGACCACCACGTTCATGTTAATGACCGGCAACGTCATCAAAACAGTCAGCCTCAAATTTGAACAGCCACCTTGCCCCTCTGAAACTGTATGTGATTTCAACCTCTACATGCTTGTCGGAAACCAATGGAAAACGAGCGGCTCAGTGACTCTGAACGACATCGACGGTTCAGGTTCCGGAGGAACTGTCTCACTCAATTCCAGAACCCTTACTTTCACCTGTAAAGATAAGAGTCAATGCCCTAGCTCTTAATCCTGAGCTGAAATCTAGGAGCATTAACAGCTCCCTTGCACGTTGATAATCAATCTTCCGAAATAGAGAATGCGAATGAACAAAACATTGTCCTTAAGTGTCATCGCAGCCGTCGTCATTGGCCTGTCCGGATGTGCTTCTTCAGCTGCACCAACACAAGCAGCATCGCCTGAGGCCTCTTCTACCCCTTACGGGACAGCAATTTCAGCACAGCCGCTCTTGGATAAGGCAGAAACGACCATCTTGGGTCAGCCGTTGGTCTATCCCACTGAATTGCCTGCGCAGTTGTCTTCCAGCATCATCACTATTCCTCCTGGAGTGGAAACTGGCCTACACAAGCACGATGCTCCCATGTATGCCTACGTGCTCGAGGGCACCCTCACCGTCACGTATGACGGCGGCGTAATCAAGACCTACAAGCCAGGTGATGCACTCATCGAAGCCGTGGGAACTCCGCACAACGGCGTCAATGCAGGAACAACTCCCGTGAAAGTTCTCGTTGTGAACGTGGGCGCAGAGTCTGTAGCTAACACCGTCCCCCTGCCCTAGTACGTGACCTCCCCGCTCCACAGAAAAGAGTGATCTAAGAATGGATATCGCCGTCATTGGAGCTGCAGGGTCAGTAGGCCGAGCAGTATGCATGCAACTGCTCGCCACCGGTGCAGTAGGCCCTGGAGAACGCCTGCAACTCGTCGGTCGCAAGGGCGGGTCAAGCGAATCCGGCGTTTTTGGTTTGCGGATCGATCTCCTGGATGCATACGGAGTGCGATCGCCTGAAATTCAGGCCGTGATCAACCCCGAAGAGATCGACGCCGACATTGTCATCATGGTCGCGGGTGAAACAGCTTCAGTAGACCCTCACTCCCCCGCATCACGCGAAGCTGTAGCCAAAAAGAACCTTCCTATTTTTGAGTACTACGCAGATGTCCTCGACAGAGTTGGCGCGAAAGACGAACTCGTTATTGTGCAATCCAACCCCGTCGAATTAGCAGTCAAGGTCTTTGCTGAAAAGTTAGGCCGGCACCGCGTAGTCGGTGCTGGCGCATATAACGACACCCTTCGTTTTCGCCGGGAATTGCTCTCAGGGCTCGACACCGCTGGTACACACCCTGTTGTGATGGGATACATGTTGGGTGAGCACGGAGCACACGCTGTCCCCATCTGGTCGAGCGTGAATGCTGGTGGTCTAGTACCGGGTGTGTGGGATGCCCATATTGCCCGCACACGATCCAATCTGACAATTGAAGAACTCCCCCTCGTCGTTGCACAGGCACGGGACACACTGGCAGAACTTCTTGCCGGTAATCAGGCCCAAGAAGCCACAGATTATGTCGAGGCCCTTCCAGCAGACGTTCGATCCTTGGTCAAGCCCTGGTTTGCGCACTGGACAGGCAGGACCAGTACCGCAACAGCACACTCGGTAGTAAACCTGGTGAGTGCGTTGCAAGAAGGTCACCGAATCGTTCTGCCGTTGCAAGTGCAACTCACCACGCAGGAATGGCCAGGGGTGGAGACCGTGATGGGGGTTCCGGTCGACATCGATGCCACCGGATGGCACAGTGTGGTTCCCCTGACCATTACTACTGAAGAACATGAAGCACTACTGGCAGCTGGCCGCGCAATCAGTGACCAGCTTTCCACCTACTAAGGAACCTTTTTGTTCTCAATTCTGTTGAAGGGATAATTTCAACAGCTATAAAAACGTTTGATTTATACTGAGAGAGTTACCCTCAGCGATTGAGCAATTGATGAACAGAAGAAATACAGCACGCCCCGGAAACATTAAATTGTCTCGATTACTGCGCTTCCTCGCGCTTGTCGTCGGCTCTGTTCTGTTCATGAGCACCTTGTCTGCGTGCAGCGGACCTGCTGCTTCTACCCTGACCGTGCCTGCACTCTGGGCAGATCAAACCGGTGGCACCAGCGGCATGGAATATGCGACAGTGTCTACTGTCCCCAGCGATGTTCCAGGCTTTACCGTCGATCTCGAAAAAACAGCGAGCAAGGGTGGCGGAGCTTCTTGGCTCGCAGCATCAGCATCTGCTGCGGTCGTGGGCATTCTCTATACCGGAACTAATCCCTCACACATTGACATCAGCTTCGACATCACCGATGCCATTGATGGACCCTCAGCCGGTGGAATACTCGCCGTTGGAGTCTTGGCAAGTATCAATCACACGTCGTTGAAGCCTCACATCACGATGACCGGGACGCTTTCCCCCGATGGCACCATCGGCCCCGTGGGCGCTGTTGGCCTCAAGATGGATGCCGCACTCGAGAATGGGTTCACCACCGTTGTCGTGCCGGAAGATATTCAGTACGTCATTGATACATCAACCGAAGAAATGGTTCCAACAACGGAGTATGCCCAGAAGCTGGGCCTCGACGTGAAATTCGTCACACATGTGACACAGGCTTATGAGATTTTCACCGATGAGCCGCTCATGAAGGCAGACAAAACAGTCCCTTCTGCCTCCCCTAGCGCCTCCGAGTTGGAAGCCGAAGAACAGGTAGCACGCGAAATAGTTGCTGAGGCGGCACAACTGCTCACCCAGGTGTATGTCAAACCCAATTCAAACCTGACACGGCTCATTAACGCAGCGCAAGATGCTCTCGAACAAAAAGATTTCTCACTGGCATACGGACTAGGTGCAGAGCTACTGCTTCGAACTGCTCGGTTGCAAGGACAGCAAATAACTGCGCAAGAAGTAAGCGAAACTGGCCTTGAGGCGGCGGTAGCTAACCTCATCGTCAAGATAGACGCAGAGCTAGCTCACACCAGCGACCTCACGACGAGCGTGCTGAGTGATTTATCCGACTTTTCTGCCTCTGAACAATTTGCTCTCCCCTTGGTCTTGAGCAATGAGGTCTATGCCCATTCCGTTTTGCGTTCAATGAAGGATCAACTCCAAGCGCTGGACCCAACAGATCCTTTCTCAGGTGAAACACTGACAGTCGCCAGTGGTGTTGTATTTGAGCAAATAGCAAATATGGAATCGCTCTCGCTGTACGAGATGAAGGTTATTCGCTCACTGCCTGCAGATTCTGTCTCGTTTACTACTGAGCCAGCGGAATACCTCTCGGGCTATACAGACTTCTTAGTTCATGCGGGCAACGCAAACGTCTCCTACCTGGAAGATGTGTTTGGAACGTCCATTTCAGATTTTGAAATGGAGGGCATCAATAGCAATTTGCCCACCATTGAGTTGCTCAAAAAGGACGTTTCCGAGATTTCTTCTGAAATCCAAAAACCTGAGGTAGAACTCACTCAATTCGCCAC
Organism: uncultured Aurantimicrobium sp.; assembly: GCF_936931525.1. Taxonomy (GTDB): domain Bacteria; phylum Actinomycetota; class Actinomycetes; order Actinomycetales; family Microbacteriaceae; genus Aurantimicrobium. Next base: position 4,646 of record NZ_CAKZII010000018.1, read on the forward strand.
TGCGATGACCTACTTCGTTGTCTCTTCTGCCGGGGTAGCCGGATACCAAACTCTTGGCGCCGCTGCTGTGAACTATGTCAGCACTGAAGTTGAAGAAGAACATGCGTACCTCAGCGATGCCGTAGCGGAAAGCAATTCAGTAAATCAAAGCTTCGCTGATCTCATTGACCAAGCTGGTTTACAACCAGGCTTCGCATTGTGGTCGGCAGGGTGGGCAACCTCCATGTTCACCGTGCTGAAAGAAAACGATCATGAATCAGAGGGAGCGACCCTCGCCTTGAATCAGCTGTGGTACGACCTCGTCAACGTCATGGCTCTTCATTCCTATTCGCTCTCTCCAACGGCACCAGCAAAGTAACGTCGGGGCAATAGTTCCCTATAATTAGTTAAACGTTTCTTTATTGCATTCATCCAGAAATATGCGTGCTCTCTACATCCCGTCGCTCTGAACTGAATACCTGGTTATTAATGTCTTTCTCACCTTCTCGTCTTGCTTTCAGTGTCAAGAAAATCCTCGGCGTGGGCGCTGTTGTGGCTTCCACCTCGATGATGTTGGCTTCGTGTTCAAGCACTCCCCCCGCATCACTTGCGGTTGAGGCATTTAACGCCCCTTTAATGGGGACGACAGCAACTGCTCAAGCAACTCGCTTTCCTGAATTGTCAGAAGTTCTTTGCTCAGATGACTCGTGTTCCGAAGGTCTCTTTGAGTCAGCTTCCAGCGGCGGTGTTGAATATTCAACCCGCCAGATTATGCGTGATGCTAGCTACACCCAGGTTCCAGAATTTAGACAGGGCGTTCTTGCCAGCTGGAGCGACGCGAGTGTCGCTGAGGGTGCTTATGCAAGTGCAAGCTTCACCATTGCAGAATATGCAGCAGGCACCAATCTGGAGACAGTAATTACTGAGATTTCAGACATGGTCGGAATCTCATTGACAAAAACTGAAGTTGATTCAGTGACTGTGTGGTCCGGAGAAGCTTCTGATGAAAGCGACGACGAGAACATCTACTCTGGAACAAACTTCAAAGCTGTCTACGCCATTCAAGACAACTCAATCATTCGTGCGACGTGCCAGTTTGACGCTGTAGCGGCAAAGACAACGAAATGTGCTCTGGGAAACATGACCAAGATGGTCGTTGGAATATCGAAAAAGAGCCCCTCGACAGTTCTCCCCGAAGAAGAGAAAATCACTAGCGCTCTTCCCTCTCACTACCCCGCAGATATGCGACCTCTCGTCGTGATCAGCGTCCCTAGCCAGGCAGCTTGGGGAGAAAGAGTTTCTTCTGACGATCCCCTCTACCCTGAGCTAGCTAATTCCTCCACGGCAATGACGCAATTCACCCTCAGCGGATCTCCCCGAATGCGCATCAAGGCAAATTTCACTGACATTGAAGCGTCACAGAATCTGACGGATTTCGTTGAAGACGGATGCCACCCCACTGATACCCGTGACTGTGTCAGCGAAGAGCTGCCCGGCTCCCTGGCCATTCAAAAGACGTACTTCGACAAGGGAACAGACTTTGCCAACGCCCAAGTTTCCATTATTGGTGCAGGAAACGGACGACTTCTTGAGATGTTCTGCCAGAAGCGAGTTCCTGTTGCAGGTCAGCTCACTGAGCAAGATCGCGTGTTGTGCACAGAAACAGCTACCGAATTATTCGCAATGACGCTTTCACCATCGAAATAGTGTCCGCTACGACCCAGAAAGTCCTTTTTCAATGAGTGCTCTCTCGACAATCAAAATACTTGGTATTGGCGGTCTGGTTGCCGCCGTCTGTTCACTAACAGGCTGCAACGTAGCTCCAACCAACGAGACAAGATCCGCGGGCCCTGGTGTGGAGGACATAGCCGCTATCGGTGACCAATGGCTCATTGAACGAGGCGTCAAACTCTGTTTTGCGAACAAGTCCGGTTATCAACAGATTGAAGTGAAGTTTCCGCAAGATTCTGTATACCAATCTTTCGAACCCATCGGCACCGGTGCAGTTTCAGTGCCTCGAAATTCTCAAGTTTGCGGCTTGAACTACAAAACCGTTTACGGCGACAACGACATTAGCGCGACGAGTGAGCTCAAGCTGTATCCCGAAATGGCAAATTTCACACCCCTCACTATCGCTACCTATTACGAGAATTCTCGATTTAGATATAAAGCAACAATGGGTGGAGCTTCCAGCGGCGAACTCATAATGAAAAATGTTCGTTATCTTCAGTCAGGTGACTATCGCCTTGACATCAAATGGGATTACGCCACAACTGTAAAACCTGCTGGAAAAGAATATATGTTGATGGCGTTCACTGTGACTGTGTATTGATTACAGTCGTTTATCACGAATGATTTAATGCATTCGGGTTGAGGAATACAGATTCATTTCCCAACGAGACGTGACAGTTACTGGAGCCTCTGCAATTCCCTCGACGACATCAATGAGGGCGTTGATTGTTCCCACAATCATGTCTTCTGGGTGATAAACCGTTGAAGAAATGCCTAGCTCTTTGTTTCGATCGTCGTTATATGCCGAAGCCGCAATCAGTTGAACATCTTCAGGAACTGACTTACCCGCTGACCGAACAATGTTGAGAACAGTCTCTCCTTCTTCATAGAAGGAATAAATAGCGTCGCAACCTTGGTTGAGCAAGAAAGTTACTTGCTCCTCTATGTCGCTCCGATCGTGCTTTCCGCGTGCAACAACCGGCGTGAGTCCTCGTTGTTCACACCAGGAAATATAGGTGTGCTCAGGCAGTTCGTTGGAGGCCAAACCCAAGGGCTCGGTCAATAACCCTGGCTTGTGTGCTCCTGAGGCCACTAACGCATCGAACGCAGCAATAGTCATTCCTCGATAACCCGAATCAAGGTGTACGGACACGCGTGAATCATCGGGACGCTCGTTTGTCAGGATGGGTATTCCCAACTTGGTAGCTGCATCGAGATCTGGATCTTCATTCCGCGAATCCGACAAGATCAAGCCGTCAATTCCGAAAGACCTAATCAAATCGCTATCGGCAGGGATAGCAATAATGGCGTAATTCCTCAGCCCCGCCACCTGGACGCTCTCAAAGAGGAGCCGCCCGGTCATTTCGGCCCATTGCTGTGCCCATTCAGGATCATGGCTCTCACCCAAGATGAAACCCAGTGTTTTACTATTTCCCGAACGCAACATGGAAGCTTTGCGGTTGGGTACATAACCCAGTTCGCTCGCTACCTTGCGAACGTGTTCTTGAGTTTTCTCTGGAAAATTACCTTTGCCGTTGAGAACGAGAGAGACAGTAGCAAGCGAAACCTGGGCAGCCGCTGCTACATCTTTGATTCCCACTGGTTTTGGGCGAATATTTTCGGGCACAATCACTCAATTCTTATGAAGTAAAAAAGCATTTATATTTTACCTATTTCACAAAATCTAGTGCACGTCTCCTCGCTACAGGAGCAAATCAACTTTTATATCTCGATTTCTTTTATCAAAAAATCTCACTGAGGAGAGAGAGTTGAAAAGAAGTACTCACTATTCAGGAATAATGTAGCTGAAAACGTTTAACTTGCATAGATGATTGTGGCATTTTTCGTCACATCACTCACCTGGAACACTGATGCGCTTGTGCGCGTGAATGAAGCTATTGACAGTTCAGACACCGCATGAGCACACCTAACCGAGTGGGTTGCGAATAAACGTATTTCCAGAGGAACTGCTGTGAATTGACAAAAATTCCTCCTTCTATTCGCACCCGAACAGTTATCATCAAAGCAACACCATCTAGTGCCACATAGGAGTGGATATGAGTAAGTACGTTGTAACGAACCCTGCAACCGGAGAAGCTGGCGCACCATTTGCCCAGACCACCGATGCCCAAATCTCTGCAGCCATCGAAGCTGCTCACACGACTCACCAGGGATGGTCCAAGACCACCACTGTCGCAGAGCGTTCAGAACTCATTGAGAAGGTTGCACAGCTCCACCGTGACCGTCGTGAAATGCTCGCAGAGACCATCGTTCGTGAGATGGGTAAGCCTTATGAGCAGGCACTCGGTGAAGTCGACTTCACTGCTGACATCTACTCTTTCTATGCCACCAACGGCGAGAAGTTCCTTGCCGACGAGGCAATCCCTGAGTTCGAAGGTGAAGGCGAAGCCTTCATCCGTCGTTCTTCTTTGGGCGTACTCCTGGGCATCATGCCCTGGAACTTCCCCTACTACCAGGTGGCCCGCTTCGCTGGCCCCAACCTGGTGTTGGGCAACACCATCCTGCTCAAGCACGCATCACAGTGCCCTGAGTCGGCAGCTGCCATGGAGAAGATCTTCAACGATGCTGGCTTCCCTGCAGGTGCGTACCAAAACCTCTACGCAGACTCGAAGCAGATTGAGGGCGTCATCGCAGACCCTCGCGTTCAGGGTGTTTCTTTGACTGGTTCCGAGCGTGCTGGTGCTGCTGTGGCTGAAACCGCAGGTCGTCACCTCAAGAAGGTTGTTCTTGAGCTCGGCGGTTCAGACCCCTTCATCCTGTTGAGCACCGACGACATGGATGCCACTGTTGAGGCAGCTATCGCAGGCCGTAACGACAACAACGCCCAGGCCTGCAACGCAGCCAAGCGTTTTGTCGTCATCGAGAGCCTCTACGCAGAGTTCTTGGAGAAGTTCACCGCCAAGATGCTTGAGATGACTCCGTCGAACCCCATGGACGAGGACACCTACCTTGGTCCTCTCTCATCTGCAGGCGCAGCGGACGGTCTTGAAGAGCAGGTTTCTCGCGCCGTCAAGCAGGGTGCAACTCTGCACGCACGCGGTGACCGCAGTGGCACCTACTTCTCTGGCGTGGTTCTCACTGATGTGAAGCCAGGCATGGACGCTCACCACGAAGAGTTCTTTGGCCCTGTGGCCATTGTGTACTCCGTCAAGGATGAGGCAGCGGCTGTTGAGCTCGCAAACGACACTCCTTTCGGCTTGGGTTCTTACCTGTTCTCCACCGACAAGGCACAGGTCATGCGCGTAGCAAACCAGATCGAAGCTGGCATGGTTTATGTCAACGGCGTTGGCCTGGACAGCCCCGAGCTTCCTTTCGGCGGCATCAAGCGCTCCGGCTTTGGCCGTGAACTTGGCCGCTTTGGTATCGAAGAATTCGTCAACCGGAAGCTCATCCGCATTCTGAAGTAATTCAGATCACAGCTACACAAGATTCCCTGGCCAGATACGGCCAGGGAATCTTTGTCTGTGGGCACGCCTAGAATTGAGGCATGGGAACACCGAATGAGTACATGGTCTGGATCGACTGCGAAATGACCGGTCTCAACCTCGATGTTGATGAGCTTGTTGAAGTAGCCGTGATCATCACGGACTCCGAGCTTAAGGCAGTTCACGAAGGTTTCGACATCGTGATCAAACCCAGCCAGGCGGCTCTGGAGAACATGGGTGAGTTCGTCACCAACATGCACACCAGTTCAGGCTTGATTGAGGAAATCCCCAATGGTGTCTCCCTCGAGGAAGCTGAAGCTCAGGTCCTGGCCTACATCAACGAGCATGTCCCAGAAGGGCAGAAGCCTCCGATGTGTGGCAACTCCATTGGCACAGACCGGGCTTTTGTTGTGCGCTACATGCCGCTTGTCGATGCACGCCTGCACTACCGAAACATTGATGTCTCTTCGTTGAAGGAACTGGCTCGCCGCTGGTATCCCCGCGTCTACTTCAACTCCCCCAGCAAGGACGGCGGTCACCGCGCCCTTGCTGACATCCAAGAGTCAATCCGTGAGCTTGATTACTACCGCCAGGCACTGCTCGTAGCTGAACCAGGACCCAACAGCGAAGAGGCAGCACAGATCTCTGCAGAGATTGTCACCAAGCACTCTTCCTAAGCTTCTTTCTTCAGTTTTTGCCTCCGGGTGAAACGTGTAAGATTATTGAGTTGCCGATTCGTCGGAAGCACAACATGGTGGGTATAGCTCAGTTGGTAGAGCGCCTGATTGTGGTTCAGGAGGTCGCGGGATCGATGCCCGTTACTCACCCCAAAGAAATGAAAGCCCGGAGCTCAAAAGCTCCGGGCTTTTGTTCTTTCTGCAGCTCTACCTCTTCTCCCCCTGAGGAGAAAAAGCCCCTCGGTGACAGGGTGTTTCCCTTGTATAGTTAGGGAAGATTTGCACCAAGGGGGCACCACACGTGGCATTCAATCCTGTCGACAGAGATGACACCGCAGATAACGGTGACCACCTCGATCAACTTCTGCGCGGATTCCAATCCCGCAATGGTTCTCGCTCAGACCCCAACTATGTTCTTGAGCCCGTGGATTTCTCCACCAGTATCCCTGAGCGCTTCGTCAAGATTCTTCGTGGTTCTTCTCTCGATTCTCTCGAAGAAGATGAATTCGTCGACGAAGAAGTAGTCGAGGCGGCTGAACCAGAAACGAACTCCGGGCTGATTCTCTTGGCCGAGAACTACGACAAGAATTCTCAGAAGTCATTGGCCAGAGGACGCATCTTTGGCGTTGTGGCACTCGTTGTTCTGTTTGTTTCATCCATTGTGTTCTCCGCCCTAGCTGGCAACATCTGGCTCGGACTTGCCGCGGTACTCCTCGCGGCCGTTTTTGTTGTGCTGAGTCGCACCTCAACATCACGAGGTCAGGAAATCAAACACATTGCCGAAGCCCTGATTCAACCTGAAGAAAAGTCGTAGCCTGACGTTTAAACAAAGAAGCCCGGAGCTCATGCTCCGGGCTTTCCTGTTTGTTTGAGGGGAACGTTTACTCGTTCTCGTCTTCTGAAGTGAAAGTGTCGCTTGCAGGTGCGTTGAAGGTGTAACGAACGTGAAGCTTGCCAGCAACCTCACGGGTGTCCACTGCGAAGTAACGGAAGATGGACTCGATTCCGTCAACGAGAGCAACTTCGCTGAGCTTCTCATCGTGGGTGCCACGAACGAGGACGCGCTCTTCAGCGGTTCCTGCAAGAGGACCGTCAATGAACTCAGCGGTGAAATAGACGTCGGTGTGATCTGGTGTAGTCATACTTCTAGGCTACTCGCTCGCAGAGACTTCCAGCGTCGATAAGGCCTGTGGGTTGTGGAGAGAAACAAAGTTCTCAAACTGGGCATCCCATTCGGTCCAGTGTTCAGCAAAGTTCTCCCCCACCCGAGACAGAGCACGTTCTCTGCGAAGTTCGGTGTCAGCATCAAGCCAGATACGAACCTGAGACAAGGATTCACTTCCGGCAGAAAGTGAACCACACCCTTCTATCAGGAGCGGTTCACGGGCATCAACAGAGTGCCACTCGGCGAAAGCTGCAGTTGCCCAGTCATATCGCTGCCAGTGAGTGTCGGCACCATTACCGCGCTCGCGAAGCATCGCAAACGCAGTGGCTGCGCCATCTGCCAAGCCATCCCACCCTGGATAGAGATCATCCATGTGCACAACCTGAAGTTTCACTGCCGAGTTCCAATGCTGTTCTATCTCTGCAGCCAAAGTGGTTTTCCCCGAACCACTCGGGCCGTCAATGAGGAAGGTCGGAGCTGGTGCGCGGCGGTCATGCTTGACCGTCTCGTCATAGGACAGAGCACGTTCATGAATATGTTGAAGGATGTGGGAGAGATCAGGAGATAACAAAATTCCACGCTCCCGTCATCACTGCCATCACGACAGCAATTATTGCAATTGCTGCGGCCCCCACTACAAACCAGGCGTCTCGGGAGGTAAACATAGCTACGCGAGCCCAGGTTCGTTGAACTGGCGCATCAAAAGCACGAGCTTCCATGGCGGTTGCCAACAAACTTCCTCTGCGCACCGCAATGGTGAGCAAAGCCATTGCTTGAGTGCCTAATCGAACGAGCGAGGCAACTGGGCCTCCCCCATCTGCAACACCACGGGCACGACGCGCCAAACGAAGCATCTGCCAATCCTGTCGCATTAATCCCAACATGCGAATTGCTGCAAGTGCACCGATCACGAAGCGGGCAGGGAGCTTCCACAGTTGAGCAAGACCGTCAGCAAGATCAGTGGGGTCTGTGGTTGCAAAGAGAACCACCGCAGGCAGCGCAACAGCCAGTATTCGCAGGGTTATCGTGACGGCGAGAGCCACTTCACCTTTCGTGATGTTCCATGGCCCCAGTGAGGCAACGACATCGCCTTCATCTCGTCCATACAGCAGTCCCGCTAATCCCGCGAAGGGTGCAGCGATCAACAAGGGCGTCACAATCTTCAGCAATCTTCGTGCGGGCACACCTGCCCAGGGCAGCAGTGCCAGCTCGAAGATGAGTGCAACGAGTGCAGATACTGGGTCAAGTGACAGCAGGAGCACAATGCCAAGAATTCCGGCAGCACACAGCTTTGCGAGTGGGCTTATGGTGTTCATCTTTCACCGCCCAACTTAATGACTGTGTCGGCAAGAGTACGAACAAATGCTTCATCGTGGGTAATGGCCACAATGGCGTGACCTTCGGCACGCAATTCACTGAGCAAAGAAACCATCTCAGCCCACGTCACTGCGTCTTGACCAAATGTGGGCTCATCCAGGATGAGTAACTGTGGCTTTGTTGCGAGCGCAGTTCCCACAGACAGCCTGCGTTGCTGACCACCGGAGAGAGTGAAGGGGTGGGCAGATGCCAGGTCCTTCAAGTGCAGTCGTTCCAGCAGCTCGTCGACACGTGTTTCTATTTCATCCGGCGACAATCCCAGAGCACGAGGTCCTGCTGCAAGTTCGGAACGAACGGTGGCGGAAATGAATTGTTGTTCTGGAGCTTGAAAGACACTTCCTACCCGCGTGAGCAATTCTTTTGAACGCCACTTGAGCGGATTGGAATACTTCGCGGCTCCCTGTAATTCAGGTGAAGCGATGACTGCACCGCGTTGGGCTGGCATGAGTCCCCCGAGCGTCAACGCTAAAGCGGTTTTTCCCACACCGTTTGGCCCAGTAATTACCATAATCTCTCCCGCACGAACGCTGAGGTTGATCTCAGGACTGAGCACGGGACAATCTGGATAACCAGCACGCAGTTTTTCAGCGGAGAGGAGAACCGTCGTTCCTTGGTGCCTGGAAGCTTCAGGAAGCTTCTTGTGTGGAAGCCACACTCCGGCAGCCTCAAGCACCACGGCAGTTTCAGCCGGAAGTGCCTGAGGAGAACCGTCCCAGATCACACCTTCGGAGCCGAGAACGATAATTCGGGTGGCAAAATCCCACCAGAGTTCGACGCGGTGCTCAACCATGACAATGGTGGCTCCCGTGGCATCAGCTACAGTGCTGACCGCCAGCTTGAGAGCAATAGCTCCAGCCGGGTCAAGATTTGCTGTGGGCTCATCTAAGGCAATGATTTCAGGCTTCATGGCCAAGACCCCAGCAAGAGCTAAACGTTGCTTCTGACCGCCAGAGAGAGCTGATGTGGAGTGATTGAGAGGGACGTTCAACCCCACTAAGGAAAGAGCTTGTTCTACACGGTGCCAGATCTCCTCGCGAGGAACTCCGAGGTTTTCGCAGCCAAAGGCAACGTCATCTCCCACACGCTCGAGAATGACTTGGTTCTCAGGATCTTGCAGGACGAGTCCGACAGTGCCCCTTGCTTTTTCTGGGGTAGCGCCGTCAATATGCAGCGAACCGGCCTGAGTTCCTTCGTCCTCTCCCAGCACACCAGCAAGGGCTCTGAGCAGTGTGCTTTTCCCCACACCGGAGGCACCGAGCAGAAGTACTCGCTCACCTTGCGAGACCTCAAAAGAAATGTTGCTCAACGCAGGAGCAGGGCGGGCAGCAAACTGCCAACCCCACTCGTGCGCTGAAAGAGTTGCCACTTAGTTCTGGCGTCCCGCAGCGAATCTGCTCAACGCACCTGCACGGGCGAGCCCGCGCACAATGAACCAGGGCACGAGACCGCCCAGAACGGCACCTGAAATGACGCCACAGATGACATAGACAGTCTGGAAACCAGCGTCAACGCCGGGGTACCAGACGACCAAGTCATTGATACTCATGGCCACACCAGCACCCGCACCAGCAAGAACAGCGGTGAAGATGTTCCAATTGGCATAGAGGAAGAGGGCGAAGACCAACTCAGCGCCGAGACCCTGAATCAGTCCAGACATGAGTGTTCCAAAGCCCCACTGACTGCCGATTAAGGCAGAGACCGTGGCAGCAATCAGCTCTGTATAGATGGCAGCACCGGGCTTACGCACGATGAGTCCACCCAGGACAGCAGCAAACAGCCAGCCCCCGCCCAGCAGGGCGGTCAGGCCTGGCGTTGCTGACAGAGCTGCAGAGAGTGGCCCATATGCCAATCCCCATGCCCAGAAGATGATTCCAGAAGCGACTCCGATCACGCTTGCCACGACAATGTCGACGGTGCGCCAGCGGAACTTGTTTACAGTTGTTGCGTGCACTTTCGTGCCCCTTTCAGTAGAAATGAGGGCACGGGATTATTCGTGAGAATGCCTCCCTGCGCTGGCATGATCCAGATCAGGTTCGACGGTCGGAAGTTACGAAACTTCCCTCTCAGCCCGGTGTACCGGACTCCCGTGTGGGCTCTATCTTACGCAGTAAGGAGGCTGGACGGACACTAGCAGGGCCAAACTTGTGATCAACCTGGTCAATCACAATCTCAGCGTCTTTCCACGGGTCAACATCGTCTTCCCACAATGACAATTGCTGTCCGCCTGCTTCAACAAGTCCCGCAGCACGAACGCCGATCAATCGCACAGCACGACCACCAATGCGGAGATCATCTAAGAGTTCACAGACAATCTTGTGAATCTCTCGGCCCACACTCGTGGCTTCAGGAAGCGTTCGGGAGCGGGTCAAGGATTCAAAGTCAGAAAAGGTGACCTTGAGCCCAATTGTTCGCGCTTCAATCTGCGCTTTGCGCAGTTGTGCGCCAACATGGTCAGCCTGGAACAACAGCGTAGCTTTGAGTTTCTCGAGGTCTGTCACATCCTCATTGAAGGTGTGTTCCTTACCGATTGACTTATCTACCCGCTCGGTAGTGACGGGGCGATTGTCACGAGCCCAGGACAAGGCATAGAGATGAGCCCCCGCAGCTTGCCCGAGTGCAGAAATCAAACTTTGCTCGGGCGAGTGGGCAACGTCTGCAACTGTGTGAAGTCCTCGCTTGTGAAGAATCTCCGCAGTCTTCTTCCCCACACCCCAGAGTGCATCGATGGGAAGTGGGTGCAGGAAGTTCAAAGTGTCCTCTTCAGGAATCACCAGCAGACCATTGGGCTTGGACTTGGTTGACGCGAGCTTGGCCACAAACTTG
>NZ_CAKZII010000019.1 GCF_936931525.1 uncultured Aurantimicrobium sp.
CAAGCCGACTTGGCGCAATTGGTAGCGCACCGCTCTTGTAAAGCGGGGGTTGTGGGTTCGAGTCCCATAGTCGGCCCGTGTTTGACGAGCGTGATCGTGCCATTCTCGACTTTGAGCGTGAATGGTGGCAGCACCCCGGTGCAAAGGAAGACGCTATTCGACAAACCTTCGGTTTGTCTCCTGCCAGGTATTACCAAGTACTGGGCAAACTGATGGATTCAGAAGCTGCTTTGGCCTATGACCCCATGTTGGTGAAGAGACTGCAACGGGTTCGTGAAGATCGCCGCAGTTCTCGCCAGAAGCGGGTTAACCCTGATTCCCCAGAAAAGAACTGAAAGAATAGAACCATGGCTGAGAAAACAGAGCGCGACCAGTTCGACGACCTAGCCCCAGGCTTGGATCGTCGCGGAGTTCACCGCGCTCCCAAGCGCCGTGGTGCTGGTTTTGTTCCCTTTGCCTGGGCGGCTCTCGCAACGGGCGTCCTTGTTGTGGGCGGTGTTGGCACCCTGATCGTGACCAGCGACAGCATCAGCATGAAAGATTTTGAGAGCATCTTCGCTCTGCCCACAGCGACTGCATCGGCAGCTCCCCGTGTTACTCCTTCCCCTACCGTTGACCCTGCTTCGATCGTGAACGTGCTCAATGCAACCGGTGAAACCGGTGTCGCTACTGCTGTCGGGGAAAAGATTGCAGCCGAAGGTTGGACCGTTGGTGCTAAGTCAAACGCGAGTAAGAACGCGGACGAGACCTTCATTTACTACGGCAATCCTTCTCTGGAAGGCGCTGCCCGCGGCTTGGCTCAATCCTTGGGATATGGCGAAATCAAGCTCACTGATAAGTACATTGAGAGCTCCGCACAGCTCACTTTGGTCGTGGGTTTGGATTACGCCGGCTAAATCGTTGTCAATTCGCGACAATTAAAAGTTAGGCAAGGCTAACTGTTTTGTGCTAATCCCCAGTAGTGTGAGACCAACGGCACAAGCGATTTGTGTGTGTCGGTTGGGATACTGCAATTGGAGTTACACATGGCCACTGGAACCGTTAAGTGGTTCAACGCTGAAAAGGGCTACGGTTTTGTAACCGTAGACGGCGACGAGCAGGACGTATTCGTCCACTACTCCGCTATCGACATGAACGGCTACAAGGTCCTCGAAGAGGGTCAGAAGGTCGTTTTCGAAATCGGTACCGGAAACAAGGGTCCTCAGGCTGAGTCGGTTCGACTGGCTTAAAGCCTCGTAATATTCGGGCACGCCCGAACTAACGCCGTCCACGCTTGTGGGCGGCGTTAGTCTTTGCCCGTGACTACTTTTTCGCGAACTCTCTCCCGTGTTGTTGGTGTTGCTGCAGCGAGTGCTCTGGCACTTGGTCTGGCGGCCTGTTCTGGCGGTGCCAGTGGACCGGCAACTCCTGACTACAAGTCCACTTACAAAGCTCCTGCTGCCGTTGCGTATGCGCCCTTGACAGGTGTGGCACTGGCTGAGGGTGCCACTGTGGGACCTGCTCTGTCGGTGAAGATCTGTAACGTCTTCCACTGCGAACCTCAGGATGGTCTGAACCAGGCTGACGTGGTCTTCGAAGAAATCGTGGAGGGTGGCATCACCCGCTATGTCGGCGTGTGGAACTCGAACGTTCCAGTGAGCGTCGGCCCTGTGCGTTCATTGCGTCCCATGGATGCTGACATCGCTGCCCCCTTCGGCGGCATCATTGCTTACTCCGGATACGGCGCACAGGAAACTCGTGACCTCGCCGTCGACACTGGCTTGGTCAACGTCACCGAGAATGATCCAGCGATGTACCGCAACGACTACAACGTTGCTCCCTATAACTTGATGCTGCACGCACAGGAAGTCATTGCTGCGAACCCTGGACTGGCAGCCCCCGCGCAGCAGTGGGCTTACGCTGGATCACTGGCTACATCAACGGCAGTTCTGGACGGCTCTCCAGCAACCTCCGTGCAGAGCATCTTCAGCAACTCTTCTGACAACACCTGGACCTATGACGGTGCTGGTCGTTACCTGCGCACCCAGTGGGAAGGTCCTGACCTGGACCTCACCGGTGCACAGCTCTCTGCCGCAAACATCGTCATCATGCGTGTGAACGTGGATGAGTTTGTGGGCGTTCCCCGCACCCGCATGGTGGACTCGGGCGAACTCTTCGTACTCAGCGGTGGCAAGGTTGTGCACGGCACCTGGAGCAAGGCAGCAACGGCAGCACCCATCGTGTTCAAGGGCGACAATGGCGTAACCATTCGCTTGGCTCCCGGTAACACCTGGATCGAAATGGTTCCCCTGGAATCCTACGTTTCTGGCGGTACCGTCAACATCGCAGGATAAGTTTCCTCACCTTCATAGAAGCCCACCCCTCACGGGGTGGGCTTCTTGCATGAGAGAGCTTTCGCTGACCGCGGACGTACTTGCACTCGGGGCATGAGAGTGCCAATATTGAGTTAGCACTCGATTGAATTGAGTGCTAATCCCTGCAGTATTTCTGACGTCCGGGAGGGACGAAAAACAACCATGGCAAAAATTATTGCTTTTGATGAAGAGGCACGTCGCGGTCTAGAGCGCGGTCTGAACATCCTTGCTGACACCGTCAAGGTCACCCTTGGCCCACGCGGACGCAACGTCGTCCTCGAAAAGAAGTGGGGCGCCCCCACGATTACTAACGATGGTGTGTCCATCGCGAAGGAAATCGAACTGGACGACCCATTCGAAAAGATCGGCGCAGAGCTGGTTAAGGAAGTTGCCAAGAAGACTGATGACGTCGCTGGTGATGGAACAACCACCGCTACCGTTCTCGCTCAGGCACTCGTTCGCGAAGGTCTTCGCAACGTAGCTGCTGGTGCAGACCCCATCTCGCTCAAGCGCGGTATCGAGAAGGCTGTTGCAGCTGTGTCTGCAGAGCTCATCGCAAACGCGAAAGAGGTTGAGACCAAGGAAGAGATCGCAGCTACTGCATCTATCTCCGCAGCTGACCCCGAGATCGGCGCACTGATCGCTGAAGCTATCGACAAGGTCGGTAAGGAAGGTGTGGTCACCGTAGAGGAGTCCAACGCTTTCGGCACCGAGCTCGAGCTCACCGAAGGTATGCGCTTCGACAAGGGTTACCTCTCCGCTTACTTCGTTACTGACCCAGAGCGTCAGGAAGCTGTATTCGAAGACCCCTACATCCTCATCGTGAACAGCAAGGTTTCTAACATCAAGGACCTGCTGCCCATCGTGGACAAGGTTATCCAGACCGGCAAGCAGCTGCTCATCATCGCGGAAGACGTCGATGGCGAAGCACTTGCAACCCTCGTGGTCAACAAGATCCGTGGCATCTTCAAGTCGGTAGCCGTCAAGGCTCCTGGCTTCGGTGACCGCCGCAAGGCCATGCTTCAGGACATCGCCATCCTCACCGGTGGTCAGGTCATCGCTGAAGAGGTCGGCCTCAAGCTCGAGAACGTTGAACTCGACATGCTGGGTAAGGCTCGCAAGGTTGTTATCACCAAGGACGAGACCACCATCGTGGAGGGTGCTGGCGACGCTGAGCTCATTGCAGGTCGCGTTGCTCAGATTCGTGCTGAGATCGACAACACTGACTCTGACTACGACCGCGAGAAGCTCCAGGAGCGCCTGGCTAAGCTCGCTGGTGGTGTTGCAGTCATCAAGGCTGGTGCCGCTACTGAAGTTGAACTCAAGGAGCGCAAGCACCGTATTGAGGACGCTGTCCGTAACGCGAAGGCTGCTGTTGAAGAGGGCATCGTCCCCGGCGGTGGTGTTGCATTGATCCAGGCTGGCAAGATCGCTTTCGAGAAGCTTTCTCTCACTGGTGACGAAGCAACCGGTGCGAACATTGTTCGCGTCGCTATCGAAGCTCCTCTGCGTCAGATTGCACTCAACGCAGGTCACGAGCCCGGTGTTGTTGTCGACAAGGTTCGTTCACTGGCAATCGGTTGGGGCCTCAACGCTGCAACCGACGAGTACGTTGACCTGATGGCTGCGGGCATTATTGACCCAGCTAAGGTAACTCGCTCGGCTCTGCAGAACGCAGCCTCGATTGCAGCCCTGTTCCTCACCACTGAGGCAGTTGTTGCAGAGAAGCCTGAGAAGGCAGCTCCTGCAATGGGTGACCCTTCGGGTGGTATGGACTTCTAAGTCCAAACAAACCAAGAAAGAACGCCTCCCCGCCGATTGGGGAGGCGTTCTTCTTTTGTCTCTCTCGATTACCCGCGGAACATCCGTGCCGTGGCCTGCTCAATGTCCATGTATTGCTGGGCAGCCAGTGAGAGAGCATGGTTGATGGAGCTGAGGCTCTCGTCAACGCGCTGGGCAGTCAGATGCCACTCAGAGACCACCGCCTGGAATGCGGTGGCTGCAGTGCCACTCCAGGAGCCTTGGAGGTTGCTCAGCTGAGAGTGCAGGGCAAGCACTTCGCTCTGAATACGTGAAATGGACTGTTGCGCAGCAGAGCTGGCCTGTAAGACAGCTTCGCTGTCGACGTGAAAGACGGGCATGAATTCTCCTTGAGGGGTAAGGAGAGCGCATCCGACCCCTGAGCGGAGGGGGGAATGCTGCGGATCGGATGCGCTCTGAGACCCAAGATAGGAACCCAGGACGCGCTCACACAGCGCGCAGGCGAAGCTGTGGAGGGTTTAGGCCTCGACGGGGGTGTGGACGACGGGAATGGTTACCGAGAACGTGGCACCGCCACCCTTGGTCGCGGTGACATCGATGCGTCCCTGGTGGGCCTTCACGATTGAAGCCACGATGGCCAGACCCAGACCGCTGCCGCCGGTTTCTCGGGTGCGCGAGTTGTCTGCACGATAGAAGCGTTCGAAGATCTTCTCGCGGATCTGCTTGGGGATTCCCTCACCATGATCCACGATCGAGATGGTGGCTTCGCCTGCCGCCTCGTCATGCTTGACCACGAGCTCCAGGGGAGTTCCTGATTCAGTGAAGCGCAGTGCATTTCCCATGAGGTTTGTAACCACCTGGCGAATCTTGTTCTCTGCAGCAAAGATCTCCACAGAGTCGCCTTCAACCGTGATGGTGCGATCGGGGTCGAATGCACGCGCATCGAGGGCAGCGTCCTGGGCGATGGTGAGTAGATCGAAGGAACCGATTTCGAGTGGACGTGTTTCATCCATTCGAGCCAGTTCGAGTAGGTCTTCAACCAAGGCACCCATGCGGATGGCTTCCTTCTCGATGCGCTCCATGGCCTGTCCAATTTCTTCAGGAGTCTGGAGAGCACCCATGCGATAAAGCTCGGC
>NZ_CAKZII010000020.1 GCF_936931525.1 uncultured Aurantimicrobium sp.
GGATCACGCTTGAGCAACATGGCGCCGTTCGAGCACACGACATACTCTGGCCAGATATTGAGTTGGCGCAGGACGGGAATGGTTTCCACTAGTGAACGGCCGGTAGCCAGCATCACTTCGTGACCACGCTGTGCAGCAGCGCGAACAGCGTCGACTACCTCGGGAGCAACATCGCCGCGATGGGTCAGGAGGGTGCCATCAACATCGAGGGCAACAAGCCACCGATCTTCAGGTGAAACCTGAGTCACTGCTGACACTTAGGCGCCCACCGGAGTGATGACACTCATTCCGCCGAGGTAGGGGCGAAGGGCTTCAGGAATAATGACCGAGCCATCTGCCTGCTGGTGTGTTTCCAGAATGGCTACCAACCAGCGCGTGGTGGCAAGAGTTCCGTTGAGGGTTGCCACAGGAGCGGTCTTTCCGCTCTCAGTGCGGTAGCGAGTCTCGAGACGACGCGATTGGTAGGTCGTGCAGTTGGAAGTACTGGTCAGCTCACGGAATGCGTCCTGGGTGGGAACCCATGCTTCAATGTCGAACTTGCGAGCAGCGCTGGAACCCAAATCTCCTGCAGCCACATCAATGACGCGGTATGCCAGTCCTAGCGACTGCAGCATGCCTTCCTGCCACGCGACGAGACGGTCGTGCTCTGCCTCTGCCTCTTCAGGAGTTGTGTAGACAAACATTTCCAGCTTGTTGAACTGGTGGACGCGAATGATGCCGCGGGTGTCCTTGCCGCTGGATCCGGCTTCGCGGCGGTAGCAAGTTGACCAACCGGCATAACGCAGAGGGCCATCAGCTAGGTCGATGATTTCGTCAGCGTGATAGCCGGCGAGCGCAACCTCGCTGGTTCCGGTGAGATAGAGGTCATCCGCGGGGAGGTAGTAGATCTCGTCCGAGTGCTCGCCCAAGAAGCCCGTGCCCTGCATGATGTCGGGGCGAACGAGGGTTGGGGTAATCAGGGGAATGAATCCTGCTTCGAGCGCACGATCCAGAGCCAAGTTCATGAGGGCAAGCTCAAGACGTGCACCAATTCCGCGGAGGAAGTAGAAGCGAGCGCCAGAAACCTTGGTGCCACGAGTCATGTCAATAGCGCCGAGGCTCTCACCAAGCTCGAGGTGATCCTTGGGTTCAAAGTCGAAGGTGGGAACAGTGCCCACCTCACGCAGGGTGACAAAGTTGTCTTCGCCACCGGAAGGAATGCCTTCGATGATGGGGTTCTGAATCTTGCGGGCAGCCTCGGTATAGGCCTCGTCTGCAGCGGTTGCTGCAGCGTTGGCTTCTTTCACCTTGGCGGCAAGCTGAGCTACTTCAGCGAGGAGAGCCTTCTTCTCGTCACCTTGTGCCTGACCGACCTTCTTGCTGAACACGTTCTGTTCTGCGCGCAGCTCTTCAAAGGCTGCCAGCGCAGCACGACGATCAGCGTCTGCCTGCAGGGCAACGTCTACGAGTCCTGGGTCAGATCCACGAGCAACCTGTGAGGCTCGAATAACGTCAGGGTTTTCGCGGAGCAATACTGGGTCAATCACTCACCCAGTTTACGGTGACTAGTCGCCGAGTATCTCCGCAAGCCAGGCGCGTGCGTCAGTGAAGATGCCGTCCGCATAGCGCTTGGAGTGCTCTGTGGTGATCTTGTCCGCGCGTGGGTATGACCCGAGGAAGATCACCTTCGGGCTGAAACGGCGCAGGCCAAGCAATGCGTCGGCCACACGCTCATCACGGGCGTGGCCTTCGGCATCAATAACAAAGCGGTAGCGACCGAACTCATCACCAATCGGGCGGGACTGAATCAACGACAAGTTCACGCCACGGGTGGCGAATTGCTCGAGCATTTCCAGCAAAGCACCTGAGCGGTCATCGGGAAGTTCCACGATCAAGCTGGTCTTGTCCGACCCGGTGGGTGCTGGAAGTTCTTTTGTTTTGCTCACCAAGACGAAGCGGGTCACAGCATTGGGGTTATCGGCAATTCCAGAAGCCAGAACCTCCACGTCATAGTGACGGGCAATACCAGCAGGTGCGATGGCGGCATCTGCGGTGTCGTTTTCCAGCAGGCTGGCAGCAGCTGCCACGTTGCTGGAGGAAGGAATGTGGCCGTGGTGCGGGATGGCGTTCTCAAGCCAGCCGCGGCACTGGGCATAGGCAACGGGGTGAGCGTTGACAATCTTCACGTCAGCAAGAGAAGTTCCCTTGCGGGCAACAAGCTCGAACTCAACGGGCACGAGGTATTCACCAATGATGCGCAGGTTGGGAATGTTTGCCAAGGCGTCTTGGGTAGCGGTGACGCCACCTTCAACAGAGTTTTCAATGGCAATCATGGCTGCAACCGAGCGGCCCGAGACAACATCAGCGAGTGCTTCGCCCACGTTATTAACCGAGTGCCAGGTCTTTCCTTGAGCTTCAGGAACCTGTGCCAGGGCAGCTTCAGTAAAGGTGCCGGCAGGACCTAAATAGCTATATGCCGGTGCCGTCGTTACTTTTTCTGAAGAACCCATGTCTCAAATGCTACCGGGACTGGCAAACTTGGCTTGTGACTAACCGCGCAGGAACTCAGGCCCTCCCTTCCGACCTCATCGATATCGATGCCCTCGTGAAGGCGTATTACGACCTCACCCCAGACATAAGCGTGCCCGAACAGCGAGTGGTTTTCGGCACGAGTGGTCACCGCGGATCGTCCCTGAACGCAGCTTTCAATGAGCAGCACATCCTCGCCACCACCCAGGCAATCGTGGAATACCGTGCACTGCAGGGCATTACGGGGCCCCTGTTCATCGGGGCCGATACACACGGCCTGAGCCGCCCTGCCCAGGAAACAGCTCTAGAAGTGCTCGCGGCTAATGGCGTGCGCACGCTCAAGGATTCTCGAGATGGATTCACGCCTACTCCTGCTGTGTCACACGCAATCCTCGCCTATAACAATGGCGGCCACGCTGATGAGGCAGACGGCATTGTGGTCACCCCCAGCCACAACCCACCCCAAGATGGTGGCTTCAAATACAACCCCCCTCACGGTGGTCCAGCTGACGGTTCGGCCACGAACTGGATTGCCGCTCGTGCCAACGAGCTCATCGAAGCAGGCCTGGTTGATGTGAAGCGCACCAACCCCGAAGGTCTCATCGAGGAGTATGACTTCCTCGAGCACTACGTTGCTGACCTCGAGAACGTCATCGACATGAAAGCTATTGCTGAATCAGGCGTTCGCATTGGGGCTGATCCACTCGGTGGTGCTTCGGTTGCCTACTGGGCTGCCATCAAGGATCGTTACAACCTCAACCTCACCGTGGTGAACCCCAACGTCGACCCTGCCTGGTCATTTATGACCTTGGACTGGGACGAGAAGATCCGGATGGATCCTTCCAGCCCCAACGCCATGGCTTCTCTCATCTCCAAGCGAGGCGACTTTGATGTCCTCACCGGTAATGATGCCGACGCTGACCGCCACGGCATCGTCACTCCTGATGCAGGACTGATGAACCCCAACCACTTCTTGGCAGTGGCCATTGAATACTTGTTTGCCAACCGTCCCGGTTGGCGTCAGGATGCCCGCATTGGCAAGACCCTGGTGTCCAGCTCCATGATCAACTTCGTAGCTGACGGCCTGGGCCGAGTGCTCTGGGAAGTGCCGGTTGGTTTCAAGTGGTTTGTACCTGGGCTGGTGGATGGCTCCGTGGGCTTCGGTGGTGAAGAGAGCGCAGGGGCTTCGTTCTTGCGCAAGGACGGAACTGTCTGGACCACCGATAAGGACGGCATCATTCTTGCCCTGCTGGCAGCAGAGATCATTGCCGTCACCGGCAAGACTCCGTCGGTTCTCTATAACGAATTGACCGTACGCTTCGGAGACCCGGCCTATGCCCGCGTGGATGCAGCAGCTGATCGTGAAGCTAAGGCTCGCCTCGGCAAGCTCAGCGGTGACGACATCACCGCCACAGAGCTTGCAGGCGATCCCATCATTGCCAAGCTTTCTCATGCACCTGGAAATGGCGAAGCTATTGGCGGAGTGAAAGTGGAAACAGAGTTCGCATGGTTTGCTGCTCGACCTTCCGGTACCGAGGACGTCTACAAGATCTACGCAGAGTCGTTCAAAGGCCCTGAGCACCTCAAGCTCGTGCAGGCGGAAGCCAAGAAGATTGTCGATGCAGCGCTGAACGCTTAGTAAGTCGGTGCTGGCTCGAGCCCAAAGAATTCCTCGAGTGTGGCAATGCCGTTGTTGTGCATTGCCGTTGATACTTCCGTGCCGACATAGCGGTAGTGCCAGGGCTCAAACTCGTAGCCAGTGATGTGTTCTGAGCCCAGTGGGTAGCGCAAGATAAACCCGTATTGCCACGCGTTGGCAGCTAGCCACTGTCCTGCGGCTGTGTCAGCAAAGCAGTTATACAAAGCACACCCACTGCCATCATCAAGATCAACAGCGAGTCCCGTTTGGTGCTCTGAGTGGCCTGGCTTTGCGGAGTATTGGTTGGCCCGTTCTTCACCATCTCGAGCCACGAAGTTGTTATACGTCTGTTCTTGAGTGGCATAGCTGCGATAGCCACTGAGGATTGTCATCCAGATTCCCGCTGCAGCAGCATCTGTGCCAAGTTGCTCTAGTGCGGCAGCTGCTTCTGCACGCAAGAGGCGCCCGTTGGGGTTTCCCACGACTCCCGGAACAACCATGTCTCCAGCTTCGTAATCCAGCGGGTTCAAAGGGCGATGCTTATTTGCGACCACCGTGATGGAACCAGGGTCGACCAGGTTATATGTCGGTGTGGGAGTCGGCGTAGGTGTTGGGGTGGGCGTAGCCGTAGCCTTGTGAGTGGCGGTTACGGTTGGCGTGGGCATCGGGGCGGCACCACACCCCGTCAACAGAAGTGTCCCCACAACGAGCAGGCAGAGCCGTGTTGTTGTGGAGGAGGTCATAATTTCAGAATATCTAGCTCTGCTGGGGAATAAACCCCAGCGGGTATAGCGTTGACAGGTACACGGGATGTTTTTCCCCGTGAATTCTTCCCCGCTACTTTGACGTTAGAAGTTGTATGTCTAAAACAGATGCTCGCGCGCTAGGCGAATCGATCATGACTAAGAGAGAAATCCTTCTTGTCATGATCGGGCTCATGTCAGGCATGTTCCTGTCCGCACTGGACCAGACCGTGGTGAGCACGTCGATGCGCACTATCGCGGACGACCTGGACGGTATGTCTCTGCAGGCCTGGGTCACCACTGCCTACATGATCATGTCGACCATCTCGACTCCGCTCTATGGCAAGCTCAGCGACATCTTCGGTCGTCGCCCGCTGTTCATCATCGCGATCTCTGTCTTCGTCATTGGATCACTGCTGGCTGGAACTGCTGACACGATGTATCAGCTTGCTGGTTACCGCGCGATCCAGGGTCTGGGTGCTGGTGGTTTGATGGCGCTGCCGCTCGCCATCATGGGCGACATGCTCGCGCCACGTGAGCGTGCAAAATATCAAGGCTTCTTCCTCGCTGTCTTTGGTGTCTCCTCGGTCATTGGTCCCCTCATCGGCGGCCTGCTTTCGGGCACTCCAGAAATCCTCGGCATCACCGGATGGCGCTGGGTTTTCCTCATCAACGTGCCGATCGGCATCGTGGCACTGGCTGTTGTTCTCAAGGCTCTGCACCTGCCCAAGACTCACCGCCGCGTGCGCATTGACTGGTGGGGTGCAACAACGGTTATCACCGCCACTGTTCCTCTCTTGGTTGTTGCTGAGCAGGGCCGCGAGTGGGGCTGGCTCTCCACGGCGTCCATCTCCTGCTACTTGATTGGTGTCTTCTCGGCAGTTGCTTTCGTGATGATCGAGCGCTCCATGGGCGATGACGCCCTCATCCCCATGAAGATGTTCAAGTCACAGACCTTCACCATGGCCACCATCCTGGGTGTGTTTGTCGGCTTCGGTATGTTCGGCGCGATGATGACCATCCCTCTTTACCTCCAGCTGGTGAAGGGTGCCACTCCCACCGAGAGCGGCCTTCTTATGCTCCCCATGATCTTGGGCATGATGATTGCCAGCATTGTCAGCGGTCAGGTTATTGCTAAGACCGGAAGCTACAAGTGGTTCCCTCGTTTCGGAACCGCGTTCATGATTTTGGGCTTCTTGCTCTTCACACGTCTGACGTGGGACAGCCCGCTGTGGTTCGTCATGATTGGCATGTTCTTCATGGGTGCAGGTCTGGGTCAGCTCATGCAGACCCTGACCGTGGCCAGCCAGAACTCGGTTGGTCCCCGTGACATCGGTGTGGCCACCAGCTCCTCCACCTTCTTCCGCACCATGGGTGGTACAGCCGGAACGGCAATCTTGTTCTCGGTGCTGTTCAACACCATTCCTGAAGCATTGAAGAAGGCATTCGAAACTCCTTCCATCACCGCTGGTGTTGCCAAGGCATTAGCTGATCCAGCCATTACTTCTAACCCCGCTAACGCAGGCATTCTTGCCGTCTATAAGGACCCCACCGCTGTGGGAACGTCCCTCGATGGCGACACTTCGTTCCTTGTGGGAGCAAATGAGGCCTTGGCTAAGCCCTTCCTCGTGGGCTTCGCTGACGCAACGGTGACCGTCTACCAAATCGGCCTCGTCGTTGTTGTGATTGCGTTCATCCTCAGCTGGTTCCTCAAGGCAACCCCACTTCGTCAGAAGTCCGCCATGCAGGAAGCAGCAGATGAGGATGCAGAACTCATTGCCGAGCGTTCAGCAGAGATGATGGGCTCCATGATGGAACCTGGCACCGCAACAGGAGCAATCAAGCTCAAGGAAGCTGAAGCACGTGAAGCTGCACGTGAAGCTCACAAGGCCAAGGCTGAGGGAAAGGCACAGAAGAAGGCAAAGTCTTCTTCCTAGCAACTCACAATTGATTCTCTGCCCAGACATTGTCTGGGCAGAGTCAGTTAAACCAGTCGCGTGGTCTGAGCAATTACTGAAGGTGAGACGGGAGTTCCCTGAGGAGTCATCTCTGAGGCATAGGGTTCACCGGCAACGATACGCAGCGGAAGAATTCCTGCCCAGATGGAGCGGTCATCTCCATCATCTTCGAATTCATCTGGTCCGGCGTCGCTGATCTTGACGCTGACTCGCTCCAGTGGAACGCGCAGCACCATCGTTGCAGCCAGTTCCTTCTTGGTGGTCTCGCGTACTTCTTCCCAGCGACCAGGCATCATGTGGTTGGTGAGAATGGCGAGAGCCTCGAGCTTCTCTTCACCTTCAACCACGGTTGCGCTACCCATGATCACAGCTGAGCGGTAGTGGATAGAGCTTTCGAAAGCAGAGCGTGCATAGACAAGCCCGTCAAGAAGTGTGACGGCAATCGAGAGCGGACGTCCATCCGACATCTCTCGGAAGATCCCTGACCCGGTCGAACCGTGAATCAGCAAGGTGTCGCCATCGCGACCGATACCGACGGGAAGAACGACAGGTTGATCCCCGCGCACGACAGCAACGTGACCAACGATTGCTTCATCAAGAAGTGCATTCAGCGCATCGCGGTCGAAGACCTGCTTCTCCGGGATGCGCTTGACCCGAAGTTCTTCGGTGCGTGGAAGTTCAGCATTACTCAAAGCGAACAGCTCCTTCGTAAGGGGCGAAGCGCGACCGCATCACGGCGAGCGCTTCAGGGTTTTGATCAATCAAGATGAAATCGCGGCCGAGGGCCGCTGCAACTGCTCCCGTGGTTCCACTGCCGGCGAAGAAGTCGAGCACGGTGTCGCCCTCGCGGCTGGATGCCTGGACGATGCGGCGCAAAATACCCTCTGGCTTCTGGGTGGGGTAGCCGGTCTTCTCTTTGCCCGTGGGCGAGACAATGGTGTGCCACCACACATCTGTCGGGAGCTTTCCCTTGGCGGCCTTCTCTGCTGTGACCAGGCCAGGAGCCATATAGGGCTCGCGATCTACCTCTTCAGAGTTGAAGTAATAGTTCTTGGGGTTCTTCACATAAACCAAGATGGTGTCGTGCTTGGCGGGCCAACGGCCCTTCGCCTTCGCGCCGTAGTCATAAGCCCAGATCAATTCGTTTAGGAAAGAGTCACGGCCAAAGAGCGCATCCAGCATCACCTTGGCGTAGTGGGCCTCTCTATAGTCGAGGTGGAGATACAGAGTTCCGTCATCGGCGAGCAGGCGCCATGCTTCACGCAGGCGTGGCTCCAAGAAAGCCCAGTAGTCATCAAAGCGGTCGTCATACTTCATCAGATCACTACGAGTGCGCTCATAGCTCTTGCCCTTGAACCCGACTAGTCCACTCGTGGAGTCGTCGGCAGCAAGGACCGATGTCACCTTGCTGCGACTCTGCTCACGCCCCGTGTTGAAGGGAGGGTCGATATAGATCAGGGTGACAGATTCATCCGGCAGGGTCGCCAAGACTTCGAGGTTGTTTCCCTCGATGATGCGACCGGTTGCTGAACTCACGTGCCCATTCTCGCAGTTATCGTCCTAGGCTCGTTCTATGAGCACAGAAGTGACCCACAAACCTTCCGTCCGACGTTTTCTCATCAGCTCAGATGGGACGCAGGCAGGCTTCCTCGAGTATGAGGATCAGGGCGTACATCGCCTCTTCACTCACACCGTTGTTGATCCTGCTTTTCGCGGTGAGGGACTTGCTTCAATCTTGGTACGGGCCGGTATTGCAGACACCGTTGCAAACACACAACT
>NZ_CAKZII010000021.1 GCF_936931525.1 uncultured Aurantimicrobium sp.
AAGTAGGAACCTTCATCCACGATCTCACCACCGGCATGCTCAACTAGAAGCTGTGCAACACGGCCAGCTGCCACAACAGCAACTTCTGGGTCAACTCCCCGCTCAAAACGCTTGGAAGCTTCGGAGTGGAGCTTGTGTCGGCGTGCTGAACGTGCAATTGATACGGGATCGAAGTTTGCAGCTTCAATGAGCACGTTGGTAGTGCCGTCAGTGATTTCTGTATCAGCACCACCCATGACACCAGCAAGACCGATGGCCTTACCACCTGAAGTAATGAGCAGGTCTTCGATGTCTAGCGTGCGCTCTGCTTCATCGAGGGTGATGATCTTCTCGCCCTTGGTAGCGCGACGAACAACAATATCTCCAGAGAGCTTGTCGAGGTCATAGGCGTGGTTGGGCTGACCCAGCTCGATCATGACGTAGTTCGAAATATCAACGGGGAGCGAGATGGAACGAATTCCCGCAAGCTTCAAACGCGACACCATCCACGAAGGGGTGGGAGCAGTTGCATCAATGCCGCGCACAATGCGGGTAGCAAAGACATTTGCTCCCACACGGCCACGAATCGGTGCTTGGTCATCGACAGAAACTGGGAATTCGGTAGCGAACTTCTTCGCTTCCGTCACACCGTGCGCAGAGATGACCTCTGTTGCGGGGTCGCGGAATGCAGCACCAGTTGAGTGTGCGTATTCGCGGGCAACACCACGGATGGAGAACGCATATCCACGGTCAGGTGTGACGTTGATCTCCACTGCCGACTCAGACAGGCCCAGCAGCTCGAGAGCATCAGTGCCAACCTCAGGGTCAAGACCCATCTCTGCCAGACGAATAATGCCGTCGTGGCCTTCGCCGAGGCCCAATTCCTTGGCCGAGGCCATCATGCCGTCGGAAACGTGTCCGTAGGTCTTGCGTGCAGCAATCGGGAACGGGCCAGGCAGAACAGCACCGGGAAGTGTGACAACAACCTTGTCACCAACAAAGAAGTTACCTGCACCACAGACGATGCCATGGATAGCGTCGCCGCCATCGGCAGCGACCTGACCATCTGGAGCAACGCGAACCTGGCACCAGCGAATGGTCTTGCCATTGTTCTGCTCTTCAGGAGTGAATTCGAGAACTTCACCGACCACGATGGGACCAGAAATGTCTCCGCCGTGGATGTCTTCTTCTTCGAAACCAACCTTGACCAGGTCTGCTTGAACCTGCTCAGGTGTGATGTCAGAGGCGAGGTCGACGTATTCGCCGAGCCAACTCAGTGGGACGCGCATCAGACCACCATTCCAAACTGCTGGCTGAAGCGAACATCGCCTTCGACCATGTCGTGCATGTCGCTGACGTCGTTGCGGAACATGAGCGTGCGCTCCACGCCGACACCGAAAGCAAAACCGGAGTAGACCTCAGGATCAATGCCTGCTGAACGCAGAACATTAGGGTTCACCATGCCACAGCCACCCCACTCGATCCAGCGTGCACCACCGGCAAAGGTGGGGTGCCAGACATCGAGCTCAGCGGAAGGCTCCGTGAAGGGGAAGTAGTTGGGGCGCAGGCGAATCTTGGCGCCTTCACCGAACATGATGCGTGCAGCGTGCTCGAGCGTGCCTCGCAGGTGAGCCATGGTCAGACCCTTGTCCACGGCAAGACCCTCGACCTGGGTGAAAACAGGAGTGTGAGTGGCATCAAGCTCATCGGTGCGATACACGCGACCAGGAGCCAATACATAGATAGGAACTTCACGTTCGAGCATGGAGCGAACCTGAACAGGTGAAGTGTGAGTGCGCAGAACGAGGTGAGAATCAACGGGTTCAACGAAGAAGGTGTCCTGCATTGCGCGCGCAGGGTGATCTGCATCAAAGTTCAGCGCGTCGAAGTTGAACCATTCGCCTTCGAGCTCTGGTCCTTCCGCAATTTCCCAGCCCATACCGACGAAGGCATCACAAATGCTTTCCTGTAGAAGCATGAGCGGGTGGCGTCCACCTGCACTCCAGCGTGATGCTGCAGCAGTGACATCGACCTTCTCGGCAGCAAGCTGAGCAGTCTGCTCCTCGCGCACGATGGCTTCTTCACGGGCTGCGAATGCCTGGTTGACTTCACCCTTGGCCTGGCCGACAAGCTTTCCTGCAGCTGCCTTCTGGTCGCCAGGAACATCCTTCATCAGGGCGTTCAACTGGGCGAGAGTCGAGGACTCCCCCACGTGGGCGGTGCGGACAGCCTTCAGCGCTGCGGAATCCGCAGCGGCAGCAATAGCTGCCAGCGCGTCAGTAACCGCAGCCGTAACGGTTGCTTCGGTGATTTCAGTAGGTGCAGACACAGTTCTCAATTTTATGTCGGGAGTGGGCCAGAGCCGACTCGACAGGCTAGGCCTTGTTGTGAGCGAAAGCGCTCTCGTAGATGAGCACAGCAGCAGCTGTGGCCAAGTTCATGGATTCAGCATCACCATAGATGGGCACGGTGATGGCTTTCTCCGCCAGAGCAAAGTGCTCATCGCTCAAACCGCGGGCTTCGTTACCGAACAACCACGCAGTGGGAGCATCAAGCACGCCGTTGGTGCGGGCAAGTACGAGATCTTCGCCCTTGATGTCCGCAGCGAGGAGCTGAAGCCCTGCTTCTCGAACATAGGGAAGGACGTTCTCCAGCTCCACGTCCACCGTGATGGGCAAGTGGAACAAGGAACCCGTGGTGGAGCGCACAACCTTGGGGTTGTAGAGATCAACCGAGCGACCGGTCAAGATGACAGCATCCGCACCGGCAGCATCTGCCACACGGATGATGGTGCCCAAGTTTCCGGGGTCACGCACTTCTTCAAGGATGATGACCAGTTTGGGGTCTTCAGCGAAGATTTCCTTCAGTGCCGTGGGGAACTGGTGCACGACCGCAATGAATCCTTGCGGGGTGACCGTGTCCGCCATCGCGGCGAGGACTTCTTCCGAAACGAACTCGACATCTACCCCGGCATCCACAGCAGTTGCTGCGATGTCTTGGTAGCGCTCAAGCGCGGTGGGCGTGGCATAGAGCTCCACAATCAACTGTGGGCGATATGCCAATGCCTCTGAGACGGCTTGCGGGCCTTCCAAGAGGAAGAGCCCGGTCTCGGACCGGGCTCCCCTCGTGGCTAGCTTCGCAACCGCCTTCACGCGAGGAGCGCGGGGGTTGTCGAGCATGATGTTCCTTAGGCCTTGACCTTGGGTGCAGAAGTGTCTGCAGGAAGTGCCTTGCGTGCAGCTTCAACCAGCTGGGTGAAGGTTGCAGGATCGGTTACAGCGATCTCAGCAAGCATGCGACGGTCAACCTGGATGTCAGCCAGAGCGAGGCCCTGAATGAAACGGTTGTAGGTCAGGCCGTTTGCACGGCTCGCTGCGTTGATGCGCTGGATCCAGAGGCGACGGAAGTCACCCTTGCGGGCACGACGGTCGCGGTAGCTGTACACCAGCGAGTGGATGACCTGCTCTTTTGCCTTGCGGTACAGGCGCGAACGCTGACCGCGGTAACCCTTAGCGCGCTCGAGGATGACGCGACGCTTCTTGTGAGCGTTAACGGCTCTTTTTACTCTTGCCATTTTCTTATCCTTTTAGTATTCGCTAAGTCTGATTACAGACCGAGAAGCTTCTTGATGACCTTGGAGTCAGCTGGAGACAGGATCTGGTCCTGGTTCAGGCTGCGCTTGCGCTTGCCCGACTTGACTTCGAGGTTGTGACGCATGCCGGCCTGCTGCTTCTTGAGCTTGCCGGTACCGGTTACCTTGAAGCGCTTCTTGGACCCGGAGTGGGTCTTCATCTTTGGCATTGGATCTCCTTGGGGTTTCACATTCCCTGGTGAGGGAAAGCGGGGCTTTTAGTCGTCGAGCTCGTCTGAGACCGACTTGGTGGACTTCTTGGGTGCAGCTGCTTTCGCAGCTGTGGTCTTGGGGGCTGCCTTGGGCTTCTCAGCAACTACTTCTGCTTCAACAACCTGAACGGCGTTTGCCTTGTCATCTTCAACAGCAAGAACGGATTCGCCAGACTTGGCTTCCTTCTTGTCGCCACGCTTGTTGGCATCACGCTTGGCGTTCTGCTCTGCCTTGGCTTCGGACTTGCTCTTGAGTGGACCAATAATCATGACCATGTTGCGGCCATCAATGGTGGGGCTGGACTCGATGGTGCCGAATTCAGAAACTTCTTCAGCAAACTTCTGAAGCAAGCGAACACCCTGCTCGGGACGTGACTGCTCACGACCACGGAAGAGGATCATGGCCTTGACCTTGTCACCATCGTTGAGGAAGCCGATAGCGCGCTTCTTCTTGGTTTCGTAGTCGTGCACATCGATCTTCAGGCGGAAACGTACCTCTTTGAGGATGGTGTTGGCCTGGTTACGACGAGCTTCCTTGAGCTTCTGCGCAGCTTCGTACTTGAACTTTCCGTAGTCCATGATCTTTGCTACCGGCGGCTTGGCTTCGGGAGCAACCTCAACGAGATCGAGGTCAGCCTCCTGTGCAAGTCGAAGGGCAACATCGATCGCCACGACACCTACCTGCTCGCCGTTGGGACCAACGAGGCGAACTTCAGGGACGCGGATACGGTCGTTTGTACGTGGATCGCTAATGCGGTGCTCCTTGTTATTTCTCTGAAACCCTTGCGGGGAGAAAGAGGAGTCTTACGCGCAGCACGGACATACATCCGTGTTCAACACGACACAAGGTAAACCTTGTGGCACCCTGACCTACCTGCCCAGCGAACTGAACCGGCGGAGTGCAAGAACCCAGTAACCTGATGTTGCGGGTTACGGGTGGGAGATAACTCCTCTTTCAATTTCTTGGCATGAGCTAAGAAACCTGCATAAGCCTAGCAGAGGAATACATTGTGAGCGAAAGCGCCCAGAACGAGGCAGTCCAGAAAGCCGTCATGGACATTGCCGAAGTGCCTGCCATCGAGGTCATCGTGGAGGTTGCCGTGAACCTGATGAGCGCCGCAGCCATCAAGTGCGGCCTAGCCGAAGGCCCTGACGCTGCATCTCTGACTGACCTCGATGAAGCTCGCAAACTCATCAATGCGCTTGCTGGACTCATTACTGCCGCAGCACCAGACATTAGCGATTCACACGCACGTCCTCTGCGTGATGGCCTACGTTCTCTTCAGCTCGCGTTCCGCGAAGCCTCCCCTATCCCCGATGAAATCGGCAAGGGCCCTGGTGAAAAGTGGACGGGTCCCGTCAACTAGCTAGCTAGTTGGCCGATCAGGCCCAGTAAGCGCTGCATAAACAGCTGGTGCGCTGCTTCCTGCACATGCTCGCCACCACGCATGATGGCTTCTTGGAGGGCAGCTTCATACGTGTTCATAAACACATTGGCCAGCTCGACTGAATCGAGTGCTGGGGTGAGACCCACTGCATCGAAGGCTGCAGAAATGATGCTGCCGAATTCATGGTCTGCAGCTTTTTTCTGCTCGAGATAGAGCTTGCCCACCTCTGGATCACGCATGGCAAGCAGTCTGAGTTCCGACTGGAAGAGGAACCACAGGCGGTTCTCACCCTGTTGTTCCAGGAAGCTCGCCACGATAGGTCCGAGTTCTTGAGCTGTGAGCTTGCCACCCGAATTTCCCAACAATGTAGGCATGATGACGTCAATGTTGGCCACGCTGCCTCGCAGCAATGCGAGCCGTTCATTGTTGCCTCGTTCGGCGAGCGCGAGGAAGAGTTCTTCCTTCGTGTCGAAATTGGAGTAAAAAGCTCCGCGGGTGAAATCTGCACGCTCGGCGATCATTTCAACACTTGCCGCGTGAATCCCTACCTCTGAGAAGACCTCAAAGGCCGCGTCCATCAAGCGTTCACGCGTTTTTTGGCGTCTGGCTGACTCTGCAGGCTTTGGCTCAGTTTCGGTTGTGATGCTCACAGGGTTAAGGATACACTGATGTATTGGATACACCGGTGTATCGAAACGTGTTTTATTCCCGCAACGCCTTAGATCTCCGGCGGTTGCCAACACCCAAGGACAGTCATGTCATCTCTGCTCTATTCCCTCGGCCACTGGGCTTTCCGCGCCCGTCGAATGGTCCTCATTGGATGGCTGATTGTTCTTGTTGCCATTGGTGGCGCTGCAGCAGCCTTCAACAAGGGCCTTGACGATGGCATCAGCATCCCAGGTACTGAGTCACAAGCTGCCCTCGACTCTCTGTCGACCACCTTTCCTCAGGTCAGTGGCGCATCTGCACAAATCATTGTTCTGGCAGCAGACGGTCAGTTGATCACTGACCCCGAATACGTCGACACACTCAACACCGTTGCAGAGGAGATGGCCACACTCCCTCAGATTGAGAACGTCACCTCTCCCTTCAACGAGCGCGTCAATGGCGCCATCAGCGATAACGACAAGGCCGGCTTGATCAGCGTCCAATTTGATGGCCCCACGTCGACAATTACTCCTGATTCACTTGCTGAATTGGAAGCCGCAACAGAGCAGCTCAGCTCAGATCTCCCTGCAGGATCTACAGTCTCGCTCGGCGGTCAGATTTATAGCTCATCTATGCCCACCATTACTCCTACCGAGTTGATTGGTGTGGGAGTTGCACTCGTGGTGCTCATCATTACTTTTGGTTCATTCTTGGCTGCGGGCATGCCGCTTCTCACCGCATTACTCGGCGTTGGAATCTCTATTGCACTGATCTTCGTGGCCACGGCGTTTGCCAAGGTCACCTCCACCACCCCCATGCTTGCGCTCATGTTGGGCCTGGCAGTAGGTATCGACTACGCGCTTTTCATCATTTCTCGCCACCAAGATCAGCTCCGCCAGGGAGACACGCCTGAGGAAGCGGCTGCCCGTGCTACAGGCACGGCAGGTTCAGCTGTCATTTTTGCCGGCCTTACCGTCATGATTGCGTTGTTGGGATTGGGTATTGCGGGAATCCCCTTCCTCACCACCATGGGCGTAGCAGCAGCCGTTGGTGTGGGTATTGCTGTGATGATCTCCATCACCCTCATCCCCGCTCTTCTGGGCTTTGCCGGCGAGCGCCTGCGCCCCAAAAAGAAAAAAACCAAGAAGGCAGAAGCGGCAGCGCACAAGCCCAATCGTTTCTTCACCGGCTGGGTGAAGGCTGTCACCCGTTTCCCCCTCGTGACCATCCTGGCTGTACTCGCCGTGATTACCGTGGTGGCCCTTCCCGCATTGAACCTGCGTCTAGCCTTGCCTGATGCCGGAAGCAATGCTCCAGATGACCGCTCACGCATTACGTATGACCTCGTTGCTGAAAACTTTGGCGAAGGCTACAACGGCCCGCTCCTAGTCACCGGCACTATTGTCACCAGCACTGATCCTCTGGGGCTCATGGCTGACCTCAAGGCAGAGCTGGAACAGATTCCAGGCGTGGCAGCTGTTCCTCTTGCAACGCCCAATATGACTGCTGATACCGGAATCATTCAGGTCATCCCTGAAGGAGCTCCTGACTCCCCCGAAACCAAAGCACTAGTTCAAGCCATCCGCGACAAGCATGACTACTTCCAAAAGAAGTATGGTGTTGACTTGTCTGTCACCGGCTTCACCGCCAGCGGAATTGATATCTCCACGCTGCTCGGTAATGCCCTACTGCCTTTCGGCATTGTTGTCGTGGGACTTTCCCTCATTCTTTTGACTATGGTGTTCCGCTCCATCTGGGTCCCCATCAAGGCAGCAGTTGGTTATCTGTTCAGCGTTGTTGCCGCCTTCGGTGTTGTCACACTTGTGCTGCAAGAAGGTGTGGGGGCTGAACTACTTCACGTAGACAAACCAGGTCCGGTGATCAGCTTTATGCCGATCCTCGTGATGGGCATCTTGTTCGGCTTGGCCATGGACTACGAGGTCTTCCTCGTAGCCCGCATGCGCGAGGATTACGTGCACACTGGAAAGGCTCGGAAGTCGATCGTGACCGGATTCGTCGGCTCCGCGAAGGTCGTCACGGCAGCAGCTGTCATCATGTTTGCCGTCTTCGCTGCATTCGTCCCTGAAAGTGGCGGCAGCATGAAGGCTATTGCCTTAGCC
>NZ_CAKZII010000022.1 GCF_936931525.1 uncultured Aurantimicrobium sp.
CAGGTCCAGGATGCACTCGTGTGCAACGAGGCCGTTGTCTCCGGTGTAGAGAGTGGGGTAGTACTCAGCGAGACGCTTGGAGATGTAGTTCGCTGCGAGAACAGCAGAAGCTGTTGCGTCGCGAATACCCTGCTCACCCATCATGCGGACATAGGCCCACGAGATAGGAAGAATGCTGGGCGAACCATAGGGAGCCGCTGAGATCTGAGCGCCGTCGTGAGTGACGGTAGACACCGTGTCGCCTTCAACCAAGACGTGGTGAGGGTTCTGGATAGCAAAGTGACCAGGCAGGTAAGGAGCAAGGTGTGCCTTGGCGGCGACGGGGCCCACACCGGGACCGCCACCACCGTGAGGGATGCAGAAAGTCTTGTGCAGGTTCAGGTGCGAGACGTCGCCGCCGAAGTCACCGAAGCGTGCAAAACCAGTCATCGCGTTGAGGTTGGCGCCATCAACGTAAACCTGACCACCCGCAGCGTGCACTGCAGCAGTGATGTCGGGCACTGCGTGCTCGTAGACACCGTGAGTAGAGGGGTAGGTGATCATGAGAGCGGCAAGAGTGTCACCGTGCTCAGCAATCTTGGCTCGCAGGTCATCGAGGTCCACGTTTCCGACCTCGTCACACGCAATCACGACAACGCTCATGCCGGCAAGAACAGCAGAAGCTGCGTTGGTGCCGTGCGCGCTGGAAGGAATCAAGCAGACGGTGCGCTGAGTGTCACCGTTTGCCAGGTGGTAGCCACGAATAGCCATCAAACCGGCTAGCTCGCCCTGGCTACCTGCGTTGGGCTGGAGAGAAACAGTGTTGTAACCAGTGAGGTCAACAAGCCACTTCTCGAGCTGAGCGATCAGCTCGATGTAACCGCCGACGTCTTCCTTGGGCGCGAAGGGGTGCAGGCCACCAAACTCTGGCCAAGTTACTGCTTCCATCTCGGTAGCAGCGTTGAGCTTCATGGTGCAGGAACCCAAGGGGATCATGCCGCGGTCGAGGGCGTAGTCGAAGTCAGCCAGGCGCTTGAGGTAGCGCATCATGCTGGTTTCACTGCGGTGAGTGTTGAACACGGGGTGCTCGAGGTAGGCCGAGGTGCGCACCAGCTTGGCAGGCACTGCAGATGCCACTGCCTGGTAGGCAGCGTCTGCACCGAAGAAGCCAGCGACGGCTTCCACCTCGCCCGGGGTGGTGGTCTCGTCAACCGAGATGGTGATGCTGTCGGCATCAACCTGGTTGAGCAGGTAGCCACCTGCCTTGGCAGTCGCAGTAATTGCTGCTGCCTTGCCAGGAACGCTGACGTGGATGGTGTCAAAGAAGTTGTCGTGCGAGACGGTGACGCCACCAGCACGCAGAATCGCTGCCAGGGCGGTGGCACGTTCGTGCACCTCTGTAGCGATTTCTTTGAGGCCCTCAGGGCCGTGATAGACCGCATACATACCAGCCATGACGGCAAGTAGTACCTGTGCAGTACAGATGTTCGACGTCGCCTTGTCGCGGCGAATGTGCTGCTCACGTGCCTGCAGCGTCAGACGGTAGGCAGGTTCACCGTTAGCGTCGAGCGAAACACCGACCAGACGGCCGGGCATGCTGCGCTCGAGGCCAGCACG
Source organism: uncultured Aurantimicrobium sp. (assembly GCF_936931525.1). GTDB lineage: Bacteria > Actinomycetota > Actinomycetes > Actinomycetales > Microbacteriaceae > Aurantimicrobium. Next base: position 1,597 of record NZ_CAKZII010000022.1, read on the forward strand.
GACGGCGAGGTAGCCCGCGTGTGGACCACCGAAGCCCATGGGGACACCAAAACGCTGAGAAGAGCCGACGGCAACGTCAGCACCTAGCTCAGCAGGAGAAGTGATCAGAGTGAGGGCAAGCAGGTCAGCAGCCACGATCGTGATCGCACCAGCTGCCTTAGCCTTCTCAATGACGGAACTGGGGTCCCAGATACGGCCAGAGGCGCCGGGGTACTGAATGAGAACACCGAATGCTTCTGGAACGTCAACGCCAGAAGCCAGGTCGAGTTCGACAACCTCGATACCGACTGCCTGAACACGGCCCGCAATCAGGCTCTTGGTCTGAGCCAGGGTGTTGATGTCGACAACAAACACGTTGGAGTCCACCTTGGAGGAGCGACGGGCCAAGAGCATTGCTTCCACAGCAGAAGTGCTCTCATCGAGCATCGAGCCATTTGCGGTGGAGAGACCAGTGAGGTCAGTGACCATGGTCTGGAAGTTAATGATTGCTTCCAGACGGCCCTGAGAAATCTCAGGCTGGTAGGGCGTGTATGCCGTGTACCAGCTGGGGTTCTCCAGCACGTTGCGCTTGATCACGGCAGGGGTAATGGTGTCGTAGTAACCCTGACCGATGAGAGAACGACGAAGAGTGTTCTTCGACGCCAACTCACGCAGTTCAGCAATCGTCTCGCGCTCAGTTGCAGGCTCAGGGAGCAGAGATGAGCCGGCAGCACGGAACTGGTCGACGTGAATCGACTCAGGAATCGCAGCCTCAATGAGGTGCTCGATGCTGTCATATCCCAAGTGCTTAAGCATCTTGGCTTGAGCAGCTGAGTCAGTTCCGATGTGGCGGTTGACGAACGCGTTCGACATTCTTATTTCCTTGACTAGTCAGGCAGTGCAATAAAGATGGTGCGGTGCTGCCTAAGCAGCGACGAGAGGTGGTGGTGAACTATTCGCCCGTGAGCGCGGTGTAGGCAGCTGCGTCCAGCAGTGCTGGAACATCAGAGAAGCTCACCTTGATGAGCCAACCTGCGCCGAAAGGGTCGTCGTTGACGAGCTCGGGGCTGGACACAACAGCATCGTTGACCTCGGTGACAGTTCCGGTTACAGGAGCGTAGAGCTCACCAACGCTCTTGGTGGACTCGATCTCGCCAACGACGGTGCCTGCGGTGATCGAGGCACCTACCTTGGGAAGTTCAACATACACAACATCGCCGAGCTTCTCAGCTGCGTAGGCAGTGATACCGACGGTTGCGTTGTCGCCATCGACAAGCAGCCACTCGTGCTCTTCGGTGTACTGGAGGTTGGTGGGGTTAGCCATGGTTAGTTCTTCTTTCTGCTGTAGAAGGGGAGAGCGGTAACGGTATAGGGAAGACGAGTTCCGCGGATGTCAACATCCACGATAGAGCCGAGCTCTGAGACCGATGGGTCAACGAAAGCCATCGCAACAGGGTATTCAAGTGTGGGCGAGAGGGCACCAGAGGTGACCACACCCACCTTGTTCTCACCCGAGTAGACCTCGTAGTCAGCACGAGCAGCACGCTTGCCCTCACCGACGAGGCCAACAAGTACGGGAGCATCTGCGGAGACGCCCTTCTCTGACGCTGCGCGTCCGACGAAGTCGCCTTCCTTGGAGAGTGCAACTACTTTGCCCAGTCCAGCCTGAACAGGTGCAGTGGTGAGGTTCAATTCGTGACCATAGAGAGGCATTCCTGCCTCGAGACGAAGAGTGTCGCGGCACGCAAGGCCTGTGGGAACTAGTCCGCGGGTCTCGCCGGCGGCCATGAGAGAGTTCCAGAGAACTGCAGCGTGCTGAACATCAACGTAGAGCTCGAAGCCGTCTTCGCCGGTGTAACCGGTGCGACCAATCAGCATGGGGTTTCCCAAGAAGGTCGCAGGAAGTGACCAGTAGTACTTCAGCGCTTCGAGGGTAGGTTCGGGACGCTCTGCTGCTTCAGCAGCGAGCTCGAGTCCCACGGTGTGCTTGAGGATCTCTAGGGCGTTGGGGCCCTGCACAGCAATGAGTGCAGTGGCATCGCTTTCGTCCTTGACGTTGACATCAAAGCCGGTGGTGCGGTGGTTCAGTGCTTCAACGGCGGGGAAACGGTTACCTGCGTTAGCAACAACCAGCCAGTGCTGCTCCCCGAGGCGGTAGACAACGAGGTCGTCAATGATGCCGCCGGCTTCGTTGAGAAGAAGTGAGTACTTTGCCTGACCAATGTTGATGGCGGAAAGCTTGCCGGCCAGGGCGTAGTCGAGGAAGGCACCAGCTTCTGCACCGGTGACGGAAATTTCAGCCATGTGAGAGATGTCAAAGATGCCAGCTGCTGTGCGCACCGCATGGTGCTCAGCAAGGTCGCTGTCATAGCGCACGGGCATCATGAAGCCGGCGAAGTCAGTGAAGCTCGCACCGAGTGCTTCGTGCACAGCGTGCAGGGGTGAGTATCGAGGTGAGTCAGACATTGAGTTCTCCGATCGGTCAAGAAACCTTCGAGTAGGAACTCCCCCTCTGTCATTGGTGCCTGAGAGCTTCACTGCAGTTGCAGCTTTCACCGTGGGCGAGATGTTTTGTTCAACATCTTCTTTTCAGAGTGGTCCGTCCGATGCGGTACGCGTACCTGAGAGATTGTCGGGGAGGATTGCTCCTTCGGTGTTCACCTCGAAAGTGAACTCTCCCGCATCGATCGCTAGACCTCGATATTCAATTAGTGCTCTCAGTCTACGTCCGAAGGCCTGAGATAACCGCATACTTTTCTCCCTCAGCGGGCGGGTTCTCAAAGTTAGTTCAAGTCAAGGTTGAAGGTAGAAAAGCATCATTGCACTTCGAGTCAGGATGACACTAAGATAAATGTACTTAGAGTCAATCTGACTCTTACAAAGTAGGGGCAATGTCAACAACTGAAAGCCAGGTCGCGCTCGCCGTCTCCACGGTGATTTTTGCGCTGCGCCCTTCGCCGACCGGCGAACCTGAGCTTGTTCTCCCCCTCGTTCGCCGAATCCGTGCCCCCTATGAAGGACAGTGGGCACTTCCAGGTGGTCCCCTTAACCTTCACGAAGACCTTGCCGAGGCAGCATCACGAACCCTGTTAGAAACCACTGCGCTGGAGCCTCGATACCTCGAGCAGCTCTATGCGTTTGGTCAACTCGATCGCTCCCCTGATGACCGAGTGGTCTCGATTGTTTATTGGGCACTCGTTGCTGGCGATGAGGCAGACCGTGCTATTCAAAGCGAGAATGTGCAGTGGTTTACTGCCGATGATTTGCCTGCACTGGCCTTTGACCACAACCTGATCGTGGACTACGCCCTCTGGCGCCTGAGAACCAAGCTTGAGTATTCCCGCATTGCGCACGGATTCCTTGGTGAAACATTCACCCTGGCTCAACTGCGCGAAGTGTATGAAGTGGTCTTGCGCAAGCCAGTAGACCCCGGCAACTTCCGCCGCATGGTCGAAGCTTCTGGCACGGTGGAGGCAACCGGCGAACGCTTGGCTGGAACCCCTCACAGGCCTCCCCAGCTGTATCGCTATAACAATTCCATTGATCTCACGGACCACGGTCCCCTCTCACGCCTGAGTGCACCCCGAACCCTGGCATCCACCCGAGGAGAAAACAAATGAACACGACCGCCTCGGTCAACGACCGCATCCAGCTCATTGCCGCTGGCAAAAGTGATGAGAGCACCTGCTCCCCGGCACTAGCCAAGGGCCCCTGGGAGTTCGATAAGGGCACACCTGGCTATGGTCCAGGTGCTTCGATGGGGGATGTCATCCCGACTGGTTCACCTGTGCAGGGCGGACTCCCTGAGGAATACAAGACCGCGACTAACGATGAGCTCCACGCTCGCATCCGTGCAGCAAAAGAAACCCTGGGTGACAAGGTTGTCATCTTGGGCCACTTCTACCAGCGCGACGAAATCGTCCAGCACGCCGACTATCTCGGCGACTCGTTCCAGCT
>NZ_CAKZII010000023.1 GCF_936931525.1 uncultured Aurantimicrobium sp.
GAACTTCAAGAACTCGGACTCATTGTGGAGTCGGAAGCCAGTGCCACGCAGGGCGTTGGTCGACCCTCGCTCATGGTGTCCTTCTCTGACGAAGTAGTGGTTTTTGCCGTCAACCCCGAAACCGATGCGACCACCGTCGGTGTCGTCACACTCTCGGGCAAAGTCATCACCAAGGTTCGACACCCTCACTCCACAGTGCCCAGTGCAAGCGTCTCGGTGGAAACAACCACCAAGCTCATTGCCGAGCTGCGCACCCAATTGCCTGTCGAATTCCGTATTGCTGGAATCGGTGTTGCCATCCCAGGACAGATCCGCGTGGAGGACGGCGTTGTTCGCCTCGCTCCCCACCTCAACTGGGTCGAGGTTCCTTTCGCCCGCATGCTGCACCAACAGACCGGCCTGCCTGTCTTCATCGATAACGACGCCAGCTTGGGTTCCATCGCTGAACGCGATCTGGGTGCAGGCCGTGGCTTCAGCGAGATTGTCTATCTCTTCGGTGGAGCCGGTGGTATTGGTGGCGGTGTGATTCACGGTGGCATGCTGCTGCGTGGAGCTGCCGGCTATGCCGGTGAACTCGGTCACGTCCGCATCTCTGACTCACCCCGTGAGGACTACTCCGGACTCCAGGGAACACTCGAGTCCCTTGTTCAACGTGATGACCTCCTTGCCGCCCTCAAGATAGAAACCGCTGATGACGCTGAGCTCGAAGAAGTACATTCTACGCCGGTCGGGGCAAAAGTTCAGAAGCTTCTGGAATCTCAGATTGATGCACTAGCCATTGCAATCGGCAACTCCGTCAACTGCTTCAACCCCGAGATTGTTCTTCTGGCTGGATAGCTAGGGGTGCTGTATTCCTATGACCGTGATCGACTGCTGAGTCGTTTCCGTTGGAGCACACTGACAGCACCGCAAGACCGTCTTTTGGTAAAGCCCGCTGAGCTGGGCCCCAACCTATTGATGATCGGTGCAGCGGGATTACCTATTGCGCCATTGCTGGCAGAGCCTGCGATTACGCAGCTCTTCCCTGCGCGAGGAAAGTAAGAACTACTCTCCTGTCAGCACGGCACCAATCTGGTGACGTGCTTGAAAGATCAGTGCGTTGTCGCTGATGGCTTCTGCCAATGGACGCAGCGGCGAGTCAGTCAAACCCTGATCCAGGAATGACGAGAACGCCGTTGCCTTTTCGCTGAGGAATTCGTTTGCAGTTACTCCGGTTTGTTCGGTCCAGGTAGCATCTGGGTTTCGGTTGAATTCTGAGGCATTCAGGCGAAGCCCGCTGGGCGTGAAGAAGGGCTC
>NZ_CAKZII010000024.1 GCF_936931525.1 uncultured Aurantimicrobium sp.
AGAAGGCCGTTGCTTATGACTGGCAGGACGCGCTCGCCGCTGTTCAGCAGATTGCTCTCGGTGCTGGCATTCAGATCACAGTTCGTCAAGGAAGCCACAAGGCATTCCACCCTGGCCGCACTGCAGAACTACTCCTTGACGATGCTGTTATCGGTTATGCCGGTGAACTCCTGCCTTCCGTGGCTGAAGATGCACACCTGCCACGCACCGTTGCTGCATTCGAATTGAACCTGGATGCTGTGACGGATGCTGCCGGTGTTCCTCACGTGGCTGTGGATGTCAAGACCATGCCTGCGGCAACACAGGACCTCTCTCTTGTTGTTTCGGACACTATCCCTGCAGCTGATGTTCTTGTTGCGGTTGTGGAAGGTGCTGGAGAACTGCTGGAAACAGCAACTCTTGTGGATGTCTACCAAGGCACAGGAATTCCCGAAGGACAGCGTTCACTGACCTTCGCCCTGCGATTCCGTGCTGAAGACCGCACACTGACTGCTGCTGAAGCAACAGCGTCGAAAGAAGCTGGTGTTGCGCTCGCCGCATCACGCTTCGGTGCGACTATTCGCGAATAGGTTTTGCCTTGAATCTTTTGGTGGGTCCTTCTCCGCGAAAAGCAGATATTGTTCTCGCGATAATGCTGGGCCTTCTGCTGGCTACATTGTCATGGATCATTCAGGATTCCATGACATGGCAAGCAATAATTACTGCTCTGCTCGGGCTTGATATTGGTGCAGGTTTGATAAGTAATGCCACTTCGTCAACCAATCAGGCATGGAGAGAGCAAAGCAAACAACGTCAATGGTTGTTTGTCGTTTTCCATGTCACTGTCTATCCAGTAGCTGTTGTATTCCTTTCACAGTCAACAATTGTGAGTCTTATGTTGGTCGGTTTCTTGCTAATCAAGACCGGACTTTTCTATTCACGAGTAATCCTCCCTGAACCGAGACAGGGCAACTGAGACTGATGGCAGAAGTCAAAACTCTCCCCACAGATGCCTCTGTTGATGCGTTTATCGATTCGATAAGCCACCAAGGGCGAAAACAAGACGCTGAAACGCTTCTGGGCATGATGAAACTCGCTTCTGGCGTTGAACCTGTGATGTGGGGAACAAACATTATTGGCTTCGGCTCATTCCACTATCGCTATGCCTCTGGTCATGAAGGGGATATGCCTGTCATCTCATTTTCTCCACGAAAAGCCTCCATGTCTGTCTATGGGGTCTACTACCCAGGGTTAGATGAACACATCGCAGGAATAGGCCCTTACAAAACCGGTAAATGGTGTTTGTATCTAGGCCGGTTTACATCTTTTGATCTTGAAAAGCTTCAAGATGCACTGAACTGGGCGTGGAATGGCGGAACTCCTGTCATTTCTGCCGAATTGAGCCAGTAGTTCCTGACACGCATCGTTTGACCTTCAAAGTTCAATAACTGGTTGAAGGTTTAGATAGAGTTATCTAATGACATACTCGGTTGCCATTGCTGGAGCCAGCGGTTACGCCGGTGGCGAGGTCCTGCGCCTGCTCGCTGGACACCCCGAGTTTGAGGTGCGCACAGTTACGGCACACTCCAATGCAGGTCAGCGTTTGGTTGATGTTCAACCCCATTTGCGCAGCTACGGCGACCTTGTGCTCAAAGACACCACAGCTGAGATTCTTGCTGGTCATGATGTTGTCTTCTTGGCC
>NZ_CAKZII010000025.1 GCF_936931525.1 uncultured Aurantimicrobium sp.
GAGCCAGTCATGACGCACCTTGCCGGTTATACCGATTTCTTGATTGAAGCTGGTCAACAAAACGAAAACTACATCTCAGGCGCTTTTGGGATTCAGCCTTCCGACCTTCAATCCATGCCGGCAGGAAGCCTTCTTCCAGTTATTAGTGCACTCTCGGCAGAGTGCTCAACAATCACTACATCTGGAACTTCCGCCGCCCGCGATACGGCCAATGCTTCAACAGCATTGAGCTACTACGCCACGACTAGTCTGCTTGTCTCTTCTGCACAAGCTATTGGCATTGAATCACTGGGATTGAATGAGTCTCCCAGCATTCAACAACCTGAGATGGTGCTCTCTAGTTTGAACACCGGAGCTGACATTGTGACCTCGCAAGCATCCCTGATATTCGATAAAGGTCTCCAACCTGGTTTTGCCACGTGGTCCACCGCATGGGGCTTGGAAGCTTTCACGACATTAACTGCACGAGGGCGTGCTGGGGATGGGGCTGTCATTGCATTGAATGAAATTTGGTTCGATACCGTGGCATTGTTTATGCTCAATGCACTCCAGACCAACTAGTTCTCAAACATTGTGGTGGAGAGAGCAACAACCTCCCTTCACCAGCCTTGTCAAGGCTAAGCATGAGCGTGAATTGGCATGGAGCCTGCACTCTGGATGCACTCCAGACTTGTGAAGCCTAGGTCGTTAGATCAGCACAAACAGAAGGATCGTGAGAGCTGTGACTACGAAATAAGCTGCAAGATAAATCCAGGTAAAGCGCATGGTGTTTTTCGCTTCAATACCCTCTGGAAGTTTCCGGTGCGCCCAGGTCAGAGCAATGCTGTGGAATATCGTCAACACGATGAAGAGGTAAGACAAGATATACAGCACATCAATGAGCATGAGATAGTCCACGATGGGCAACCCATTGGCTTTACTGCCCTCCATCGCAACCATCGTGAGCAACGCAGTAATGCCGAGGGCAATGCGTGCTTCACCCATGGTGGAAGGAATCAGGAATACCAAGCTAGCCGTAATGACAATCAGAAAGAGGGGCAGGAAGTACTTCACGATGTTTGCCAACACGGGATTGGAAATTGGCACATCAATAACTGTTCTCGAATAGTCCTGCGTGCTACCCACACCCACTTCACCAAAGTCTGTGCCATAGGTGAACGTACTCGTCGTGAGTGTTGTTTCACCAATTTTGTAGCCAGGCAAAGTGAGCCCTGGGTCTACAACTAAAGGAGTGCTGTCCGGAATGAAGTTAATTCCGTATTCCCCGTTAAGTGTTCCTTCAACAACAATGGGAAGGTTTTGGCCACCGAAAGGGAAATCTTGCAGATTGGGCTTGAAATTGAATGCGCCTTGGTAATGGAACGAGTGATACAAAGTTCCATCTGGCTGTTCGATGGGGCCAACCTCTAATGGAGCGATTGTTGTGCTCCAACTATCTGAACTGTTCATAATCTCAAAGTGTTCATCGGGGTGCAGATCCCGATTGGTCCACCGCATCCAGATAAAAAAATCTGCGGTGAAACTACTGGTTTCAAAATTTATCGACTGAATGTTATCTATGTATGCCCCAATGACTACATCGTGATCACCCTCAGGAAACACAGTGGATGAAGCGGGCACTGTCTGCTCAGTAGCACCGGAAGCCTGGGCACTTGTGGCTAAAGCCCCCAGAGCTATCGCCACAATCGCCAATATCCCCAACAGGGCACTCACTCCACTAAGAATGGCCCGTCGAACTCCAGACATGGCTCTCAATTCTTATCCGCTGATTTCTGTGTGCTGCTCAGGATCAGGGCCCAGGCAGTGAAGAACCACGCGACGGCAACACCGACGATGACCCAGATGACTGTTCCACCCAGAATTCC
>NZ_CAKZII010000026.1 GCF_936931525.1 uncultured Aurantimicrobium sp.
CATCTGCAAGCGGAGTCACGCTTTCTGCTATCTCAAATTCAAATAGCTACGTTCCGGAAATGAGGTTCACTTTTCCTACTTCTCAGTCTGGAATTGTGGTTGTTACTTTCGCGCCTGGCGCTTGGGTTCCTTCCCAGATCAATGGAACATATCCGTTCAAAGCAACCACTAATGGAAGTGATAGCTACACCGTAGATGTGACGGTAACAGGTGCAAAGTCCACCGTTTTCATGAACGCAAATATTCCTAATGACTATTCCATGGAAAGGCAGCAGGCTTCTTCTCCTACAGCTTTAACTGCAAACCCCTTTACTCGATCGGGATATAGTTTCGCGGGTTGGGCTACAAGCCCAACAGGCGCGGCGGTTTATGCAGACGGAGCCCAATTCAACTTCTTTGGCCCCACCTCGTTCAACCAATCGGGTGCTATCACACAGCTATTTGCCGTCTGGACGCAGGGTTCGGGTGGTTCTGGTGGTTCTGGAGGATCTTCATCCTCGACTCCTGAAGTGCTTGCTAACACTGGTATCGACAAAACTACTGGCATCTCCCTTCTCGCAGGTGGCTTGTCACTCGCACTCGTTGGTGCAGAGATGTTCATGATTGCTCGTCGCAAGCGCAGCAACTAGTAGCTAGCTCTCATAGTTCAACCCCCGAGAAATCGGGGGTTGAACTTGTTTAACCACGCAGTCCTCTCGTCGTGGATTACCTGCAGCAGATCAACTGTTCTTCTGCGTAAATAAGTGACTGAGAAAGCTGGCAGTTAAATCGTTTGACTTCCTGAATCCATATACTTATTTCATGTCTTTTTCGGGGAGAACATTTGTTGGGGTGGCCCTAGCGACTGCGTTGGCTCTTGTGCTCAGCGGTTGCGCACCTGTTCACCCTGAAGGGAAATATGTTCCCCTGGAGCTCTCAGTAGCGGTTGATTCTTCTGCCGCTGCTTTGGTGCCGGCAGATGTTGCTGCAAGGGGCACACTCAACATCGCGACAGATGCGACCTATGAGCCCAACGAATATAAAGACGACGAGGGTCTGCCCATTGGCTGGGAGATTGACCTGGCTAAAGCTATTGCCATGAAACTCGGTCTGGAGCCTGTAGTTTCGCAGGCCACCTTTGACAACATCATCCCTTCAGTTGTGGGAAAGAAGTTCGACATTGGTATTTCTTCCTTCGTTGACAACCCGGAGCGCGAGAAGATCGTCGACTTCGTGAACTACTTCCTTGCAGGAAATATGTGGGCTACAGGCAAGGGGAAGAACGTTGACCCCAATAACGCATGTGGGCTTTCGGTCGCGGTGGTGATTGGAAGTACTCAAGCCCTTGTTGAGCTTCCTGAAAAGTCCAAGGCATGTGTTAAAGCTGGAAAGCCACCGATTCAGATTATGAAGTTCGATGACAATGGACAGGCTTTGAGCGCTGCGGCAATGGGGCGTGCTGATGCGGTGACTGCTGACTCACCTGTGACCCTGCACTCCATCAAGAAATCCAAGGGAAAGCTTGTGGCTGCCGGTGAGGTGTTTGACGTGTCACCGTATGGCATCGTGTTGGCAAAAAACTCAGGTTTAGCACCGGCAATCCAAGCAGCTGTGCAGTCACTGATCGACGACGGCACGTATCAAATCATTCTTGAGTCGGAAGGCGTCCAAGAAGGCGCAATCACGACCGCAACGACCAACATCGCAACCAAGAAGGGGTAGCACGTGACTACACCGACACCACCCTCCTCGCAGGAGGCACTCGCTCCGCAAGGTTCTCCTGCTGAGTCAGAACCGCGGGTGATTATCAAGCGTAAGCACCCTTTGAGAACTCTTGCAGCGACACTGATTGTGATCTTTGCAGCACTGTTCATCATCGATGCATCACAGCGACCTGCATACGACTGGTCAACTGTGGGGCTCTACATCTTTGACCGTCGTGTGGTGCAGGCAGCAGTCAATACGCTGCAGCTCACCATTTACTCAATGGTCATTGCTGTGATTCTGGGCTTGATCCTTGCCGTGATGCGTCAATCACCGAACCCCATCTTGCGCTCGGTGTCCTGGTTCTACCTGTGGCTCTTCCGCGGAACCCCGGTGTATGTGCAATTGGTGTTCTGGGGTCTCCTTGCCGTGATCTACCAAACCGTTGATATCGGCATTCCATTCATGCAGCCCTGGGTTTCATTTGAAACAACCCTCGCTTTCAATGCCTTCACTCTTGCCGTGATCGGTCTTGCAATGAACGAGGCAGCGTATATGGCAGAAATCATGCGCTCTGGTCTGATGTCTGTGGATCACGGACAAGAAGAAGCAGCGGTTGCCCTCGGCATGACCTGGTTTCAATCCATGCGTCGCATTGTCATTCCACAAGCTATGCGCGTGGTGATCCCGCCCACAGGCAACGAGGTGATCTCCATGCTGAAGACGACCTCACTGGTTATTGCCGTGCCCTACAGCTTTGACTTGTACTCCCGCACGAGAGATATCTCCTCTGAGATTTTCAACCCCATCCCTCTGCTCCTCGTAGCTTCTATTTGGTATCTGGCCTTCACCTCTGTCTTGATGGTCGGTCAGCACTTCCTTGAAAAGAAGTACTCACGCGGAGCGGGAAAGAAGTAGCTCATGACACTTACGACAGAAAACCCCGTACCTATGGTTGTTGCTCAAGGCGTGACCAAGAGCTTTGGCACTAACCACGTACTCAAGGGCGTCAACCTCGAAGTGCAGCGCGGACAAGTGCTGTGTCTGATCGGACCCTCGGGTTCCGGTAAATCAACCTTCTTGCGTTGCATCAACCGCTTAGAGACCAGCGATGCAGGAATCCTCACGGTTGATGGAAGCCCTGTTGGTTATAAGGAAAAGGGTGGCAAGTTCTATGAACTTCACCCCAAGGTGATCGCAGCCAAACGCCGTGAAATCGGGATGGTTTTCCAGCGATTTAATCTCTTCCCTCACAAGACTGCGTTAGAAAACGTGATCGAAGCACCCGTGCTCTTGAAAAAGATCCCTAAGGCGCAGGCCATTGCTCAGGCTAAGGAATTGTTGACTCGTGTGGGCTTAGCTGAACGTTTTGACTATTACCCATCACAGCTTTCTGGCGGTCAGCAGCAACGCGTCGCTGTTGCGCGAGCACTTGCCATGGAACCAGAACTCATGCTCTTCGATGAGCCCACCTCCGCACTCGACCCAGAACTCGTCGGCGAAGTGCTTGAAGTCATGCAGGATCTTGCTCGCTCGGGAATGACCATGATTGTCGTGACCCACGAAATGGCTTTCGCCCGTGAAGTGGCAGACACGTTGGTCTTCATGGACGGTGGAGTTGTCGTGGAGACGGGTAATCCTCGAGAAATGTTGAGCAACCCTCAGCATGAACGAACCAAGGAGTTCCTTTCCAAGGTTCTCTAGAGCACTTCTAACCGAGGGCTTTCTTGATTCGCTGAAGTGAGATGGGCTCTGCAGTGCCGAGGGATTGGGCAAACAAGCTCACTCTGAATTCTTCGATCATCCAGCGCACCTTTACGAGGTGTGCAGGGGAGTGTGGTGCGAGAGGAATTGTGCCGCCTGCTGCTTCGTAAACAGTGAGTGCCTGATCGAGTTCAACCGATGCTGTTCTATCTCTGCCCGCGTCTTCGAGCATGCGCTGAATGCGCATGGTGATTGCTCTCACATAAATCAAGATGCGGGGCAGTCTCTGTAGTCCAGCATTGCTAATGAAGTTGGGCTGCAGGAGCTGATCCAGATGAGCTTTCTCCTGAGTCAGCACCGCCAAATACGTCATCGGGTTTGCTTCAGCCATGGCTTTGTTCGCATCCTTGACTGCGCTCAAGATTCTGGCTGTCTGTGACACCGCGTCAAAGATGTTGTCCATGATGGCGCCCTGGACGCGGTCTCTGAGGGTTTCAAACTCTGCCTTCTGGAAGATCATTCCGTCTTCTCTCATCGAGAAGAGAACACTGTCCACGCTGGCTGCAATGGCATCGGTGATGAGTGCATTGAGGTTGGCATAAGGGCTCTGAGTGAGAATGAGCTTTTCTGCTGCAGTGAGATGTTCTTGCACATACTTCGCAGGGGAAGGCACTGCAGCAATCACAAGTGCTCTGGTTCCTAAGGGGTGTTCACGCTTCTGGTCTGCCTCGGTGGCCATCAGCCTGATGTTGACCTCTTGGCGTGCTGTGCCAGGGTTGGTGACCACGAGTGCGGGGTATGCCCGCACGGTGTTGCCACCGTGCTTGGCATCCACCGTTCTAGGTAGCTCAGCAAAGTCCCAGCTGGTTAGGCCATCTCGTTCCAGGGGAGAGGTCACGCGCTCAGCAACTTCTGCCACAGCATCTCTGGACTTGTCTGCCAAGCCTCGCTGGAGCTTCTCGAGGTTCTTGTCAGTGCCCATGTTTTTGCCCGTGCTGCCCAACACTCGATATGTCATGCGTAAGTGATCAGGAAGTCTCGGGGCATCGAAGTCATTGGCAGTGACAATGGCCCCGCTGAGACTTTGAAGTGCTTTGGCAACGGTCACCAACAGGCTGCCCTGTGGTGTTTCAGGCAGCGTGGCAGCAGCCTTGGCTGCCCAGTCCGCTGCCGGGACGACCTGGCGGCGAATGTTTTTGGGCAGCGTCTTGATGAGTCCTGTGATCAGTTCCAGACGGAGACCTGGAACCAGCCATTCAAAGGGCTCAGGGTCGAGACGTGCCAAGAGCGGCAGGGGAACTTCAACGGTGACACCGTCATCTTCACGCCCAGGTTCGAAGCGATACTTCAGCTTGAGTCTCTGGTCGCCATAGACCCACTCTGAGGGGAATTCGTTCTCATCGTGCTCTGCTTCTGTTTCTTCCAACAGATCTGCTCGCTGCATGGTGAGGAAGTCAGGGTTGGTCGTGCGTTCTTTCTTCCACCAGCCTTCAAAGGATCTCGTGGAAAGAACATCAGCAGGGATGCGCTGGTCATAGAAGGCGAAGACGACTTCGTCGTCTGCCAGGATGTCTCTTCTGCGTGAGCGCTCTTCGAGTTCTTCAAGTTGTCTGCGGAGTGCTCGGTTGCTGCGATCGAATGCTTGCTTGGAATCCCATTCGCCATCCACCAGTGCATGGCGAATGAAGAGTTCACGGCAGAGTTCGGCATCTACTCTCGAGTACTGCATGCGTCTGTGGGCCACGAGGGTGACGCCAAAGAGCGTCACGCGCTCATAAGCAACAACAGCGCCTTGGTTCTTCTCCCAGTGTGGTTCGCTATAGCTGCGCTTGCAGAGGTCACCGGCGAGCTTTTCTGCCCAGCCTGGATCGATGGCTGCATTAGTTCTGGCGAAGAGTCTGCTGGTTTCCACCAGCTCCGCACTCATCACTGCTGCAGGTGGTTTCTTGGCTAAAGCAGAGCCTGGGAAGATGACGAACTTCTGGTTCCGTGCACCCATGAACTCATGCTGTTGTTTGCGGGGGCTGTTGTTGGCCCCGCGCTTGTCACCGAGCTTGTTGTCACTGACCTGCTTGAGGCCAATGTGGGAAAGAAGGCCAGAGAGCAGGGACTTGTGAATGCCGTCGGGGTCAATCTTGGGTTCACCCAAGCTCAGACCCAATGGCTTACTCAAGGTCTTGAGTTGGCGATAAACGTCATTCCACTCGCGCACGCGAAGGTAGTTAAGGAACTCTGCTTTACACATCCGGCGGAAGGCACTCGAGGAAAGTTCTTTCTGCTTCTCTTCGAGGTAGTTCCACAGGTTCAGCAGAGAGAGGAAGTCGCTGGTGGGGTCGGTGAATCTTGCGTGGGAGAGATCTGCTTGTGGTCGCTTCTCGAGAGGGCGCTCTCTCGGGTCTTGAACCGTGAGCCCCGCCACAATGGCCATCACTTCACGGGTGACTCCGTGGTGCCTGGATTCCAAGACCATGCGAGCAAAGCGGGGCTCAATGGGGATTCGGGAAAGATCGTGCCCAACCTTGGTGAGCTTGGTTGCTCCTGTGTTGTTCTGGATGGCCCCAAGTTCCTTGAGGAGGTCCAGGCCGTCTTTCACGCCACGTGAGTCAGGTGTTTGCAAGAAAGGGAAAGCTGCAATGTCTCCCAGGCCCAGTGACGCCGCTTGCAGAATCACCGACGCGAGGTTGGTGCGCAGGATTTCGGGGTCGGTGAATTCTGGGCGGCGCTCGAAGTCCTCTTCTGAATACAACCGAATGGCAATACCGTCACTCGTTCGACCACAACGCCCTGAACGCTGGTTGGCGCTGGCCTGTGAGATGGCCTCAATGGGTAGGCGCTGCACTTTTGCTCGCGGTGAATATCTGGAGATGCGGGCCGTTCCTGCATCAACAACGTATTTGATGCCGGGGACCGTGAGGCTTGTCTCTGCCACGTTGGTTGCAAGAATGATGCGTCTTTTGAGGCCTGCAACCTTGCTGGGTTCGAAGACTTTGTGTTGGTCCGCTGCGGAGAGGCGACCATAGAGGGGAAGCACTTCGGTGCCGGCCTTCATGCGGCCGGCGGCGATGTTGCCTTCTAATGCTTCTTGGGCGTCGCGGATTTCTGTCTCTCCCGAAAGAAAGACCAACACATCACCGGGGGCTTCCTTCTCAAGTTCGTTGAGAGCGGAGATGATGCCGTCGAGATAGTCACGGGCAGAGTGTTCTGGAGCCTTGGTTGCCTTATTGGGTTCGTCCGCTAATTCGTCGTCATCGACGTCATCGCTCGACATCTTGTCTTCGACGAGTGGGCGGTAACGAATCTCAATGGGGAAGGTTCGTCCAGAGACCTCAATCATGGGTGCACCACCGAAGTGCTTCGAGAAGCTTTCAGGATCAATGGTGGCGGAGGTAATGATGAGCTTCAGGTCTGGACGCTGGGGGAGCAGCTGTTTGAGATAACCCAGGAGGAAGTCAATGTTGAGGCTGCGCTCATGGGCTTCGTCGATGATGATGGTGTCGTAGGCATTCAGCATGCGATCGCGCTGGAGGGCATTGAGCAAGATGCCGTCGGTCATGACTTTGACTTCAGTTTCAGCACTGGCCTGGTCGGTGAAGCGGACTTGGTAGCCAACAAGGCCACCAAGTTCCACCTTGAGTTCTTCTGCGATGCGCTCAGCTACTGCCCGTGCTGCAATCCTTCGGGGCTGAGTGTGAGCAATACTGGTGCGCCCCAGCTCGAGGCACATCTTGGGAATCTGGGTGGTCTTTCCCGAGCCGGTGGCACCGGCAATGATGACAACTTGGTTGTCCCTGATTGCTTCCAGAATCTCTTCACGACGCTCACTGACGGGTAAGTCAGGCGGATAAGTGATGAGTGCGGCGTCCATGGGCTTCTTCCAGCCTACGCGAGGGGTATTTGTACGACTGGTCTAATGTGCCAGACTAGCCCTGACCGTCTTTTGAGGAGAGTTCATTGTCTACAACAGCATCCGCAGGTACCGCACCCGACAAGGGTTTCCGTCGTGCCGCCGTTATCCTTCTGGGTCTTCTTGGAGCAATCCAGGTAGCCGACCCCCTGATCTCGTCGCTGGCGTTGGTGAAGGCATCTGACGAACTGAACTTCTCCGCTTCGACCCAGTCGCTGGCTGCGGGTATTTCTACCCTCGCACTGGCAGCAACCGCTATCCCCGGTGGAATGCTCGCTGACCGTTACGGTCGTCGTCTGCTCTTGGCCTTGTCTGTATTGGTGGCAACTGCTGGTCAGCTGATGACCGCTACTGCTGGTCTGATTGACCCTAAGGCTGGAACCGCTGTTCTGTTCTACCTACTCGGTCGCATCATTACCGGTGTTGCTCTCGGTGTGACCTTCGGTGCGTCCTACGGCATGCTCCGTAACGTCTCCAGCCAGAAGTCGCTTGGCCCCGCCATGGCGACCTACAACATTGTGAACGGAATCATTCCGGTTATCGCCATGGTTCTTGGTGGTGTGCTGATTGGTATCAACTGGCGTCTGGCATACCTGATCCTTCCTGTGATCTCGGTTATCGCTTTCTTCTTCGTCAAGCCCATCCTGCCCAAGATTGACAAGCTTCCTGCCTCCAAGGTGGACTACCTCGGCATGCTCTTTGTCGCCATTGGTATCGCTGGTCTGCTCTACGGCATCAGTGGTGCAACCAACGGTTTCGGTCACCCTGCGTTCTACGTGCCCGTGATCATCGCGATCATTTCTCTCGTGTTCTTCGGTATTCGTGAGAACCGCACCAAGGCTCCTGTCTTCCCCATCAAGTTGCTCACCCACCCCGCATTCTTGGGTGCTGTGGTCATGGGTATCTTCTGGAACATGGCATCTGCCTCGATGAGCCAGATGCTTCCAAACATTTGGCAGTATGTAACTCACATCCCTGCCGCTCTTCTTGGTGCTGCCAGCCTGCCTATGTCGGCAGCCGGCATCATTGGTTCGGTTATTGCTGGTGTCTTCCTGGGTAAGGGTTCGAAGCCTCGCACCACTGCAACCGTGGGTTACGCACTGATGGTCATTGGTTTCTTCACCTACATCACCCTGACTCCTACCGCCAGCTACATGCTCTTCCTCCCCGGAATGATCATTGCGGCCACCGGTTGGATGATGAACGCAACCAGCCAGGGCAACCTGTTCATTACCTTGGCTCCTGCCAAGTTCTATGGTCCCGTTACCTCCAGCAAGCTTGCTGTGGGTCAGTTCGGATACGCACTGGGTCTCACCGGTAGCACCGTGATGGTCTCCATGTTCACTCTCGCTGGAGTGAGCAAGGCCACCAAGGGCGCTGTTGCTGGCGACAGCAACTGGGATGCAATCACGTCTTATCTTGCAACTGGTTCCACCACAAACTCATCACTGTCTGCCGTGAGCACCGCTGACCTGGCTGGCATCTACACCAGTGCATTCGTGACCACCATCACGATCGTGGCTGTGGTGACCGCACTGGCAGGTGCACTGATGTATGTCTTGCTCAAGAACAAGAAGGCAAGCATTCCTGTTGATGAATACCTAGGTTTGACGAACTAAGTCCTTCCGACTTTCTTCGTTTCACCATTCTTTTCTAGGCTCTACATATGTTGACCCGTGAAGAGTTTCTAGCTCGTGTTCGAATTCCGCTCGCCATTGACGGCGGAATGAGCACCGAGCTGGAACAACAGGGTTGCCGTCTCGAGGGTTCTCTTTGGACAGCACAGGCTCTCCTTGACGACCCTGCACTCATCGAGTCTGCCCACAAGGCCTATGTCGATGCGGGTGCTGGTGTGGTCATCACGGCCAGTTACCAAATCTCTCGTGCTGGCTTTGTTGAGAATGGACACTCTGCTGAGGATGCTGACCGCGCTCTGCGCGCCAGCATCGACGTGGCGCGCAAGGCTGTTGCTGGAACCGACACCCTCGTGGCCGCTAGCGTGGGCCCCTACGGAGCCATCCTGCACGACGGCAGCGAATACAAGGGCAACTATGGCAAGACCCGAGAAGAGCTTCGTGCGTTCCACGCCGAGCGTCTTGCGGTTCTCCTTTCGGCCAACCCTGATCTCCTCGCCATCGAGACCATCCCAGATGCTCTTGAAGTCGAGGCCCTCGTTGCTGCGCTCGCAGAGTTCCCTGAGGCAATTGCGTGGATGAGCTTCTCTATTGGTCCAG
This sequence comes from uncultured Aurantimicrobium sp., assembly GCF_936931525.1. Lineage (GTDB taxonomy): Bacteria > Actinomycetota > Actinomycetes > Actinomycetales > Microbacteriaceae > Aurantimicrobium. The sequence continues at coordinate 9,526 of NZ_CAKZII010000026.1, forward strand.
ATGGAAAGCTCTGGGCAGGACAGAGTCTGGCGGAGGCAGCGCGCATTGCTGCAGCGTCTCCAGCTATTGCGGCCATTGGCGTCAACTGCGTTGACCCTGCTTTAGTTTCTGCAGCTATTGCTGAGATTCGCACCGTGACCGATCTGCCCGTGGTGATCTATGCCAATGGTGGTGGCACCTGGAATCCAGAGACTGGACTGTGGGAGAACGCAGCAGCTGAAGCTCTGGTTGCCTACTCCGCTGAATGGGTGAAGCAGGGAGCCAGCCTTATTGGTGGCTGCTGTGGCACACACGCCGGCGATATTCGCCAGCTTGCCGCTGCGCTTTAGCTAGCACTCAATAACGTTCACAGCGAGACCGCCTTCGCTGGTCTCTTTGTATTTGGTCGACATATCTAGACCGGTCTGACGCATGGTCTCAATCACGGTGTCGAGGGAAACCAAGTGGTTTCCATCACCGTGGAGAGCCAGACGCGCTGCGCTCACTGCGGTGGAGCTGGCAATTGCGTTGCGCTCAATGCAGGGAATCTGCACCAATCCGCCGACAGGGTCACAGGTGAGGCCGAGGTGGTGTTCCATGGCGATCTCTGCAGCGTTCTCGACCTGCCTGGGTGTTCCACCGAGGACAGCACACAGGCCACCTGCCGCCATGGCGCAGGCGGGACCCACTTCGCCCTGGCAACCCGCTTCAGCACCTGAAATGGAGGCATTGGATTTGAACAGCGAGCCAATAGCTGTCGCGGTGAGGAGATAGCGACGGATGCCTTCTGGGTTCGCTCCAGGAACAAAGCGCAGGTAGTAGCTGGCCACGGCAGGAACGATGCCGGCGGCTCCATTGGTCGGTGCGGTGACCACGCGGCCTCCGGCCGCATTCTCTTCGTTCACAGCCAATGCAAAGGCATGCAGCCATTCAATGGTGGTGTCGCGGCTGTTTGCAGCATCTGCGGTGACGAGGTGCTCGCGCAGCTCAGCTGCGCGGCGCTTCACGTTGAGGCCACCGGGCAGGGTTCCTGCTGAGGTGAGACCAGAGTTCACGCAGTTGTGCATGGTCTCCCAGATGGCATCCAGGCGTTCGTTGACCTCATCTTCTGAATGCTGAGAAAGCTCGTTCTTCAGTGCCACCTGGTCAATGGTCATGTTTTGAACATCACACAGGGCAAGTAATGCAGTGGAGGTGCCATAGGGCATGGGCCATTCCGTGGTGATGGAGCTGGCTTCTTCGCCGTCGCGGCGAATGAAGCCGCCACCCACGGAATAGTAGGTCTGTTCGAAAAGGGGCAATGCATCCGCGCCATAGGCGCGGATGGTCATGGCATTGGGGTGGCCAGGCAGGCGGGTTCTCGGCTCGAACGTAATGTCATCTGCCGTGAAGGCGATGGTGTGGGTTCCACCCAGGTTGAGGGTGGGGTCAGTCTCGAGGGTGCTCCAGGCGCTGCGCACCTGTTCGGGCATGCACGTTTCAGGTGCCAGGCCACTGAGTCCTGCGATCACAGCACCTGGGGTGCCGTGGCCAATGCCGGTGGAACCGAGGGAGCCATAGAGGCTGCAGTTCACGCTGGTGACCTGGTTCAACAGGTTCTGTTGCGTGAGTGTGGTGACGAAATTGAGTGCGGCACGCATCGGTCCCACGGTGTGGGAACTAGAAGGCCCGATACCTATAGAGAACAGGTCAAAGGCTGAGACGTACGCTGTCACATTCCGAGCCTATGGTGAGGCGCACTATCTGGCTAGAGAAGTGACTGTGGGAGTGTCCGGTCAGTGAGACGGTCTAGACCCAGCTTTGCATCCACATGTGGAGGTGCCAGTACCAGTAAGGAATCTGCATTCCACTCCAGAGCGGGTAGAAGAAGATACTGAGCAACACCGTCAGGATGCCAAAGACCGTGAGGATGGCTATGCCTGTGCTGCGCTTGTATTCATCCTTGATACTAAGAATCACACCCACCACAAAGGTGATGGCGAGGATCATGTAGGGCTCGTAGACAATGCCATAGAACTGGAACACTGTGCGGTTGAGGTACATCAGCCAGGGCACATACCCTGCCACGATGCCCATCAGGATGAAGCCAACCTTCCATTCGCGGTAGCGAACGAGGCGGTAAACCAAGTACCCCAGCGCTGCCGTTCCACCCCACCAAATCAGAGGGTTGGCAATAGCGGTGATGGCCGAAGCGCAGGAGTCAAAGGTGCAACCAGCGTCGCCGTTGTTCACGCCTTCATAGAACATGCTGGTGGGGCGCCACATAATCAGCCAGGTCAGGGGATTGGCTTGATAGGAGTGGGGAGTCACCAGCCCAACATGGAATTGGTAGGCAGAGACGTGATACGCCCAGAGGCTTTGGGCCCAGTCAGGAACCCAGGACAATGGGCCACTCCAGCGCAGACCAGATTCTGCGGTGACGAGATCGCGGTAATAACCGCCCTTGGTGAGGATCCATCCAGCCCAGCTGGCGATGTAGGTCACCACAGCGATGGGCACCATCAAGACGAAAGTGGCAGGAGCCTGCTTGAGTACAGCTGCGGATATCCAGAAAGGCAGTCCCACTCGACGTCTATCCAGCGCATCCATGACGACAACATAGATACCGAAGGCAGCGATGAAATACAGGCCAGACCACTTCACGCTGCATGCCAGACCAAAGGCGAGACCAGCCAGGATCAAATAGGGTCTGTTCCACAGGGTTGGACCCCAGGTGGGACCTTCGTGGTCTTCGCCCAGTTGTGCGCGGCGCCTGCGCATCCAGGCCATCAACCTGGGGAGGTTCTGCCCCCGGTCAATCAGCACGAAATAAACACCGGTCAGCGTGAAGAGGGTGACGAAGTTATCCAGCAAGCTCACACGCGAAAGAGTGATGGCATGGCCATCAATGGCCATCAGTCCACCTGCCACAACAGTCAGCGTGGTGTTGTGGAACAGCTTCTGGGCAATCAACATCACCAGCAGAACAATCAAAATGCCAGCAACGGCAACACCAAAGCGCCAGCCAAATGAGTTTCCTGAACCGAAGAGTGCCATTCCAGCACCAATGAGCCACTTACCCAGCTGGGGGTGGACTACATACGACGGATCGGTGCCGAATTCGGAGGTGATGCCTTCTTTGAACTTGTCATCACTGCCAACGGGCCAGGTTGATTCATAGCCGTTGTTCCACAGCGTCCAGGCGTCTTTGACATAGAACGTCTCATCGAAAACCAGCGAGTGAGGGTTACCCAAGTTCCACAGGCGCAACACAGCAGCCAGCAGAAGGACTGCTGCTGGAGCTCCCCACTTCATGCTCGAAGCCAACGCCTGTTTCACCAGTTCAGCCTACAGACCAGAACCCTGCCAAACTGGAGGGGTGATCATCCTGGCAGCAACTCCCATCGGCAACTTGGGTGATGCCTCGACCCGTTTGGTAGAGGCATTGACTGAGGCAACCGTGATCGCCAGTGAAGACACTCGCACCACTTCCAAGCTGTTGAATGCCTTGGGCATTGAGAACCGACCTCGCCTGATTGCTCTGCACGATCACAACGAATCAACCAAGAGCCCTGAGATCATTGAGCTGGCCAAAGAGGGCAACGTGCTGGTGCTCTCTGACGCAGGCATGCCCACCGTCAGCGACCCAGGTTTTCACCTCGTCGAAGCAGCTGCCGCGGCAGGTGTGCAGGTCACCGCTATTCCCGGACCCAGCGCAGTGATTACCGCGCTCGCCGTGGCAGGACTTCCTACCGACCGCTTCACCTTTGAAGGCTTTCTTCCTCGTAAGCAGGGAGAACGTAAGGCAACGTTCCGTGCATTAGCTCGTGAGTCCCGCACCATGGTGTTTTTTGAATCTCCTAATCGCATCGCAGAGTCACTGGCTGATGCCCGTGATGAACTCGGCGCAGAGCGCTCTGCTGCTGTGTGTCGTGAGCTGACCAAGTTCTATGAAGAGGTCAAGCGTGGATCTCTGTCAGATCTCGCCGACTGGGCCGCCGACGGCGTCCGCGGTGAGATCGTGCTGGTCATTGGCGGCGCTACTGCAGCAACCTTGACTCTCGAAGACGGTTTAGTGCAGGTTCAGCTTCTTGTTGCTGACGGAATGCGCCTCAAAGAGGCAAGTACTCAAGTGGCAGAAGAGACTGGTCTCTCTAAACGAGAGCTGTATCAGGCAGCTCTCGCAGCAAAATAGAATAGAAGCTATGTCTGCCGGCAAAAGCTTCTACGTCACCACGCCTATCTTCTACGTTAACGACGTGCCCCACATCGGTCACGCGTACACGGAGGTAGCTGCTGACGTGCTTGCACGCTGGCACCGCCAGGCCGGAGATCGCACCTGGATGCTCACCGGAACCGATGAGCACGGTGAGAAAATCCTTCGTACTGCAACCGCTAACGGCGCCACTCCTCAGGAGTGGGTAGACCGTCTGGTTGAGTCCGCTTGGAAGCCCCTGCTGGACACCATCGACATTTCAAACGATGACTTCATTCGCACCACGGACGCTCGTCACGAAGACAACGTGAAGAAGTTCCTGCAGCACCTCTATGACGCGGGTTATATCTACACCGGCGAATACGAAGGTTCATACTGCGTTGGCTGTGAGGAATACAAGCAGGATTCTGACCTGGTTGATGGCACCGGAGAATTCGCAGGCGAGAAGGTCTGCGCTATTCACTCCAAGCCCGTGGAGAACCTGCACGAGAAGAACTACTTCTTCCGTATGAGCGACTTCACCCAGCCCCTGCTGGATATGTATGAAGCGAACCCCAACTTTGTGCAGCCAGAATCTGCTCGCAACGAAGTTGTGCAGTTTGTGAAGCAGGGTCTGAATGACCTCTCTATCTCCCGCTCCAGCTTCGACTGGGGTATCAAGCTTCCCTGGGATGACTCCCACGTTGTCTATGTGTGGTTTGACGCCCTGCTGAACTACATCACTGCTGCTGGGTATGGCTACGACGAAGAGAAGCTTGCTTCTCTGTGGCCCGCCACCCACATCGTGGGTAAAGACATCCTGCGTTTCCACGCCGTGATCTGGCCCGCCATGCTCATGGCTGCCGGTGTTGAGATTCCTCACCAGGTCTACGGCCACGGCTGGCTCCTCGTCGGTGGCGAGAAAATGTCCAAGTCCAAGCTCACCGGAATTGCACCCAACGACATCACCGACACCTTCGGTTCGGATGCGTTCCGCTACTACTTCATGAGTGCCATCAGCTTTGGTCAAGACGGATCTTTCAGCTGGGAAGATCTCTCCGCTCGCTACCAGGCAGAACTGGCAAACGGTTTCGGTAACCTCGCCTCTCGCACCCTGGCCATGGTTACTCGCTACTTCGATGGTGTTGTTCCTGCTGCGGGTGAACTGACCCCATCGGATAAAGCCATTGCAGATGTTGTAGCTGCTGCTGCTGTGGAAGCAGACGCTGCTATCGAGCGTTTAGCAATCCATGATGCCGTGACTTCTATTTGGACCATCGTGGATGCTCTCAACGGGTACATCACTGAGCAAGAGCCTTGGGCTCTGGCCAAGGACCCTGCAAACGCAGCACGCCTGGCAACCGTCTTGAACACCGCCACTGAGGGTCTTCGTGCTCTGGCAGTTCTGCTTTCTCCCTTCATGCCTCAGGCAACCCAGAAGCTCTGGTCTGCACTGAACGTGGAAGGCACTCTTGGTGCTCTCACTGCTCAGCCCATTCGTGAAGCAGGGAAGTGGAACCAGGTTCCTGCAGGCACCACCGTGGGTGCTCTCGAAGCTCTCTTCCCTCGTATTGAGTCTTCCGCCGAGTAGTCGGATAAACCAATATGACCGAATCGGCATATATTCGTCAGCGCGACACCACAGCCGAGCACGGCCAGAAGCGTGACTTGTCCTACCCTCCACTACCTGAGCCCCTTCCGGTCGCGGTCTATGACAACCACACTCACCTCGAGATCTCTGATGGCGACCAGCCCATCGATTATCACGAGCACCTCGAGCGTGCTGCAGAGGTAGGCATTGTTGGTGTGATCCAAGTCGGTGGCGATGTGGAGACCTCCAAGTGGTCGGCCGCTGTTGCTGCTGCAGAACCTCGCATGCTGGCTGCTGTGGCCATCCACCCCAATGAAGCTCCTCGTTATGAAGAAGCTGGCACTCTCGATGACGCCCTCGCTGTGATTGACGAGCTGGCTGCGTGGCCCCGCACCCGTGCGGTGGGGGAGACCGGCCTCGACTTCTTCCGCACCGGTCCTGAGGGCCTGGCTGCTCAGCGCCGTTCATTCGAAGCTCACATCGAGATTGCCAAGAAGCACTCCATTGCGATGCAGATCCACGACCGTGATGCTCACGAAGACGTCATCGAAACTCTGCTGCGCGTGGGGGCACCCGAGAAGACCGTCTTCCACTGCTTCTCCGGCGATGCCGCGATGGCCAAGATTGCTGCCGATAACGGCTGGTATTTGTCGTTCTCCGGCACCATCACGTTCAAGAAGAACGCAGAGCTACGCGAAGCGCTCCAGGTCATTCCTCGTGAGCTGGTGCTTGTGGAAACGGATGCGCCTTTCTTGACTCCCACACCATTCCGTGGACGCCCCAACGCTCCCTATCTGACCCCTCACACGGTTCGTGCGATGGCAGAGGTTCTTGGAGATGACTTGGGTGACCTTTGTGCTCAAATCGCCTTCAATACCGAGAAGGTTTATGGCTCCTGGGAAGACGGTCTCGTCGCATGAGTGTGAAACTGCTCGGTCCTGCCGAGATTCGTGACCTGGCAGAACTGCTGGATGTCACCCCGACCAAGAAGCTGGGGCAGAACTTTGTCATTGATGGCAACACCGTCCGAAAGATTGTCAAAGTTGCTCGCGTTGAAGCCGGTGACTCCGTCGTGGAGATTGGTCCAGGTCTAGGTTCACTCAGCCTCGGCATCGTGGAAGCAGGAGCTTCCCTGGTTGCGGTGGAGATTGATGGTCGCCTCGCAGCGCAGCTGCCGGTGACCTTTGCCGAGATGGCTCCAGAAGCCAAGCTCACCGTGATTCACGAAGACGCCATGAAGATCATGGAGCTCCCTGATGAGCCCACACGTCTGGTGGCAAACCTTCCCTATAACGTTTCTGTTCCTGTGTTGCTTCACTTCATGGAGCACTTCCCCAGCATCCGCTCCGGTGTGGTCATGGTGCAGGCAGAAGTGGGACACCGCCTGGCAGCTGAGCCAGGGTCGAAGATTTATGGCGGACCCAGTGCCAAGGCTGCCTGGTATGGCAAGTGGCGTATTGCTGGCACTGTGAGCCGCCAAGTGTTCTGGCCTGTTCCCAATGTGGATTCTGTTTTGGTCGGTTTTGAACTGGATGCCCAGCAGCCGGGAGACGAAGCCCTTCGTCGCCGCACCTTCGACATCATCGATGGCGCATTCGGCCAGCGTCGCAAGATGTTGCGCCAAGCTCTCTCTGATTTGTGTGGCTCGAGTGCTGCGGCAACCGAGCTTCTCGAGCGCGCAGGGATTGATCCCACGCTGCGCGGGGAGCAGTTGAACATTGCTCAATTCGTGTCTATCGCCAACGCCAGCTAGTTTGGAATTATGACCGAGACAGGTGCACGCGAGGTGGCTCACGTTCGAGCCCCCGGCAAGATCAATGTCTCGCTTGCCGTTGGCGCTGTGATGGATGACGGTTACCACGATGTGGCAACCACCTATCAAGCAGTCGGTCTCTATGAAGACATCCGCGCGTATCACGCTGATGATTTCTCTGTTTCGTTCACTGGTGACTTTGACCTGAGCGGCATTCCCTTAGATGCCTCCAACTTGGCCATTAAGGCAGCACAGCTCTTAGCTCGCAAAGCGAAGTATCGCGGTGGTGTTCGTCTCGAAATCGAGAAAAACGTTCCTATTGCTGGCGGCATGGGTGGCGGTTCTGCAGATGCTGCCGGAACTCTTGTTGCCTGTGATGCACTCTGGGGAACCAACCTCGGCAAAGACGCTCTACTCGAACTCGCTGCCGAGCTCGGTGCAGATGTTCCTTTCGCACTGATGGGCGGCACCGCAATTGGTACCGGTCGCGGCGATCGCCTCAGCCCCGTGCTGACAAGCCACGAACACTTTGAATGGGTTCTTGTCCCAGCAGACTTTGGCCTGAGCACTCCGGCTGTTTATGGCGAGCTTGATGCACACCGTGAACGCCACGTTGCCGACATCAAGCCAGCACCCCAGTCGCCCACCGTCGACACCGCAGTTCTTCAGGCGCTCCGCGCGGGCGATCCCATCATGTTGGCAGATGCACTGAGTAATGACCTCCAAGCACCAGCCCTTCACCTCAAGCCCTCACTCGTTGAGGTTCTTGAGCTGGGAGAAAAGAGCGGAGCTCTTGCTGGCATCGTCTCCGGTTCTGGGCCAACCCTGGCTTTCCTTGCTGAGGATGCCGAGGCAGCTATTGACCTGCAAGTCACTCTCAGCGCCGCAGGCCACAAGGTGCTGCGCGTATCGGGCCCCGTTCACGGCGCTCGTCTGGTCAACGACTAATGGCACACCTGCTCGGTGGAGAGAACCTCCACCTGGAATTTCCCACGCGCGTCATCTTTGACGGCATCACTATCGGTATCAATGATGGCGACCGGGTCGGTGTCGTAGGTCGCAATGGTGATGGCAAGTCCACACTGATGAAGATCTTGGCTGGCCGCCTCGAGCCAGACTCGGGCCGTGTTACTCGTCGCGGCGGCATCACCCTCGGCATGCTCGACCAGTCAGATGAGGTTGATGGCAACCTCACCGTGGGTGAGGCAATTGTCGGCGGTATTGAAGAGCACGTCTGGGCCGGTGACCCCAAGGTGCGCGATGTTCTGACCGGTCTGGTGACAGATATCCCCTGGGATGCCAAGGTTGGTGACCTCTCGGGTGGTCAGCGACGTCGCGTCGCTTTGGCAGCTTTGCTGACCGGCGACTGGGACGTCATCTTCCTCGATGAGCCCACCAACCACTTGGATGTGGAAGGTATTTCATGGCTTGCTGGTCACCTCAAAAAGCGCTGGCCTCACGGCCAAGGCGGACTTCTTGTCGTCACACACGACCGGTGGTTCTTGGATGAAGTATCCAATGCAACCTGGGAAGTTCACGACCGCATCTTGGAGCCTTTTGAAGGCGGCTATGCCGCCTACATTCTTCAACGCGTGGAGCGTGACCGCTCTGCTGCAGTGAGCGAAGCGAAGCGTCAGAACCTGATGAAGAAGGAGTTAGCCTGGCTGCGCCGCGGAGCTCCGGCACGCACGGCCAAACCTAAGTTCCGTATTGAAGCCGCGAATGCGCTCATCGCCGATGAGCCACCGGTTCGTGACGCCATCCAGCTTTCCTCTATGGCGATGCAGCGTTTGGGTAAAGACGTTGTGGACCTCGAAGAAGTCTCGGTCAGCTATGGCGACAAGCAGGTTCTCCGCGATGTCACCTGGCGTATTGCACCCGGTGAGCGCACCGGAATTCTCGGCGTCAATGGTGCTGGAAAGTCGACCCTGCTGGGATTGGTCTCTGACCACGTGCAGCCGACCTCGGGCCGCGTCAAGCGCGGAAAGACCGTCAAGATTGCCACGCTCACTCAGCAACTCGATGAGTTGACCGCTGTCCAGGACATGCGCGTGAGTGCTGTTGTTGCAGAGAAGCGCACGACTTATTCTGTCGGTGGCAAAGAGATGACCCCTGGTCAGCTCCTCGAGCGTCTGGGCTTCACCTCAGCCCAGCTCTCCACTCCGGTCAAGGATCTCTCTGGTGGCCAGAAGCGCCGCTTGCAATTGCTATTGATTCTTCTCGATGAGCCCAACGTTCTGATCTTGGATGAGCCCACCAACGACCTCGACACTGACATGTTGGTCGCCATGGAGGACCTCCTCGACACCTGGCCAGGAACCCTGCTCGTGATCTCTCACGACCGTTACTTGCTTGAGCGCATCACGGATAACCAATATGCCGTTCTCGAGGGCCACTTCACTCACCTGCCTAACGGTGTTGACCAGTACTTGGCTCTGCGTGCCAAGCAGATGGCCGCACCAAGCATTTCTGTCACCGCTCAGGCCACAGCAACGATGAATAAGCCCGTGCCCAAGTTAGCTGGTGCTGAGCTGCGTAATGCCGAGAAGGAATTTGGCTCCATCGAGCGCAAGATTGCCAAGCAACAAGCTGATGTTGCCGAGATTCACGTGAAGATGGCTGCCCATGATCAGAACGACTACGTGGGTCTTGGAGAGTATTCAGAGCAGATCAGCAAGTGCGAGGGCACAATTGCTGATCTCGAGATGCGATGGTTAGAGCTCAGCGATTTGCTCGGGCACTAACAACTGTTTAGTAACTAGACACTTGAGGTGTTTAGTCGCTAAACTCCATTATGCGAGCACGAGAAGTTAACACCCGAATCGAAACCTTGGGTGGTCAATTTCTCAGGCAAAAGGGATCCCATCGTTTGTATCGGGTGACTAGAGAAGGTGTCAGTCAAATGGCAGTTGTTCCGCAACATGGGGGAGATATCCCCACGGGAACACTTCGTGCTATTGAGCGGAGCTTGGAAGAAGTTCTAGGGAAGGGGTGGCTTCGATGAAATTCGTTGTCAGAATTGCACGTGAAGGTCAGTCGTGGCTGGCAGAGGTTCCCACTGTTCCAGGTGCTGCAACATTTGCTGGAAATCTGATCGCACTTGAACTTGCAGTCCGTGAAGTACTTTCGTTGCTCCTGGATATTGAAGATGAGTCAGTCTTCGAGTTTGAATTCGAATTCTCAAATGTCGGCGAGGAAATGCTTGCTGCTGTTGAGCTCGGTAAGCGACGTGAAGAACTCGAGCGTGAGCAGAAAGAGATCATGACTGCTTCAGCACGCTTCATCAAAGAACTTTCCAAAGAAGGCTATTCAGTAAGAGACCTCAGCGGAATCCTGCACATGTCTCCAGGCAGAGTTTCACAGATTGCGAAAGAATCTGAGCGGCTCCGCGCTTAGTTTCCTGCTGCCTGCGAAATCCAGATGAAGAAGACGCAGTAAACACCAAACGTCGCTGTGATGGACAGTGAAATGAGGTTTGCAATCGAGCGTTGGCGCAAGAACATGTAGGCCACGACGTTAATGAGTGCCGCCACGATTATTGCTGCGCAGCCAACCTGCGGCAGCACCCACGCTGCTTCCATGCCCCAGTTGGAATGAACCCAGGGTGTCAGAGCCAAGAGTGCAATTGCGAGCAGGAAAGTGACTGAGGTGCTGCGCAGGGCAGTCTTTCCCGAAGATTCGGTTGGCCAACCTTTTCGTGTTCGTGCCATGACTTATTCTGCGGCGTCTTGAGTGTCCACGTCGATGCTGAGACGGCGCAGAGACTCAGCAAGTCGAGTCTGTTCACCGCGCGAGAGAGATGCCAGAAGCAGAGCCTCTGCATCAACGAGGCGCGTAATGGCGGCATCTACTCGAGTCAAACCTGCCGCGGTCATTTCAACCAGAACACCACGACCGTCATTAGGGTCCTCGCGACGAACCACCAAACCGCTGTCGACCAGGCGGTCGATGCGGTTTGTCATGGTTCCACTGGAAACCAGGGTTTGCTGCAACAAAGCCTTGGGGCTCAATTGATAGGGAGAGCCTTCACGACGCAGCGCTGCGAGCACGTCGAATTCCCACGATTCCAGCTTGGATTTGTGGAAAGCGTCCTTGCGGGCACGGTCCAGCATCTTCGCTAAGCGGCCTACACGGGAGAGAACCTGCAGGGGAGAGAAGTCGAGATCAGGGCGCTCGCGCTTCCACGACTGCACAATGCGGTCGACTTCATCATTCTCTGGGGCCATGCATCCATTATCCCTGCTGGTATCTGGCAGACTGTACATGTGGGTTTCTTCAAAGAGAATCCACATTCCGCCATAGTGTAAAGGCAGCACAACAGTCTTTGGATCTGTTGGTCTAGGTTCGAATCCTGGTGGCGGAGCTCCCG
>NZ_CAKZII010000027.1 GCF_936931525.1 uncultured Aurantimicrobium sp.
GCGGGGACAGGATTTGAACCTGCGACCTCTGGGTTATGAGCCCAGCGAGCTACCGAGCTGCTCCACCCCGCGTCGGTGATACCAGTTTACCACGGTAAAAACGGGCGCCAGACCAGTAGCCTAGAAGCATGGATTCAGGCACTCACTACCTCATCGTTTCGCTCTCGATTGTGGCGGACGTCATTTTGTATGCCGTTGTTGCACGAGCCGCAACGGGCAAGGTAGGCCCCAACGCCTGGGCAGGTATCCGCACCAAGGCAACACGTAAGAACGACAAAACCTGGCTCGCCGCTCACGTGGCTGCCTATCCACTGATGCGTGACACTGCTCTTGCTAATGCCACCTTGATGATCGTGTCCCTTTTCCTCCCTTTCGAGTACCAGGCTTACCTCGTTGAAGTAGCACTGGGTGCACTTCTTGTAGGCGTCATCTTTGCTGCCGTTCAGGGGCAGAAAGCAGCAAAGGCAGCTGATGTCTAACCAGCCATCAGGCCTGTCCAACGACCCTCTCTGGCCTCGTGCTGGAGGCTGGCCTTCCCCGGAAGACCTTCCTGCGGGAAAGAAAATCGATGCTGCATTAGTGGGTATTCCTGCTTCCCAGACATCTTTGAGTGCAACAAACGCCCACGAAACCCCTGACGCTATTCGTGCAGCGCTGTATCGCTATTCACCAGCACTGATGCAGGATCGCGGAAGCCTCGATAAGAACCTTCGAACTGATCCCGCCATCGTCGATCTGGAAGAGCTCACTGTTGCTGACTTTGGCGATGTGAGCGATCCTGACTCACCTGCGGGTGAAGCCCGCACCATCGCTCTGATGGCTGATGCTGCGAAAGCGGCCGAACTTGTTATTGCTCTGGGTGGGGATAACTCCATCACCGTTGCTGCAGCACTGGGCGTGTGGGGAAGCAACCTCGAAACTGCAGGGCTCATCACCCTGGATGCTCACTATGACCTGCGTGATGGTGTGAGTAATGGGTCACCCGTGCGCCGTCTCATCGAAGCGGGAATGAACCCTGAGCGTATTGTTCAGATCGGTATTCAAGACTTTGCCAACTCAGTGGGTTATGCCCGTCGAGCTCAAGAGCTCGGCATCACGGTTATTCACCGAGATGAGCTCGAGCGTCGTCCCATGGCGGATGTCATGGCTGAAGCGTTGAGCATTGCAGGATCAGCCGGTGGGCCCATCCACGTTGATCTTGACGTTGACGTGTGTGATCGGGCTGTGGCTCCTGCTTGCCCAGCAAGTGTTCCCGGTGGCATTAGTGCCTATGAACTGCGCCAAGCTGCACGTGCTGCAGGGAAGCACCCTCAGGTTCGCTCTATTGACCTGGCCGAGATTGATGCCACCATGGATGCTCCCGATGGTCGCACCATTCGCTTGGCAGCTCTGTGTGTACTGGAAGCGGTCGCCGGACTTAGCCAGCGATAAGTTCTCCGTCTTTCCAGACCCGACCAATCAGGGGAACACCTGGGCGATAAGCCAGGTGGACATAGCTCGGCGCTGAAATCTCAGCAATATCCGCACGCATGCCGACGGAAATCTTTCCCACGTCTGTGCGCTGCAGAGCTTGGGCGCCACCTGCAGTGGAGGCCCAGAGTGCTTCTGCAGGGGTCATACCCATCTCACGCACCGCCACAGCGATGCAGAAGGGCATAGAGGACGTAAAGCTAGAGCCGGGGTTGCAGTCTGTTGACAGCGCCACGGTCACACCAGAATCGATCAGGCGACGTCCGGAAGGATAGGGCTGCTTGGTGGAGAACTCGACTCCTGGCAACAGCGTCGCCACGGTCTGAGAAGCAGCAAGTGCCTCAACATCGGCATCTGTCAGATACGTGCAGTGATCAACAGATGCAGCACCGACTTCAATAGCCAGTGCAATGCCTTCACCTGGGCCCAGTTGTGAGGCATGAACGCGGGGGAGAAGCCCTGCTTCCTTACCTGCGTTCAAGATGCGGCGTGATTCCTCGACAGAGAAGGCGCCTTCTTCGCAGAAGACATCAATCCACTTGGCGGGTGGGGCGCATTTCTCGAGCATCTCGCCGATGACGATCTGAACGTAGTCTTCACGGTTGTCTTTGTATTCAGCCGGGACGACGTGAGCACCCAAGAAGGTCACTTCTTCGGTGACTTCTCGTGCGAGGCGAACAAGGCGCTCTTCGGTGGCAACGTCCAGGCCATAACCACTCTTGATTTCTACAGTGGTGGTTCCTTGAGCGTGCATTTCTGTGAGCAAAGAATGCAGGCGGTGACGCAGCTCTTCATCTGTTGCTTCCCTTGTGGCCGCCACGGTGGAACGTATTCCACCAGCGGCATACGGCTTGCCTTCCATGCGGGCAGCAAACTCTCCCGCACGATCACCAGCAAAGACGATGTGCGAGTGGGAATCCACAAACCCTGGGATCAGAGTGTTTCCGTGCACATTGACCACGGCATCGATATCAAAACCGCCGCCGGTTTCGGCATCAACAGCACGGCCAACCCAGGCAACGAGGCCGTTGTCCACGATCATGGCGGCGTTCTCGATTTCCCCCGTGGGAGTTTTCGTTCCGCCTGCGCGCACAGCCTCGCTTGGATTGTTCGTGACGAGCAATCCGATATTGGTGAAGAGTGTGCGGGTCATGACAGTGAGCCTACGGCTTAGCCTTCCTGCATGGGAACGCGCAGACCACGCTCGCGTGCAACTTCTTCTGCACGCTCGTAGCCAGCATCAACGTGACGCATCACACCGGTTCCGGGGTCGTTGGTCAGCACACGCTCGAGCTTCTGAGCTGCAAGTGGAGTGCCATCAGCAACAGTGACCTGGCCAGAGTGGATGGAGCGACCGATACCGACGCCACCACCGTGGTGGAGGGACACCCATGTTGCACCCGATGCCGTGTTGAGCAGTGCGTTGAGCAAAGGCCAGTCGGCAATAGCGTCTGAGCCATCCTTCATTGCTTCGGTCTCGCGATAAGGCGAGGCAACCGAACCGGAGTCCAGGTGGTCGCGACCAATCACGATGGGTGCAGAAAGCTCACCTGAAGCAACCATCTCGTTGAACTTCAGTCCAGCGAGGTGGCGTTCCTTGTAACCAAGCCAGCAGATGCGGGCGGGGAGGCCTTCAAAGTGAACCTTTTCGCCCGCCTTGGTGATCCACCGCTTGAGGTGCTCATTCTCGGGGAAGAGCTCCAGGATGGCCTTGTCAGTCTTGGCGATATCTTCTGGGTCACCAGAAAGAGCAACCCAGCGGAAGGGGCCATTGCCTTCGCAGAACAATGGGCGAATGTAGGCAGGAACGAATCCGGGGAATTCGAATGCGCGGTCGTAACCGCCGAGCTTGGCTTCAGCACGGATCGAGTTGCCGTAGTCGAAGACGATGGCTCCTGCATCTTGGAACTCAACCATGGCCTTGACCTGCTTGGCCATGGCAGCGCGAGAGTGGTCTGTGAACCAGACTGCGTCTGCCTCTGCCTTCTGGTGCCATTCCTCGACAGAGACACCCTCGGGGAGGTAGGAGAGGGGGTCGTGGGCACTGGTCTGGTCAGTGACGATATCGATGGGGACCTTACGCTCCAAGAGCTCAGTGAATACCTCGGCAGCGTTGCCTACGATGCCCACAGAAAGTGGAGTCTTGGATTCCTTGGCTGCAAGCACGCGAGCAATCGCGTCATCGAGGTCATGAGTCATCTCGTCGAGGTAGCCGTGTTCAACACGACGCTCGAGGCGAGAGGCGTCCACATCCACGATGAGAACGACACCGTCATTCATGGTTACAGCCAGAGGCTGTGCACCACCCATGCCACCGCAGCCACCGGTCAAGGTCAGCGTTCCAGCCAGTGTGCCACCAAAGTGTTGGCGTGCAACAGCACCGAAGGTTTCGTAGGTTCCCTGCAGTATGCCCTGGGTTCCGATGTAGATCCAGGACCCAGCAGTCATCTGGCCGTACATGGTCAGTCCTTCAGCCTCAAGCTTGCGGAACTCGGGCCAGGTTGCCCAGTCACCAACAAGGTTCGAGTTAGCAATGAGCACTCGAGGTGCCCATTCGTTGGTGCGGAATACGCCGACAGGCTTTCCAGACTGAACCAGCAGGGTCTCGTCGGACTCAAGCGTCTCGAGGGTGCGCACGATGGCGTCGTATGCTTCCCAGGTGCGGGCAGCCTTACCGGTGCCGCCATAGACCACGAGCTTCTCGGGGTGCTCAGCAACCTCAGGGTCGAGGTTGTTCATGAGCATGCGCATGGGGGCTTCGGTCTGCCAGTTCTTGGCAGTCAGCTTGTTTCCGCGTGCGGCGCGAACGGTGCGAGGTCCTGAGGTCATGATGTTCTCCTTGGCTAATTCTTCGTGCTGACTAGATCAGTGGGGTAGTGGCTGCGGACTGAGCGACCGCTGCAATGCGTCCACTCAGAGTGAGTTCTGCTGCTGCTTCAATCTCGGGAGAAAGGAAGCGGTCTGCACCAGGGCCGGCAACGCCGTTGCTGCGCAGTTCGGCAATGACTGCACCAGTAATGGGGCTGGGCTTCAGAGGTTCGCGCAGATCAATGCCCCTGGCTGCAGTCATGAGTTCAATGGCGATCACGCGGGAGAACGCATCAACTGCCTTGCGCAGTTTGCGTCCCGCATGCCAACCCATTGAAACGTGGTCTTCTTGCATCGCGCTGGAAGGAATGGAGTCGGCAGAAGCGGGAACTGCCAGGCGCTTCATCTCTGAAACCAAGCCTGCTGCGGTGTATTGGGCAATCATGAGGCCAGAGTCGACACCAACTTCGTGGGCGAGGAAGGGAGGAAGGCCCTGGTTGCGTGCGCGGTCGAGGAAGCGGTCGGTGCGACGCTCACTCATGGAGGCCACATCAGCAGCAACGATGGCAAGGAAGTCGAGTACATAAGCCACAGGAGCGCCGTGGAAGTTGCCGTTGCTTTCCACGCGGCCATCCACGGTCAGGACGGGGTTGTCCACGGCAGAGGCCAGTTCGCGACCTGCCACCATCTCGGCATGTGCAATAGTGTCACGCGCACCACCGTGCACCTGAGGTGAGCAGCGCAACGAATAAGCATCCTGAACGCGACCATCTTCGGGCCCAGCGTGGGAGTGCACGATGGGGGAGTCAGCGAGGATATTGCGCAGGTTCGTTGCTGACTGACCCTGCCCAACCTGGGGACGCAGTGCGTGTAGGTCTGCTGCGAATACCTTGTCGGTGCCCATCAGGCCTTCGATGCTCATGGCCGCGGAAACATCCACGGTGGTCATCAACATCTTGAGATCAGTAATGGCCAGTGCCAGCATGCCGAGCATGCCGTCGGTGCCATTGATGAGCGCGAGGCCTTCTTTTTCTTCGAGTTTGAGCGGAGTGATGCCAGCTGCCGCAAGTGCTTCTGCAGCGGGCATGAGAACACCCTCTGCGTCGCGAACATCGCCTTCGCCCAGAGTTGCAAGAGCACAATGCGAGAGCGGAGCGAGGTCACCGGAACAGCCGAGGGATCCGTATTCACGAACCACGGGAGTAATTCCTGCATTGATGACTGCGGCATACGTCTCAGCAACCACAGGGCGCACGCCGGTGCGACCGGTCATCAGCGTGGAGAGGCGCAAAAGCATCAGAGCGCGAATGACTTCGCGCTCCACCTCGGGGCCAGAGCCAGCTGCGTGAGAGCGAACAAGTGATGCCTGGAGCTGAGCCCGGCGGTCAGTCTCGATGAAGGTAGTGGCCAATGCGCCAAAACCGGTGGAGATTCCGTAGTGAGGGTTGGGGTCTGACGCCAAGCCATCAATCACAGCGCGAGAAGCGGCAACGCCTGCAAGTGCTCCAGAATCAAGCGTGATGGTGGCGTTGGGGCGGGCAACCGCGACCACGTCTTCGATGGATACGGCACCTGTGCCGACGACTACTGAACTCATGCTCTGATTTCACACTAAAAAAATGCTTGAAAATACAGTGAAAGTCCCCCTTGTGTCTGAGATAACAGACATGGCAGACTGGCGATGTGAGTAAAGTCCCTGCAGCCGATTCAACCCTGCGCATTCTTGAACATCTTGCCCACCAGCGAGGCCCTGTTCCAGCGCAATCAATAGCCACTGCGCTGGAGTTACCCAGGTCCTCGGTTTATCAAATCTTGACCGTGCTCACCGAGCGTGGCTTTGCCCTGCACATTCCTGAAGAGCGTCGCTATGGTCTAGGTCCCGCTGCTTTTGAACTTTCCTCCGCCTACACTCGCCAACAACCGCTGACACGTCTTGGCGCACCTTTGTTGGCAAAGCTGGTGGACCACATCGGGGAGTCTGCCCACCTTGCCGTGCTGCATGGTACTGATGTTCTTTATGTCGTGGAAGAACGCGCTCCACGCCGACCCAGCCTCGTGACTGAAGTGGGCGTTCGCCTTCCAGCCCACCTCACCGCATCCGGCCGCGCATTACTTTCTGCGTTGCCACCCGCTCAATTGCGTGCGCTCTATCCAGACAGCATTGTGTTCAGTCAGCGAGCAGGCGTTGCCACCACGGGGCCTCGAACCTATCGCGAGCTCAAAGCACTTGTCACAGATTCTGCTTCACACGGATATTCCATCGAGCGCGGGGAGATCACAGAAGGCTTGGCTTCGGTTGGCGTTGTTGTGAAAGATCACATTGGTTGGCCTGCGGCGGGTATTGCTGTCACTTTTTCATCAGCAGGATTGAATACTCCAGAAGCGTTCAAGGAGAAAGTGGACTCATTACTTCCTGAAATGAGCGCAACAGCTCACGAGCTCAGCCGCCGTATTCACGGTGCGGGATAGTCTGAAAAATGGGCAGCTCACACAGCTAGTTCGTAGGTTCGTGGGCCTCTAAGAATTCAAGAATCTCACGCTGATCAACGCCCAGAATTCCATTTCTTGGCAGCGCTGCCAGCAGGCTTGAATTGATCTTGGGAACAGGGCGAACACCCTCATCCCATTTTGCGCTGAGTTCAGCAGGTGCCTCACGGCAGCAGGACGAATCAGGGCATTCAGAGCGGTGGCGGATAGTTGTGTCTCGCCCACGGAACCACTTCACCGAGGCAAAAGGTGTTCCCACGCTGATCGAGAAGTCACCTTGAGGCGAAGACTGAATGCGTGAGGTGCACCAATAGGTGCCTGAAGGCTTGTCGGTGTATTGGTGATAGGGCGTGAAGCGGTCATCTATTGAAAAGACGCGACGTGCACTCCAGTTGCGGCACACAATCTGCCCTTCAACGGCGCCAAAAACATCCGTAGGGAACGCAACCTTGTCGTTTTCATATGCCTTGGACAGGGTTCCATTTTCATAGACCTTGAGGAAGTGCACGGGGATATCCAGGTGCACGGTGGCCAGGTTTGTGAAGCGGTGGGCAGCAACTTCATACCCCACTGCATACATATCCCGCAGGTCTTCTACTGAAAGCTCTCGCTGTTCTTTGGCTTGTGCGAGGAAGGGAACTGCGCTTGATTCCGGAATCAGCAAAGCACCTGCAAGGTAGTTCGACTGAACGCGCTGGTTGAGGTATTCCTCATAGTTTGTGGGTTCAGAAAACTGCAGCACGTGCGCACTCAGCGCTTGCAAAAGAGCCGTTCGTGGATCGCGACCCTCGCGTCTGACCGGGAGGAAGATGCGACCATTCTTGGTGTCGGTCACCGTGCGTGTAGAGGCTGGGAGGTCAGACACATAGTGCAACGTAAAGCCGAGTTTGTTGGCAAGTTCTGCTGTTAATCGCTCGGAGAGCGGGCCGGTTGTGTGTCCAATCAGGGCGTGGAGCTCTTTGGCGCGGCCTTCGAGATCTGCGTAGTAGTTGTTGACTTCTCGCATTTCTTGGCGCAGAGCTGAGTTGGCACGTCGTGCTTCTTCGGGAGTTGCAGCTTTGAGGAGGTGGAGTCGCTCCACTTCTTTCTGAAGGCCCAGGATGGTGTCTAGGACACCCTCACTGAGACCTTTGCTGAGCTTCATTTCTGGAAGTCCCAACGAGGCATACATTCCGTTGCGCTGTGCTCGTTCAATCTCGAGTTCTTTCGAGCTGCGGTCGGAAAGTGGTTCAGGGGTGAGAAGGGCGTCGAGGGAAACCCCGAGAGCGGTGGCAATCTGTTGCAACTGAATGATCCGCGGAGCACGTTTGCCGTTCTCTAAAGCAGAGACCTGCGAGGGCGCACGCTCGATAGCAACAGCAAGTGCTTCCAGGGTCATTCCTTGGCGTGTGCGGAGGTCACGGATGTTCCGGCCAATCAGAAGTGCATCTAGTGGTTCGCTCATGTCTTAACTCTCTCAGCTCCAGCAAAGTAAAGGAAGTTTTATAAAACAGAAGTTTTGCAATATTTCTACTCAGAAATGTCATCCACTGGGGTTGCGGAGGCCAAATACTCGAAGTAACGAAGCAAACGGCAGAAATGTTTCCCACTTTCCAAAACCTTCCAAATCGATCAAAGGAGATCAAAATGACATTCCGCACCGGAGACAACACCCAAAGCGCAGCACAGCTGCAGCGTGAATGGGACACCGACCCTCGCTGGGCAGGCATCAAGCGCGACTACACCGCGGAAGAAGTCATCCGCCTTCGCGGCTCCATCACCGAAGAGGCAACCCTTGCTCGTCGTGGTGCTGAGAACCTCTGGAACCTCCTGCACACCGAAGAGTGGGTTCCTGCTCTTGGTGCACTCACGGGAAACCAGGCTGTTCAGCAGATCAAGGCTGGCCTCAAGGCCATTTACCTTTCTGGTTGGCAGGTAGCTGGAGATGCAAACCTCTCCGGACAGACCTACCCAGACCAGAGCCTCTACCCTGCAAACTCCGTACCTGCTGTAGTTCGCCGCATCAACAATGCACTCATCCGTGCTGACCAGGTTGAGCGTGTTGAGGGCAAAGCAACTGTTGACTGGCTCGCTCCGATCGTTGCTGACGCTGAGGCTGGCTTCGGTGGTCCTCTCAACGCATACGAACTGATGAAGTCCATGATTCAGTCCGGCGCTGCCGGTGTTCACTGGGAAGACCAGCTCGCTTCGGAGAAGAAGTGCGGTCACCTCGGTGGCAAGGTTCTGATCCCCACCCAGCAGCACGTTCGCACCTTGAACGCAGCTCGTCTGGCAGCAGACGTTGCTGGTGTTCCCACCATCATCATTGCTCGTACCGATGCGCTTGCTGCTGACTTGCTCACCAGCGACGTTGACGCACGTGATGCTCAGTACACCACCGGCGAGCGCACCAACGAAGGCTTCTACCGCGTCAATGCTGGACTGGATCCAGTAATTACCCGCGGTCTTGCTTTCGCTGAGTACGCAGACCTGATCTGGGTTGAAACCGGAGAGCCTGACTTGGCACTTGCTCGTGAGTTTGCAGAAGCAATCCACGCGAAGTTCCCTGGCAAGATGCTCGCTTACAACTGCTCGCCATCCTTCAACTGGAAGAAGCACCTCACTGACGCTGAGATTGCAACCTTCCAGGCAGACCTGGCAGCGATGGGTTACAAGTTCCAGTTCATTACTCTGGCTGGCTTCCACGCTCTCAACCACTCCATGTTCAACCTGGCCAAGGGCTACAAGGAGCGTGCAATGAGCGCTTACGTAGAGCTTCAGGAAGCAGAATTCGCGAGCGAAGTTGATGGCTACACCGCAACCAAGCACCAGCGTGAGGTTGGCACCGGTTACTTCGATGTCATCTCCACTGCACTCAACCCTGACAGCGCAACTCTCGCCTTGGTTGGTTCAACCGAGGAAGAGCAGTTCCACTAAATCGCGTAACACGATCAGACGCTAAGGACACAGATCATGTCTCACATCAGCATTAATTGCCCACGAGGACCTCGCTTCAATGAGATCCTCACCTCAGAAGCCCTGGCATTCCTGACAGAGCTGCACGACCTCTTTGCAGGCACGCGCAACGACCTGCTTGCCCGCCGAGTGGTCAACCGAGCAAATTTTGCGAGTGGACGCCGTCCTGAGTTCCTGTACTCGACCCGTCACATCCGTGAGGATGAGACGTGGTCGGTTGCAGGGGCTGGTCCTGGTCTCGAAGATCGTCGTGTTGAAATTACGGGACCAACAGATCCCAAAATGACGTGTAATGCACTCAACTCAGGTGCAAAGGTATGGCTGGCGGATTTAGAAGATGCGACCAGCCCTACCTGGAACAACATCATTGGCGGACAAATCTCGCTGTATGACGCAATCCGTCGCCAGCTTGTGTTTGAATCCGGCAGCAAGACCTACACAATCACGGAGGAGGTCACCCCTACCATCGTGATGCGACCTCGCGGATTGCACCTTCCAGAAAAGCACCTCATTTACGTTGGCGAAGATGGCAACACTTCCAAAGCAGTAGGCAGCCTGGTTGATTTCGGTCTCTACTTCTTCCACAACGCTAAAGAGCTCATTGCTCGAGGTGCTGGCCCCTACTTCTACATTGCGAAGTTGGAAAGCCACGCTGAGGCACGTTGGTGGAACGATGTCTTCACCTTCGCCGAGGACCGTTTGGGAATTCCTTATGGAACCATTCGTGCGACGGTGTTGATTGAAACCATCCCTGCAGCATTCGAGATGGAAGAAATCCTCTGGGAGATGCGCGATCACTGCGCAGGCCTCAACGCTGGCCGTTGGGACTACATCTTCTCGATCATCAAGAACTTCCGTGATTCTGGGCAGCAGTACATCACTCCTGACCGTTCACAAATCACCATGACAGTTCCCTTCATGCGTGCGTACACGGAGCTTTTGGTCTCTACCTGCCACAAGCGTGGAGCTCACGCGATTGGCGGAATGAGCGCTTTCATTCCGAACCGCCGTGATCCAGAAGTGACTGAACGTGCTCTTGCTGCCGTGAAGAATGACAAGTCTCGTGAAGCCGGTGATGGTTTTGATGGCACCTGGGTTGCTCACCCAGACCTCATTCCCACCGCCAGAGCTGAATTTGACGCAGTTCTGGGAGATCGCCCCAACCAG
Organism: uncultured Aurantimicrobium sp.; assembly: GCF_936931525.1. Lineage (GTDB taxonomy): Bacteria > Actinomycetota > Actinomycetes > Actinomycetales > Microbacteriaceae > Aurantimicrobium. The sequence goes on from NZ_CAKZII010000027.1 coordinate 10,888, forward strand.
GTTGATCGACTCCGTCCCGAGGTTCACGTTGAGCCAGAAGATCTTCTTGATATCAAGGCAATGGGCGGGGATGTTACCGATCGTGGTGTTCACGACAACGTGTCTATCGGTATTCGTTACATCGAGTCCTGGCTCCGTGGAGTCGGTGCCGCAGCGATTGACAATCTCATGGAGGATGCAGCAACGGCTGAAATTAGCCGTTCGCAAATCTGGCAGTGGATTCACTACCAAGTGAAGACTCGTGAAGGCACATTGATCACCAAAGCACTCATCGAACAGCTCATCTTTGACACAGTTGCTGGCCTCGAGCGTTCACGTGATGACCGTTATGACGATGCAGTGGAGATATTCCGTCAGGTTTGCCTCGACGGAGACAGTTTCCCCACCTTCCTCACTCTCGGCGCTTATTCAATGTTGTTCCTTGACGAATAGTCACTAACCACCTCCAATGTGGCGATGCCCCATCGAGTTTTCGGTGGGGCATCGTTGTGGGGAGAACAATTAAGCTCTCGGCGACATACCCACTTCCCACATTGACGTTCAGAGAAAACAAGCGCACACTGGATATAGACCTCGACCGGTCAGGCG
>NZ_CAKZII010000028.1 GCF_936931525.1 uncultured Aurantimicrobium sp.
TCTGTTTCTGTCAATGACAGGCGTACGTGGTTGGGATAGAAATCTCCATAGAAAACACCTGGGCCAGCAATGATTCCTAGGCCCGCCAGCTTGTCAATGGACGCCCATGCGTCAACACCTTCAGTGACCCAGAGATAGAGCCCGGCCTCACTGTGGTCGAGACGGTAACCAGCAGAGTTCAGTGCAGGAATGAGGAGTTCACGGCGAGAGCGGTAGAGCTCTTTCTGGGCTGCGACGTGGGCGTCATCAGCCAGAGCTGCAACCATGGCGGCCTGGACGGGACCTGGCTGCATCATGCCGGCATGCTTACGAATGTTGGTCAGCTGGGCTATCAGCGCAGGATCTCCGGCAACAAACGCAGCACGGTAACCAGCCAGGTTGGACTGCTTACTCAACGAGTACGCAGTGAGGATGCCGGCGAGGTCTCCCCCGGTTACTTCAGGATCGAGCAGTGAAGGGATAGGTTCACTTTCCCAGCGACCCGACCAGCCGAGCTCTGCATAACACTCGTCTCCAACGATGAAAGCTCCGAGTTCACGTGCTCGGTCTACGCGAGCTTTCAGTTCTGCCTTATCCAGCACACGCCCGTCAGGGTTGCCTGGGCTGTTGAGCCAAACAAGCCTGGTGTTCTCTGGCCATTCGGCAGGATCATCAGATGGGAACGGGATGGCCTCGGCCATCCGTGCCCCGATGTCGTAGGTGGGGTAGGCAGCCGTGGGATGAACCACGACATCTCCTGGGCCCAGGCGCAGCATGAAGGGAAGCCATGCCACGAATTCTTTGGACCCAATGGTGGGCAGGACGTTCTCCACACCAAGCCCTGTCACACCGCGGCGACGAGCAAACCATTCCACAATGGCCTCGCGCAGCGCAGGGGTGCCGATGGTGGTGGGATAGGCGTGTGAATCAGTGGCCAAAGCCAACGCATCACGAATGACGGTAGGTGTGGGATCTACGGGAGACCCAATAGAAAGATCAATAGCGCCACCGGGGTGAGCTTTCGCCTTCGCCACATAGGGCGCCATCGAATCCCACGGGTATTCAGGCAGCTCAGTGAGCATGAAACTTAAGCCTGGGGAGGAAGAACTGAGACAACGGCGTGGTCACCCTTGATGACGCCCACCTTGGCTGCGCCACCGGGAGAACCAATTTCCTGGAAGAACTCCACGTTGGCCTTGTAGTAGTCAGCCCACTGTTCAGGAAGGTCATCTTCGTAGTAGATGGCTTCAACAGGGCAGACAGGTTCACATGCACCACAGTCGACGCACTCGTCCGGGTGGATGTAGAGCATACGGTCGCCTTCGTAGATGCAATCCACGGGGCATTCGTCAATGCAGGCACGGTCCTTGACGTCTACACATGGCAGGGCGATGACGTAGGTCAACTTGGTACTCCTTCAAGGAACGGGCTTTACTCACACAAGTTTATGCGGTTACGGCAGTGCCTTTGTCCGCGCCACGGCTTCGCTGTGGCAAGCGAGGCCAGGCCACCACAATGGTGGCAATCAGCGTGGGCGCTATTGCCCAGATGGTGCCCCACAGGTTGTTGGGCACAAGGACAGATCCTCCTGTGCTTTCTAAGCTCAGCAGGAACACCATAACCACGAGTCCTAGTGCTGCAACGAGAACAATAAGACGGTCTTGCACAACGATGCGCAGGCCCACTAGAAAGCCGGTCACCACGATCAGTCCAAGAATCAAACCCCAGGGCACGTCAATACCGGCGATGGTGGAAACACTTTGATGCGCCACCGTGGTCACAGACCCCACAAACAAACCCAAGGCAAAGCCTCCTGCGCTCAGGAGCAGGCGGGTTGATGCGGGGCGACGTGGGGCAGTTTCTGACATTCCTTCAGTGTATCTAGCTAAATATCGTTCGTATCCGTATGATTATTTCCACTGAGCGAATCCCCGCAGATTGACGAGGTTAGGTAATCCTTACTAAGGTAAACCTAAGTTAGGCAACCCTAACCAACAATCCCCCACGAAAGAATTGTGCACTTCATGCTTGCTAACCTGCTCATCGGTCTCCGCGAAGGTCTCGAAGCTGCACTGATTATCGGGATTCTCGCTGCGTACTTGATCAAGATTGATCGCCGTGATGCGCTCCCCAAGATGTGGTTGGGCGTGGGACTCGCCGCCTTGATTTCCACCATCGTGGGCATCATGCTTGGCACTGGTGTTGCTCAGCTTGAAGGCGCCCCCGAAGAAATTCTTGCAGGTGCTTTATCCTTCCTGGCAGTTGCCCTGGTCACCTGGATGGTGTTCTGGATGGCCAAGACGGCCCGCAACCTCAAAGGTCACCTGGAGTCCGATATCGATAAGAACCTTGCCGGAAACGGCTGGGGGCTCATGTTTGTGGCTTTCCTTGCTGTTGGCCGTGAAGGTATTGAAACCGCTCTGTTCATTTGGGCAGCTGCCACCGCAACAGGTGAGAAGGTTTTGCCCACCATTGGCGCTGTCGTCGGTCTGGGTATTGCAGCACTTCTGGGATGGCTGATCTTCAAGGGAATGGTTCGCTTGAACCTCTCCAAGTTCTTCACCTGGTCAGGCGCATTCCTGATCATCGTGGCCGCAGGTGTCCTCAGCTATGGCATCCACGAATGGCAAGAGGCAGGGCTCATCCCCGGCGATGCTGACAAGGCTTTCAACGTCTCAGGTGTCATCCCCTCAGATAGCTGGTACGGCGTCATCCTGCGCGGAACTATCGGCTTCACTCCCGAGATGTCTTGGTTACAGGTTGCAGGCTGGATCGGCTTTGCAGCCATCGTCTTGACACTGTTCCTTCGCCAGATGAAAGCGAAAACCCCCGCCAGGTAAGGCGAGGGTTTTCGTACGAGTTCTTTTCGAGAACGAGTATTACTCGTTCTGCTTCTTCAAGCGGCTGGTCGTGCGTGCACGAGCGTTGGAGTCCAGCTCCACCTTGCGAATACGCACGAACTCAGGGGTAACCTCAACACACTCGTCCTCACGAGCAAACTCGAGGCACTCTTCCAGGGTGAGCTTGCGTGACGGGGTCATGCGCTCGAAGCTGTCAGAAGTGGACTGACGCATGTTGGTCAGCTGCTTCTCCTTAGTGATGTTGACGTCCATGTCATCAGCGCGTGAGTTCTCGCCGACAACCATGCCTTCATACACTTCCTGAGTTGGCTCAACGAAGAAGCTCATACGCTCCTGCAGGGCAACCATGGCGAATGGAGTGGCAACACCAGCGCGGTCGGCAACAATCGAACCGTTCACACGGGTCACGATGGAGCCAGCCCATGCTTCATAGCCGTGAGAGACAGCGTTCGCGATACCAGCACCACGAGTGATGGTCATGAACTCGGTGCGGAAACCAATCAGACCACGTGAAGGAACGATGAATTCCATACGAACCCAGCCGGTGCCGTGGTTAGTCATGGACTCCATACGGCCCTTGCGAGCTGCCAGAAGCTGAGTAACAGCACCGAGGTATTCCTCAGGAGCGTCAATGGTCAGGTGCTCGAAAGGCTCGTGCAACTTGCCATCAACCTTCTTGGTCACAACCTGTGGCTTACCCACGGTGAGCTCGAAGCCTTCGCGACGCATGTTCTCAACCAGGATGGCCAGAGCAAGTTCACCACGGCCCTGGATTTCCCAGGCGTCGGGGCGACCAATGTCAACCAGCTTGATGGAGACGTTACCGACGAGCTCGCGGTCCAGACGGTCCTTGACCATACGAGCGGTGAGCTTGTGGCCCTTGACCTTGCCGATGATGGGCGAGGTGTTGGTACCAATGGTCATCGAGATCGCAGGGTCGTCCACGGTGATGGTGGGCAAGGGGCGAACATCGTTGGGGTCAGCAATGGTTTCACCAATGGTGATGTCTTCAATACCGGCAATAGCGACGATGTCACCGGGGCCTGCAGTGTCGGTGGGGAAACGCTCAAGAGCCTTGGTGATGAGAAGTTCGGTGATCTTGACGTTAGAAACAGTTCCATCGTTCTTGACCCAGGCAACCTGCTGGCCCTTCTTGATGTTTCCGTTGAAGATACGAAGCAAAGCGAGACGACCCAAGAATGGCGATGCATCCAGGTTGGTTACGTGAGCCTGTAGAGGGTGTGCATCATCGTACGAGGGAGCTGGTACGTGCTTGAGGATTGCCTCAAACAGTGGCTCGAGGTCGTCGTTGTCAGGCAACGAGCCGTTCTCAGGCTTGTTGTGGCTGGCAGCGCCGGCGCGGCCAGATGCATACACAACAGGAACGTCGAGCACGAGGTCCAAGTCAAGGTCAGGCACGTCATCTGCCATGTCTGAAGCAAGGCCGAGAAGAAGGTCCTGGCTTTCTCCGACAACCTCGTCGATGCGAGCATCGGGACGGTCGGTCTTGTTGACCAGAAGAATAACGGGAAGCTTTGCTTCCAGTGCCTTACGCAGAACGAAGCGGGTCTGAGGCAGAGGACCTTCAGATGCGTCAACGAGGAGAACAACGCCGTCAACCATGGACAGACCGCGCTCAACCTCGCCACCGAAGTCTGCGTGGCCAGGGGTGTCAATTACGTTGATGATGATGGGGCCGTCAGTGGCGTGCTTGCCCTCGTAAGAAACAGAAGTGTTCTTCGCGAGGATGGTGATGCCCTTTTCGCGTTCGAGGTCGTTGGAGTCCATCATGCGGTCTTCGCCAGCAAAGTGGGCGTCGAACGAGTTGGTCTGCTTGAGCATCGCGTCAACAAGCGTGGTCTTACCGTGGTCAACGTGGGCAACGATTGCGACGTTGCGACGGTCTGAGCGGAGGGCGTGCGCCATGAAAAATCCTCTCGATGACCGAACATGGTCATCGTTGGTTAGAAGTGATTGCCCGACAAAATAAAACCAGCGGCACCACAGGTGTGCAATGCCGGGTAAATCGAGCATTTCAAGCATACCGCAGGCCCTGTGGATTATTGGTTGAAGGACTATCTCCCGGTGGAATAATGGGCAAATGCGCCGTTTACTCTTTTTGCTCGTTGCTGCCTGCCTGATCGCAAGTGGTTTGACACTGATCGCAGACACAACACAGGGCACTACGGCGACTGCAGCGACCTCTTGTCCCCCTCCAGCGTCACAGCTGGAGAATGAGAGCTTTGAAGCCCCAGTGTTGACCACCAACACCTACCAGCAGCTCAAAGACTGGGATGTTCCTGGTTGGACCACCACTGCATCTGATCAACTGATTGAAATCTGGAAATCCGGCTTCAACGGCGTTCCTGCAGCAGCCGGCTTACAGTTTGCTGAAATTAATGCCACCCAGGTTTCGACTTTGTACCAAGAGATTGCAACAACCCCTGGCCAAACACTGACCTGGAGTTTGTCCCACCGCGGCCGCCAAGGCGTGGACACGATGCACGTTGAGATTGGAAATCAAGCAGGAGCGGTTAACTACGTTTCTGGAACAATCAGCGACGGAAATACTGCATGGGGTCGCTGGACTGGCACCTACACCGTGCCTGCAGGGCAATACATCACCCAATTCGCCTTTGTTGCAGACACCACTCACGGTGGAAACAAGAGCATTGGTAACTTCCTGGACGATATCTCCTTCGGAACACCCGCGTGTGTGACGGCAACCAAGTCTGTGTACCCTGCGGGGCCAGCGAATGTTGGAGACACCCTCACCTATGTCGTCGCCGTCACTAACCAAGGTGGTGCCGCTACAGAAGATGTGACCATCACTGATGCCATCCCCACCAACACCACATACGTTGCCGGTTCTGCCACTCCAACTGGCACACTCTCCGGCTCAACCCTAACCATGCAACCAGTAGGTGTGAGCGGTGTCCCTGGTGTCATTGAAGCTGGGGCTACGGCCTACGTTTCCTTCCAGGTCAAAGTGGGTTCTGCTGCGTCAAACAGCACCCTGCATAACACTGCAACTGTGGATGCCGATAACGGAATTAGTGTTGACACGTTCAGCACTAACGACGCTCCAACAACGGTTGCAGCAGCAGCTGATGTGCAATTGACGAAAAAATTTGCCGCAGGAACTGTTACCTCAGCCGGCACAGTCCAAATGACCTTTGAGGTAAAAAACCTCGGCCCCAGCAACGCAACCGAAGTTGTGCTCTCCGACGTGATCCCCGCGTCACTCACACTCCCCGGAAGCCTGCCTACGGGTTGCACCTCTGCTGTTTCTTCCGGAAACACAGTCCTCACGTGTGTCGCAGGCAACCTCACTGTGAACCAAACGGTGACCTTCACAATGACCATGACGGCAGCAACTACTTCTTCTCAAATCGAAGTATTCAACTCGGCCCGAATTAGCTCAGAGAGCTTCGACCCCAACCCCATCAATGACTTTTCAACGGCACCCATTTCAATCCGCCCTGACAACAGTGGTGCGTTGAAGATCACCAAGATAGCTGCACCTCCGGCAACTTCTGGTGGTTCGATTGCAGGCTGGCTCGTCACAGTTCACAATGCGGGAAGCGTGGCAACCAACAGCGCGGTTACGCTGGCTGATCCTGGAGTTGCTGGTTTCACAGCAACGAATGTCACCATCACTGCCGCAGATAACAACAACCTGACCGGTGAACCCACTCCCACGTGCACACTGGGAGCAACCCCACTGTGTACATTCCCCTCAGGAATGAATGGTGGAAACAGTTACGTTGTCGTCATCAGTGGAACGTTGAATGCAAATGTTGCAACGGGAACCCAGGTAGTAAACACAGCGACCCTGAGCAATGGTGAAACGGCAAATGCAAGTATCACAGCGAACAATGTGGCAGATGTCGTGGTTCTGAAAAACCTGACAACCTCACCTGAAGCTGGTGCTCCTTTGGGCTACCAGGTCACTGTGACTAATGCCGGCCCCAGTGTTGCCGTGAACACCGTCATTACCGACACCCTTCCGCAGGGAACAAGCTTGGTTCAAACACCTTCAGGCTGCACAGTCAGCGGACAAACACTGACTTGTCAGCTGGGAGATATGGCCTCGGGTTCGAATCAAACTTTGTTCTACCAAGTAAGCATCCCCAACGTGGGTGGCACTTTTACCAACCACGTGATTGCCACTTCTTCCACGCCATTCTTGGATTCAACAACTCCCGAGGACTCGGTCACCGTAACCATCCCCGGATTGGCTGACACCGGAAGCCCGCAAGCCAGTGCACTGCCCCTGGGCATTGCACTCACCGCCAGCGGTGTGGTTCTAACTTTCCTAGCTCTCCGACGACGTCGCGTGGCGTAGTTCATTCAACTCACTATGGAGAACTGGACCCAGAAACAACAGCGTGCGCGCACGTGGCTTGAGATTGCCATTGTGCTGGGGCTCTCTTTGGGCTCTTCAGCGGTGTACTCGATTGTGTCGCTGGCGCGAAAGCTTCTCTCCCCCGAGGCTCTCAACGCCCAAAAGGCTGTGATCAACCAACCCTTGGCTTCGCAACCCGTTTTTGATTTGGTTTACCAATTACTCGGGATCTTCTTCGGGTTAGTGCCCGTCATTCTGGTTCTTTGGCTATTGGCCAAGCCAGGCAAGAGTGCCTTCACCCAGCTGGGCTTTGACTTCACCGAACCCGGCAAGGACGTGCTTCGCGGCTTTGGGCTCGCTGCTCTCATTGGAATCCCTGGTTTAGGTCTCTATCTGGTGGGCAACGCCTTAGGGATTACCGTCACGATTGTTCCTACCGCGCTGGATACTTACTGGTGGACCGTGCCCGTGCTTGTGCTGGCGGCATTGCGTGCAGCGCTTGTGGAAGAACTCATTGTGGTGGGCTATTTGTTCACCCGCCTGCGCGAGTTCGGCTGGAAAACCTGGCAGATCATCCTCACCTCAGCAACCTTGCGAGGGAGTTATCACCTCTATCAAGGCTTTGGCCCCTTCGTGGGGAACTTTGTCATGGGCGTTGTCTTTGGGCTGGCCTACCAGCGTTGGGGTCGCACGATGCCACTAGTCATTGCGCACTGGATCTTGGACATTGTTTCCTTCACCGGCTATGCCGCCGTCAAAGCACTTGCTCCAGGATTCCTTCCAGGCACCTAGGTCATTCACAGCAATCGCATAAGAATCTCTCGGTAGGGTTGTAGCTATGTCTAAGCGCTTTATTGGTGCGACCTTGGTCGCCCTCCTGATCACGGCAGTGCTTTCTGCCTGCAGTATCACTGATAACAAAAACCTCTCTGGCATTGCTGCCAGAAATGCAGCGACCGCTGTCGTAGAGAACTCAGTGAAGAAGTTTGACGCTGAAGGCGGCACAGAAACCCTCTCTGTTGCAGACAAAGAATTTGTTCTGATCTATGACCCCAGTGCACCCAAGGGCAAGCAGGTCGTCACCTCCAACTTGGCCGACAAGACAACTCCTACTTTCGATGATGAGAAGTCCATTTCCATCATTGCCTTGCAGAAGTTATTGAGCTCAGAAACTTTTGCTGACGCTGAGTTCAAACTCAGTGACAACATCTTCAAAATCGAGGGAAATAACTTCACCATCGAGCTTCACACCAAGGACGACCTGGTGATGACCTCCGTGATTTCTGGCCAGGCAACAGGCATCAATGTCCCCCAGATTGTGGTGAGTTCCTACGGACTCAGCGATGAAGCAAAGAAGCTTTTTGCTTCTGCAGTTGAGCCCGCTCCAGCCCAGTAACGTATACCTAAAGTCCAATCAGCGCGGGGTATTTATCGCAATAGAATTGGGCTATGCCCAAATCTTCACACCCCACCCGCGATCGCCTCATCGCCACCATGGTGGAACTGTTAGATGGCTCGGATCCAGAACACATCACCGCAGATCAGGTACTGACGGCCTCTGGTGTTTCTAAGGGTTCGCTGTATCACCACTTCGAAGACTTTGAAAATCTCCTCGAAGCAGCATTGATTGCTCGCTTTGGAGTGAACGTAGATGCCACCATTGACGCACTTGCTCAATTGCTGGGAACGGTGAAATCGCGTGAGGAGTTGCTGGTTGCGCTCAGAGGGATCAATACCTTCAATCAAGCTCAAGAGCGCGCGAGTTTCCGTCTCGAACGTGCTCGCGCAGCTGGCCTGACGTACAGCAGCCCCCGCTTCCACACCGCTTTGGGCGCAGAACAACAGCGTCTGACCGATGCGTTCACCGACTTGTTCATCGAAGCTCAGAACAAGGGTTGGATGTCAGAGAACGTGGATGCTCGAGCAGCCGCTGTCTTCGTTCAGGCCTACACCGTGGGCCGTGTTGTCGACGACATTGCCCCCGACAAGGTAGACCCAGCAGCCTGGATCGACCTCGTCATGAACGTGGTCGACAAGGCCATTCTGAACTAGTTCGACAGAACCTCTGCGGTTGATCGAACCGTAGCAAATTCTCCGTGCAAATTTGCTGCCGTGGTGCGGGCAATCTGATCAGCAGGAATGATGTTCCCGTCCATGTCTTTCTTATCAAAAGTTGCTGTGGCATCGAGAACAAAGGTGACGTCGTAACCCAAGTTGCCGCCCATGCGAGCTGTCGTTTCGCAGCAGAAGTTCGTCATGATGCCACACACCGTGATGGCGTTAATGTCTTCCTTCTTCAGCCAAGCGTCTAAATCAGGGGTGCCATAAAAGGCCGAGTTCACGGTCTTGGTGATGAAGAGATCATGCGGACCCTCGATGCCCGTCTTGAGGTCATTGCCTGATTGCCCAGGGGCAAGCGGAGAACCTTGCTTCTTGGAATCGTGACGGACAAGAACGACAGGTTGACCTGCGGAACGCCATGATTCGAGCAGTGCATTCACGTTCTCTTCACACGCAGGGTTATTACGGGGACCATTTCGGGGATCGTCAAAACCTTGCTGCATATCAACCACGATGAGGGCATTCTTCGTCATGGTTCTCAGCCTAAGAGAAAAGGCAGGCCCCCGATAGGGGACCTGCCTTTTCTGTAATCAGATGTTTAGTCGCGGAACTCAGTCTTTGCGAACTCTGCATCGTCCTCAGCGGACTTCATGCGAGCGATCGAGAAGATGAGCAGACCGAACAGACACTTCGCCAGGATGTCGGCGATGGTGTAACCAACTTCGCGGGCTACGAACTGGTCAGCGTTGAAGCCATCACTGTTCATCGCAAGGATGAAGGTGATGGGGTAAACGCCCCAGGTCGCAATGAGCAAGATGCGAAGAAGTTTGATCTTCTTACGGACGGGCTCAGACTGGCGAACCAGACTCTTACCCAACTCAACGAACAGGATGTACATGATGTACAGGAATGGGATGGTGGAGAGCAGACCCCAGACCGAAGGAGCGATGCCCCAGAGGTCGAGCTTTGCATCGCCGGGGTATCCCAGAACGATCATCAGTGCTGCTGCTGGAACAAGACGCTTGAGCAGCGAACCCTGAAGCTGACGAGTCAGCGCCAGGACGGCAACGGTCTCAACAAGTAGCAATGGAACAGTGAGCAGCCAGTCAACGTAGCGGTAACCCACGTTGTAGACAGCAGCGTTGTTCATCGCGCCATCAAGGCTTGAGAATGCGTGGTTGAAGGAGTCAAACATTCTGAAGTAGTGATAGGCGGCGATGCCGGTCACGGTTGCAGAAATGAGGACTGCGAGGCGATAGCGCGGGAGTACACGATCCCTGGCGAGAACCAAGAAGAACGTGGTGAAGAGCATGCTTGCCACACCAAGTGACAGCATGTTGAAGACGATGTTGAACTGAGTATCAGTCAACAACTCGGACAGATTGTTCATTGTGGTGCCTTTCCATTAGTCGATAGATCTAATGGCGGCGGAAAGCCTATAGTCCACACCCCCACAGCGGGGCTTGGCGTCACCATATTGGCAGTACAACTTCATGGTACAGCGATATATCGTTAAAAACTCATCGTGTCGCACAAAGAATTGAGCCCCTCTTCAAGAGGGGCTCAATGCTAGTTTTCGAACGCTTCAGGCGGTGGGCAGGAGCACACCAGATTACGGTCACCGTAGGCATTATCGATACGACGAACCGGAGCCCAGTACTTGCTGCGCACGCGCATGGTGCGGGTAGCAGCATCCAAGCCTTCAGCGAAGGGGTAGACGGCCTTCTCGCGCGAGTAAGGGTGGTTCCACTCCCCCGCGATGGATGCTGCAGTGTGAGGAGCGTTGTGCAGAGGGTTGTCCTCTGCAGGCCACTCGCCAGCCAGCACAGCGTCTGCTTCAGCCTTGATGGTGATCATGGCATTGATGAAACGCTCAATCTCATCGAGGTCTTCAGACTCAGTGGGTTCAATCATGAGCGTGCCCGCAACGGGGAAGCTCATGGTGGGAGCGTGGAAACCGAAGTCCACCAGACGCTTCGCCACATCATCCACACTCACACCGGTGAGGTCAGTGAGGGGACGCAAGTCCAGGATGCACTCGTGTGCAACGAGGCCGTTGTCTCCGGTGTAGAGGGTGGGGTAGTACTCAGCCAGACGCTTAGAGATGTAGTTCGCTGCGAGAACAGCAGAGGCTGTTGCGTCACGAATACCCTGCTCACCCATCATGCGGACATAGGCCCACGAGATAGGAAGAATGCTGGGCGAACCGTAGGGGGCAGCAGAGATCTGAGCG
>NZ_CAKZII010000029.1 GCF_936931525.1 uncultured Aurantimicrobium sp.
CAATAAAGAGGTACCAGGGAGAGCCGCCGCCACCACTAGCCTGGGCGCTGGATCCAATAGAGGAAGGCTCACCTGAGGTTGGTGGGACAGTTACTGCGGTTCCTCCTGCACCCACCACAACATCTGAACTACCAGTAAGAGCAATTGTTTCTGTGTAGAGAACCTGTCCTGCGCCAGCGCCGTATGTGTTGCTGTTGTATGCGTAGGCACCACCGCCACCACCTACGACAACAGCTGTGAGTTTGGTGACTCCAGCAGGGGCAGTAAAAGTTCCTGAGCTAGAAAAAACTACTTCACAAATTCCGGGTGCGATTAACACAGAAGGTGTTGGGCAATTGGTTGCCGCGTGTGCAGGAACCGCTGCCAGACCAGCGAACCCAGCAGATAGACCGACGCCGATGCCGCTCACAACACGAAGTGCAGTTTTATTCACAATATTTCCAATTCTGAGGGTCTTCTATCTTGGACCCGAGTTCAAGACCGAAAACGATTTGCGAAATTGATCGCTGATGTTGAATATACCCTGTTAGGTATCTCGTAATTCGGTCCATTTCTGGCCAATATTTAAAAGGTCCCCATGCAACTCCTTGAGCTCGCGATTTCACGGACAGAGGTTCAACCAGAAGAACCTGCTGTCATTTTCGGCGACATCGTGCTGAGCTGGGGAGAGTTCTTCGATACTGCTGGCCGCCTTGCATCTTTATTTGAAAGCAGAAACATCCGCCCCGGACAAGTCGTGGGGATGACTGGGTTCTCCGCAATCCTGCAGACAGTCATTGTTACTGCCACCTGGTTCAGGGCCGGGATCTCCGCGATTCTTCCAATAGGCCACCTGGAAGCCCCCTCGGTAAATCCTGACTGGATAGTGACGCCAGTTCTTCTGCCCAGCGTCCCGGTTAGTCAGCAAATCTTGTTGGATGAAGTAACGCTCCAAACTCTAGGTTCCTTCACCCCTCAACTTCAGCCAACTCCTTACCCACGTGAAAACTCCGTATGCCACCTTCTGTTCTCAAGCGGAACAACCGGAACGGTAAGGGCCCGAGTAACAGCTGCCAGTTGGCGGACACACCGCCCCTTCATGACAAGCTTGGGGTTTCGCTCCGCGTCCGGATTCAACACTTTTGCTGAGGCGCTGCTATCTGGCACGCCATATTTCATTACTGAAGACGTTGGACAGCTCGTCACCACAATCAATAGATACAAGGTGAGAACACTCCTTACTTCTCCTCACGACGCAGCATTGCTTGCACAACGACTTCACAAAGAAGCACCCGGATTCATAGACCTCACAACAATTCAAACCACGGGAAGTCTCATTCCCAACCATTTGAGAGATCACCTGAGCTCACTCAC
>NZ_CAKZII010000030.1 GCF_936931525.1 uncultured Aurantimicrobium sp.
GCCGTTTGCGTCACAGCCGCACTGCAGAAGATGGTCCACGTGTCTCCCCTAAAGACATCCAATCCCACCTTCGTGCTGGATTATCAAATGACGAAATTTCTGCCCTCACCGGGGCAAGCCTCGACCTGATTCAGCGTTTCGAAACTCCCGTGCTCGCTGAGCGTGAATTCATCATCACCTCTGCTTTGTCCGTTCCTACCCAGACGACGGTAGAGACCGAAACCGGCAATCTCAGCACAGCCTTCGGAACAGTGATTACTCAACGTCTCCACAGCCTCAGCGCTTCTGCTGAGAGATGGGCTACCTGGAAAGAAGAAACGGGTTCGTGGGTTGTGAAACTAGAGTTCACTGCCAACGGAATTGAGCACGATGCACGGTGGTCCTTCGAACCACGCAAACGCACTCTCACCCCAGCCAACAGTGATGCCTCTACCCTTTCTCAAAAGGGTGAACTCAGTACTGGCCTCATCCCCAAGCTACGTGCCGTAGCCACAGATTCTGCGGACACTGTCATTTTTGAACCTGTGCAGGTTGCACATCCACAACCCGTCGCTGCAGTTCCAGAATCTTCCGTTACCCCCGCAGCCGAAGAAACCCGCGAACATAGCCCTACCGCAGACTTATTAGAGGCCTTGCGTAAACGTCGCAATGATCGAGAGTCAACTCCTGCGTGGCTCAAGGATGAAATCAGTGCGGCCACAGATTCTGTTGATGTCGTGAGCGACGACACTGTGATCAGTGGTGAAACCGTTGAATTTGATGCAACTATCAACTTCACAGAACCCTTCGATATGAGCGTTTCAGAAGAAGTGCCCATCGTGACCGAAGCGAAAAACGATTCAAAGCAAATTGGGAAGAACGGTCGTCCTTCAATGCCGTCGTGGGACGACATCGTCTTTGGAACTCGTTCCGACGACGACACTGCCTAACCCAAGGTAATGATTAGGCGTAAGCCCCAAGTCTGATGGCAGGAATAGCCATTTCAATGGCAGAAGTTCCACCATGCTGGCCAATCATGTTCCGACCTTTCAATGAGTGATCACGTTCGTCATAAAAAGCCACGTCTTTCTTGGCAAGAATGAACACATCACCTAAACGTGCAGTGTTCGAAGAGTGAACAGTTCCGTATAGTCCCGCAGTTACAGCTTCTTCTTGGGAAAGAACCCACGCGAGCTCTGACCAGTCTCTGCGCCAGGCAGTGAGCGCATCTGAACGCTGCTCTTGTGTCGTAGCTTCATCAAAATACAGCTGGAGGCAACGGGGCTCTCCCCCCACAGCGGCAATGAATTCCATATGTTCAGGATCAGTTCCATAGAGGTAGTGCTTCGAGGACGGAACATCAAGAACTCCATGATCAGCAGTGATGAACATGCCCACACCTGCTGGGAGCTGTTCGTTGAGTTCCTTGAGCGCTCCATCCAGAGATTCAAGTGATGCTGCCCATTCAGGGCTTGAGACGCCCTTATTGTGAGCGAGTTCATCGAGCTCTGACACATACAAAATAACCAGATGTTGACCTGGCTGAGCTAAGACGCTGAGAACAGCCTGGACCCGATCATCAAGACTCTTGGCTCCGACCTGAACAGCACCTTCATGAATAACCTGTGTCAGTGGAGTCTCAGC
>NZ_CAKZII010000031.1 GCF_936931525.1 uncultured Aurantimicrobium sp.
GCGCATGATATGGCACGCGTGGATTGTCTGGATATTGACCGCGCATTATTGACAAGTCTATTACAAAACTATTTTGAACGACAAGCAATCAGTTGATGAAGAATTGGCTGGCAAAGAAAAGGCTAACGAGGCAGAGGTCATGAAGCTTCGTTCAGGAATAGATCTTTTGGTGCAACAACGCGCTCAAGAAGTCGCCCGCACCGATGCCGAGTTATTAGAGCTCTACGAAAAGAAAGCTTCGCGTGGGGTTGCAGTTGGCAGATTGCTAAATCGTGAATGTGGAGCATGTCGCATGACTATCGGTGCAACTGCACTTGCCGAGATCTCAGCCATGCCTCAAGACGATATTGCCACGTGCCCAGACTGCCAGGCGATTCTAGTTCGATGAGTAAACCAGTAAACCTGATAGTCGAGGCCGACGGCGGTTCGCGCGGCAACCCTGGTCCTGCCGGAAGTGGCGCGGTTGTAATCAACGCCGACACCGGTGAGGTAATTCTTGAAGTCGCCAGATTTATTGGTGTGGCCACCAACAATGTTGCCGAGTACTTGGCTTTGAAAGCTGGACTTGAAGGCGCGTTAGAAATTAACCCAGCGGCACGCATTTTGGTTCGCATGGATTCCAAGCTTGTTGTGGAACAAATGTCAGGTCGTTGGAAAATCAAGCACCCAGATATGGCCGTTCTTGCAGCCAAAGCAAAAGACGTCATCGGCAATCGAGCGGTGACCTACGAATGGGTTCCACGCTTACAAAACGCTTTGGCAGATGCAGCAGCCAATAAGTCCATGGACCTGCGCGAGTCCTTCGACGCTTAGTCCTACTTCCTCCTTCGCTCTAGACTTGTCATGAATGGGTCGGCAAGGCGGTCGCGTTACTGGGGTTTACTCCAGTACCGAGGAACGTCCGGGCTCCACAGAGTAGGGCGGTGGGTAACACCCACCCGGGGTAACCCGCGAGAACAGTGCAACAGAAAGTAAACCGCCTCCGGTTCGCCGGCGGTAAGGATGAAACGGTGGTGTAAGAGACCACCAGCAGTCTGGGTGACCAGATTGGCTAGGTAAACCTCGCCCGGAGCAAGGTCAGACAGAGAACGGTGAAGCTACTCGCTGAGTTCTCGGGTAGACCGCTAGAGAATTGCGGCAACGTAATTTCGAGATAGATGGCCGTCACGCGCAAGCGGACAGAACCCGGCGTAATAGCCGGCCCATTCACTTAACTCAAGTCGTAGGCAAGGCGCGCGGCACCCATGATGCCGGCCTTGTTGAACAGCGTTGCGGGAACAATCGGGGTCCTCAGCTCAAGCAAGGGCAAGAACTTGTCGTAGCTCTTGGACACTCCGCCGCCCACAATGAACAGCTCGGGAGAGAAAAGCATCTCAACGTGGCTGTAATAGCGCTGGAGGCGCTCAGCCCACTCGGGGTAGCTCAGCCCCTCACGCTCGCGTACAACGCCAGAGGCGCGTTTTTCAGCGTCAAAACCATCGATCTCGAGGTGGCCCAGTTCTGCATTAGGGATGAGGACACCGTCATAGATCATGGCGGCACCAATACCTGTGCCGAGGGTGGTCATGATGACCAAACCCTTTTGGTTTTTTGCTGCGCCGTAAATAACCTCGGCATAACCGGCGGCATCTGCGTCATTGACGAAATGGATGTTGCGACCAAGTTCTTTCTCAAAGAACTTTTCTGCCTCGAAACCAATCCATCGTTGAGAAATGTTTGCCGCCAGCATCGTCACACCGTGACGAATGGAACTGGGGAAACAGATTCCCACAGGAACTTCAGCAGGAGCATCGAGTTGTTCGATTACTTCACGCACTACACGGGCAATGTCTTCCGGCTCTCCACCTTCTGGGGTTGCCACACGAACACGCTCGCCAACAAGTTCTCCGGAGAGTACGTCGACCAGACCACCTTTGATTCCGGTGCCACCAATGTCGATACCAATTGCTGTTGCGCGCATGAAAAACCTTTGAACGTTGTTGAGTTAAGAGAGTGTCAGGATGTCGGCACCGGTTTCGGTAACGACGAGGGTGTGTTCAAACTGGGCTGTCCAGGACTTGTCTTTGGTGGTGACGGTCCAGTCATCGGTCCAGATGTCCCATTCGTGTGTTCCCAGGGTCAGCATGGGTTCAATAGTGAAGACCATGCCCACCTCCATCACATCGTTGTAAAGGGGCGCTGAGTCGTAGTGAGGGATGATCAAGCCGGAGTGGAAGCTTGTGCCCACACCGTGGCCAGTGAAATCTCGCACCACGCCATACCCAAAACGCTTGGCATAGGACTCGATGGTGCGTCCAATGACATTGACTTCGCGTCCTGGCGCTACGGCCTTGATTCCGCGACGGAGGGCTTCCTCGGTGCGGTCAACCAGGTCACGAACTTCTTGAGTTCCTTCGCCAACAATGAAGGTGCGATTAGTGTCGCCGTGAACGCCGTCAAGGTAGCTGGTGATATCGACGTTGACGAGGTCTCCTTCTTGGAGCACAGTGTCATCTGGAATACCGTGGCAAATAACTTCGTTCAAGCTGGTGCAGAGCGACTTGGGATATCCGCGATAACCCAGTGTTGATGGGTATGCACCGTGATCGAGAA
Source organism: uncultured Aurantimicrobium sp. (assembly GCF_936931525.1). Classification (GTDB taxonomy): domain Bacteria; phylum Actinomycetota; class Actinomycetes; order Actinomycetales; family Microbacteriaceae; genus Aurantimicrobium. The sequence continues at coordinate 2,593 of NZ_CAKZII010000031.1, forward strand.
CAAACTCGTGACCGATGCGGTCAATCTCGTCTGTGGTCATGCCTGGTTTGAGGACAGTGCCGATCAAATCAAGTGCTTGGGAAGATATTTTTCCAGCCCGGCGAATCTTTTCAATCGACTCCGCGTCATAGATATCTCCGCCAGTGTGTGCTGGAGGGGTTGCTTTGCCTACGTAGGGTGGGCGAACAATCTCACTTGGAACCGAACGCTGTGGGCTCAAAACTCCGGGAATCAAAACCCCTGCGGCATCTCTAGGCATAAGGTTAAGTTTATGTCTGACAAGCCAAGTGAAATGTTCTGGTACAACCTGCACACCAAAGCAGTTGAAAAGGGATTCCTCTCACCCTCATCTGAGCGCGTGGGCCCTTTCGAGACTGCCCACGAAGCAGAGCACGCCATGGAAAAGCTGCGTGAAAACAGTGCCCGTTGGGAAGCTGAAGAGCGTGCGGAGCGTGAAGGTAACTAGTTAGTTATCTTCGTAGCTGTGTTCAGGGCCTGGATAGGTTCCTGATTCCACATCTGCTTTGAATGCTTTCGCTGCCTCACTCAGTATTAAGCCGAGGTTTGCATACTGCTTGACGAATTTGGGCACACGTCCGGTATTCATGCCGGCGAAGTCTGTCCAGACTAAGAGCTGGCCGTCTGTTTCTGCGCCTGCACCCACGCTGATGGTGGGGATGTTCAGTTCCGCCGTGATGCGAGCTGCTAGTTCTGCGGGAATCATTTCCAACACAACAGCAAATGCACCAGCTGCTTCAACGGCGAGAGCGTCCGCAAGAACTGCATCCGCTGCTTCGCCACGACCTTGAATCATGTGACCGCCCAGGCCATGCTCGCTCTGAGGGGTAAAGCCGACGTGGCCCATGACGGGAATGCCGGATTCCACGATGCGGCGAATCTGGTCTGCACTGCGCACGCCACCCTCAAGCTTCACAGCGTGAGCGTGGGTTTCTTTCATGAACCGCATAGCGGTGCGAAGAGCGTGCTCTGCGCCTTCTTCGTATGAACCGAAAGGCATGTCGGCAATGACGAATGCTCGCTTTGCAGACAGTGCCACGGCGCGAGTGAGGGGAATAAGTTCATCCACGGTGACTGGCAACGTGGAGTCGTAACCGAGCACGGTGTTTCCAGCAGAATCGCCCACGAGCAGGAAGTCGATGCCTGCCTCATCAAAAATCTGAGCGGTCAACGTGTCATAGCTGGTCAGGCCCGTGATCTTGATGCCATTTGCCTTTGCCTGGGCAAAGTGACGTGTGCGGACACGCTTAGTGACAGCATCTGAGGTGGGATCTGGGTGAACGCTCATGAAACCAGTCTAGTTACGGGTAAAAGTAACCGGCAGACGTCGGTCTCGACCGAAGGCCATCTCCGAGATTTTGGGGCCAATAGCTCCCTGTCGGCGCTTCCACTCGGCACGGTCCACAAGAGAAATCACGCGATCGACGGTTGCTGCATCGAAGCCACGAGAGATGATGACATCTCTTTCAACCCGTTCGGTGATGTAGGCATCAAGAATCGCGTCCAGCACATCGTATTCAGGCAAGGTGTCTTGATCTACTTGTCCGGGGCGAAGTTCAGCAGAGGGTGGTTTCGTAATGGAGTTTTCAGGAATCGGGGGAGTGAGACCCTTCATGCGAGCATGTTCATTACGCCAACGAGCCAATTCCCAGACCAGTGTCTTCGGAACGTCACGGATGGGGGCAAAGCCACCCACACTGTCACCGTAAATGGTGCTGTAACCCACAGCGATCTCAGTTTTGTTGCCAGTGGTGAGCACGAGGTGTCCCTCAGCGTTACTGAGGCCCATCAAGATGATTCCTCGGATTCGCGCTTGAAGATTCTCCGCGGCAACGCCATCGAGGTGAAGTTGACTCTCGACTGGTTCAACCAGGTCAGCGATGGCTTCTGTGCGGATGTTGATCCCGAGGCGCTCTGCGAGGTCATCCGCATCTGAACGTGAGTGATCGCTGGAGTAGTTACTGGGCATCGAGACGCCAAAGACTCGATCGGGCCCAATGGCGTCAACCGCAAGGGCAGCACACACTGCCGAATCGATACCGCCAGAAAGGCCCAAAATTACGGAGCCGAATCCGTTCTTCTCAACGTAATCACGCATGCCCAGAACCAATGCATCCCAGATTTGCTCGTTGATATCGAGTTGGGGAGCTATGTCATTGACAATCTTGGAACGAGTTGCTCGCTCGGGGTGTCCCGTGCCTGCCTCCACCACAACGACGCCAGGTCCCACCTGGTTACCGTGCGTGCTGGATTCCTTCACGTCGATGTCCACTAGAAGTGTTTGTTCAACGAATTGGTGGGCACGGGCCAATACCTTGCCCGAGGCATTTGTGACGAAACTTCCTCCGTCAAAGACCAAATCATCCTGGCCACCTACGAGATTGAGATAGACCGCAGGGGCATTGACCTGCTCAGCACGGCGTTGCACGAGTGGAAGACGAACTTCATCCTTTTCGCGTTCAAAAGGAGAACCATTAATCACCAGCAACAAACTGGGCTTCACAGCTGCAATTGCGGCTATTGGTCCCCCCTCGCGCCAAATGTCTTCACAGATTGCGAGCGCAATATCTGCCCCAGCAACATGGACGACCAGTGCATCGGTCCCTGAACGGAAGATGCGATATTCGTCGAAGACCGAGTAATTGGGAAGGTGGTGCTTGTTATAAATCCCGATGATGCGGCCATCTTGCAACACTGCAGCTGAGTTGTAGGCAATCGCAGAGGGTGAATGTGAACTGGCATGGTGGTCATCCAGCGGGCCATGCGGGAAACCCACGATCACGGGAATTGCGCCAGCGCCAGCTGCTGAAATCTGTTGTGCAACAGACTCTAAAACCTCCCAAGTAGTGTGCAGGAAGTGAGGGCGGTTAGCTAAGTCTTCAATGGGATATCCGGTGAGAGACATCTCGCCAAAAGCGACGAGATCTGCTCCGTGGCCGTATGCCTCAACCGCTGTGTTAACAATCTGTGAAGAATTGCGAGAAAAATCCCCTAAACGCGGGTTTGTCTGGGCAAGCGCCAAGCGAAGAATCGGCATAACAAGTAGCCTAGTAGCGATAGGAAAGGGTTCTCATGGACAAGCAACAGGACTTCGTGCTGCGCACGATTGAAGAGCGCGGCGTAAAGTTTGTGCGACTCTGGTTCACCGACGTTGTGGGCACCCTGAAATCAGTAGCTGTGGCCCCTGCAGAGGTCGAAGGTGCCTTCGCTGAAGGTGTCGGTATTGATGGTTCTGCCATTGAGGGATTGACTCGTGCCTACGAGGCAGATGTTCTTGCACACCCAGACCCCAGCACTTTCCAGATCCTGCCTTGGCGTGGTGAGGTAGACCCCACTGCGCGCATGTTCTGCGATATCAACACTCCTGACGGTCAGCCTGCTGTTTCTGACCCACGTAACGTGCTCAAGCGCACTCTGGCTAAGGCTGCAGAGCGTGGCTTCACTTTCTACACACACCCTGAGATCGAGTTCTACCTCCTCAAGGACAGTGACTGGGCTAACGGTGGTGCACAACCTGTAGACACCGCTGGTTACTTTGACAACGTTCCTGGTGGAACCGCCCACGACTTCCGTCGTCGCTCCGTGCGCATGCTCGAAGACATTGGAATCTCTGTTGAATTCAGCCACCACGAAGCTGGTCCTGGCCAAAACGAGATCGACCTTCGCTATGCAGATGCCTTGACCACTGCGGATAACATCATGACCTTCCGCACGGTCATCAAGGAAGTCGCTATGGAGCAGGGCGTCTACGCGACCTTCATGCCCAAGCCATTTGCGCAGCACCCAGGTTCGGGTATGCACACGCACATGTCTCTCTTTGAAGGTGACAACAACGCGTTCTATGAGGCTGGAGCCAAGCACCAGCTCTCCAAGGTTGGCCGCCAGTTCATTGCTGGTCTGCTGCACTTCGCACCTGAGATCACTGCGATCACCAACCAGTACGTCAACTCCTACAAGCGCCTCTGGGGCGGTGGGGAAGCTCCTGCGTTTGCTAACTGGGGTCACAACAACCGTTCTGCTCTCGTACGCGTACCCGTATACAAGTCCGGCAAGGGCCAAAGCGCACGTATTGAATACCGCGCTATTGATTCTGCAGCGAACCCTTACCTTGCTTACTCAGTCCTGCTCGCAGCCGGCCTGAAGGGCATTGAGGAAGGCATGGAACTTCCTGCAGAAGCGGAAGAGAACGCCTGGGAGCTCACCGACACTGAGCGCAAGGCTCTTGGTTACAAGCCACTGCCTTCCAGCCTCAACAACGCGATCTCTCTGATGGAAGAGTCTGAACTGGTAGCTGAAACCCTCGGTTCCAAGGTGTTTGACTACGTGCTGCGTAACAAGCGCCAGGAATGGGCTGACTACCGCAACCAGGTCACCAACTTCGAGCTGCGCTCTAACCTCGAGACGCTCTAGTCTTCACACCACATTCTCGTGGCACTGTCGCGCACACAGCTCGCTAAGGCCGGGTTTACCGACCTCAGCGAAGCTCTGGCGCAACTCGAAAGCGTGTGTGAACTCACAGGCGGTGATGCTGAGCTCATTTTGAGTTCCATTCACAGCAGTGCTGACCCAGACAGAGCTATTTCATGGCTACTGCGGTTGAGTCAATCTGGAACGTCACTCAAGGCAGTGAACAAGCTCCTGGCAGATCAGAGCGCCACAGCTCGACTGCTCAGTATTCTGGGCGGTTCTAAAGGACTCGCAGAGTTCATTGAACGCCATCCTCACACTCTTGCGTTTTTCCACGATGAACCTGGTCTTCCTGGTGACCAAGAGAAGATGCGCGCTTCTTTACTCAAGAGCGTGGGGGCATCCAAGGGTTTCGCAAAAACGGGCGGCGATGCTGCTCGCGATGCGCTGCGCATTCATTATCGGGAACTCTTGCTCAAAATTGCGATGTGGGATTTGGGTCACGCAGACCCTCTTCACCAAATTGAATGGGTAACCGGCTCACTGTCTGACATTGCTGGTGGTGCTTTGGAAGCAGCGCTAGCAATTGCTCGAACAGAGGTTGCCGAGAACTTCTCTCGTGAAGAAGTATCTCTCGTTGATTTGGCCATTATCGGGATGGGGAAGTGTGGAGCCAGAGAGCTCAACTATCTCAGTGATGTTGACGTGATTTATGTGGGTGCCTCGCTAGATGAAGAGAAGCTGCCCACAGATAAAGCTTTGACTATTGCCACTCGTCTCGCTCAGCACACAGCCCGAGCAATCTTCGAAGTGTCCAAAGAGCCTGGTTTGTGGGAAGTAGATGCCAACTTGCGCCCAGAGGGTAAAGATGGCGCGTTAGTGCGCACGCTGGAATCCCACTTGGCCTACTACGACCGCTGGGCCAAGGACTGGGAGTTTCAGGCACTGCTCAAAGCACGACCGCTTGCGGGAAGCAAGGAATTGGGCGAGCAATATGTTGCTTCGGTAGCCCCGAAAGTATGGTCAAGCGCAAGCCGTTCCAACTTCGTGGAACAAGTTCAGCGTATGCGTGAACGCGTCACCGAAAACATTCCCGGTGATGACGTGGAGTATCAGATCAAGCTCGGACCTGGTGGATTGCGCGACATTGAATTCACAGTGCAGCTGTTGCAGCTGGTGCATGGCCTTGTTGACGACACCGTTCACACCAAGGGCACACTGGAGTCGCTGACTCGACTCTCAGATGCTGGATATGTTGGTCGAGAAGAAGCTAACTCCTTTGCAGAAAATTATCGTTTCCTTCGCTTACTAGAACACCGCATGCAATTGCGTGATCTATCCCGTACTCACTTGATGCCCCGTGATGAAGAAGGCCAGCGTGTATTGGCCCGTGCAACTGGACTGTGGAATACAGCTGAAGAAGTGGTTTCTCACTGGCAGCAAACAAAGTTAGACGTCCGTGAGCTTCATGAACGACTGTTCTATCGGCCTTTGTTGGCTGCTGTTGCCAAGTTGCCCGAAGAAACCCATCAGCTCACCAGTGATCAGGCAGAGGCTCGTCTTGCAGCTATTGGTTTCCGTGACCCTCAAGGGTCGCTCAAGCACATTGCTGCACTGACCAATGGCGTCTCCCGTCGAGCAGCTATCCAGCGTGCTTTGTTGCCGGTCATGCTGCAGTGGCTGTCAGAGGGAGCAAACCCTGACCATGGTTTGCTGACGTTCCGTCTACTCAGCGAACAACTGGGGGAGTCTCACTGGTTCCTTCGCATGCTCAGGGACTCTGCAGGCGCAGCTCAGCGACTGACCAAAGTACTCAGTGGTTCGCGCTACGTATCCGACTTGATGGAACTTATTCCTGAATCTGCTGCTTGGTTCGACGGAGACGAGGATCTTGTTCCCACTCCGCAAGACGTTCTGGAAGCAGAAGTCTTGGCCATTCTTGCCCGGCACCATGAAGACGACGACACAGCTCGAAAAGCTGTGCGCTCCATGCGTCGCCGTGAAGTGCTTCGCTTGGCTATCGGTGGCATCTTGAATGTGCTCACGATTGACCAGATCAGCCAAGGTTTGAGTGATGTCACAACAGCAGCACTCAACGGATATCTCGGCATCGCCCTGCGTGAAGCACAGCACAACCCTGAATTCGCTGTCATCGCCATGGGGCGTTATGGCGGACAAGAGCTGGGCTTTGATAGTGATGCTGATGTGATCTATGTCTACAGGCCCACAGCCCAGTGTGAAGGCGAGCAGGCTCAGAAGCGTGCGGAACGCATTGTCTTGCGCATTAAAGAGCTTGTGGAAGACCCACGTCTTCCTTTCGAAATTGATACAGATCTTCGACCTGAAGGCAAGAACGGTGCCATTGCCCGCTCACTGGAGTCTTACGCTGCCTATTACGCCCGGTGGTCACTCATGTGGGAAGCACAGGCCTTATTGCGTGCACGTGCCGTGTTAGGCCCCGAGAAGCTCCAAGAAGACATGATGGCTCTGATTGATAGCGTTCGCTATCCCGACGGCATCAGTGCAGACGACGTGCGTGAGATTCGACGTATCAAGGCACGCGTGGAAGCGGAGCGGCTCCCACAAGGCGCCGATCCTTCACGACACGTAAAGTTGGGCCGTGGCTCCCTCAGCGACGTGGAGTGGACGGTACAGCTCTTTCAGCTTCAATACGCACATTCTCATCCAGCATTGAAGACAGCTTCCTCGGTGGGAGCACTACGTGCAGCGGTAGATGCTGGACTCATCGAAGAAGCTGATGCCCAAAAACTGATCGAGGCATGGATCTTCTCCTCTCGGGTTCGCTCAGGAATCACCATCTGGGCAGATAAAGCGACGGACGTTCTTCCACAGGACACTCGAGACCTCGAAGGTATCGCCCGTTTGTTGAACTACCCACCGGGCTCTGCAACCCGCTTGGAAGAGGACTACCTCTCCATCACCCGTCGCTGCCGCCAAGTGGTTGAACGCGTCTTCTTTGACTTCTAATTCACGAGTGAGTTAACGAAGAAAGCCACTGCCTTGCGGCAGTGGCTTTCTTGGAGTTTCCTCTAGGGCGATTAGACGCCGTAGTAGAGCTCGAACTCGAAGGGGTGGGGACGCAGCGAGAGAGGCTTGATTTCGTTGTCGCGCTTGTACGAAATCCAGGTCTCAATGAGGTCCTTGGTGAACACGTTGCCCTGCAGGAGGAATTCGTGGTCTGCTTCGAGAGCCTGGAGAGCGTGCTCCAGCGACTCAGGAACCTGAGGAATGTTCTTTGCTTCCTCGGGTGGCAGTTCGTAGAGGTCCTTGTCTACGGGCTCGTGTGGCTCGATACGGTTCTTGATTCCGTCGAGACCAGCCATCATCTGTGCAGCGAATGCGAGGTAAGGGTTACCAGAAGCATCAGGTGCACGGAACTCGATGCGCTTTGCCTTGGGGTTGTTACCGGTCAAGGGGATGCGGATCGCAGCGGAACGGTTACCAGCAGAGTAAACGAGGTTTACGGGAGCTTCGTAACCTGGAACCAGACGGTGGTAGGAGTTCACGGTTGGGTTGGTGAATGCGAGCACAGCACCTGCGTGCTTGAGCAGACCACCGATGTACCAACGTGCGAGGTCAGAGAGACCGCCGTAGCCGTTTTCGTCGTAGAACAGTGGCTTGCCGTCGTTCCACAGTGACTGGTGGGTGTGCATACCCGAACCGTTGTCGCCGAAGAGAGGCTTAGGCATGAATGTGGCAGTCTTGCCCCACTCGTTAGCGGTGTTCTTGACGATGTACTTGAACTTCAGAATGTCATCTGCTGCCTTGACCATGGTGTCGAAGCGGTAGTTGATTTCACCCTGACCTGCGGTACCAACCTCGTGGTGGCTGCGCTCGAGGATGAGACCAGCGTTGATGAGCTTGAGGCAGATGTCGTCGCGGAGATCAGCGTGCTGGTCCACGGGGGAGACGGGGAAGTAGCCGCCCTTGTAGGGGGTGGTGTTTCCGAGGTTTCCGCCTTCGATCTTCTTGCCGGAGTTCCAGGGAGCCTCGGAAGAGTCAATCTTGTAGAAGGAGGTCTGCTGGTTTACTTCGTAACGTACGTCATCGAAGATGAAGAACTCTGCTTCGGGTGCGAAGAAAGCAGTGTCAGCGATACCGGTGGAGGCCAGGTACTTTTCAGCCTTCTTGGCAACCTGACGGGGGTCACGGTGGTAGATCTCACCGGTACGTGGGTTGTAGATGTCGAAAAGCATCACGAGAGTGCGCTCGGTGCGGAACTCGTCGATGTAGCAGGTGGTGGGGTCTGGGATGAGCTGCATGTCCGACTCGTGGATCGAGGCAAAGCCACGGATCGACGAACCATCGAACATCTGACCTACAGTGAAGAATTCTTCGTCAACTGTGGAGGCAGGGATGTTGAAGTGCTGCTGAACACCGGGAAGGTCGGTGAAGCGGATGTCAAGGAACTTTACGTCAGTGTCCTTGATGAACTTCAGAACCTCAGAGGAATCTTTGAACATGCTTAGATAGCTCCAAATTAGATGGAATAAAGCGGTTACGTGAGTGCAACCTTGGTACCAATGTACGAGTCCAGCGTTGCGTAGCTGTATCGCAATTGTTTCCACCATGTTACAGGCTTTCAGGAGCGTAAACTTGAGGGTATGGCTTCCAACAACTCTGGCGCATCTCACAGGCCCGACATGCCCATGAGTAGCTATCCAGGAGAACGTCTAGGTCTTCCAGAAACGGGTCCCAAATCAGTTGCGCGGGTAGGTCGACGTTTCGTCGCCATCACCCTGGACTGGATCATTTCAGCACTCGTGTTGATGCTGATGACAGGCCGTGATTACCTCACTATTTCCTCCTCTGCGGCAGGTCAGCTCCAACTATTGGGCGTATTCGTTGCACTGCAGATTCTGTCAATCTGGGCAATTGGGGGCAGCATGGGGCACCGCATGCTGCGCCTGTATGTTGTGAACGTTCACGGTGGAAGTCTGACCTGGTGGCGCCCCATTGTGCGCAGCGTGTTATTAGCGCTCGTTGTTCCTGCATTGGTGTGGGATTCCGACCAACGCGGATTCCACGACAAAATAGCTGGAACTCTTCTGCTCAAGTCGGCATAAAGAAATCCGGCCCGCTTCAATGAGCGGACCGGATTATCACTTCTTTAGCGTGCGCGAGAAGGGCGAACCTTGTAGGGGTCAATACCCTTCGGGATGGGGACGTTCGTTCCCAATGACGCGAGACGGTTTGAGACAACACGGACTTCACTCTTTGTGAGGGCGTGCTTGATCTTGGTGAGCTGCCAGCCGAGTTTGTAGAGCTTTACTGATTCTTCATCAGGACCCACGGTAATGACCGTGATGGGGACGTTAGGAAGAATTTTGGAAGTTTTACGCTTCTCGTCATCGACGAGACGCTGGGTGCGAGCAATGGGACCTTCTGCAATGAGGGCAACACCGCCGCGACCAACTGCGCGATAGATGGCATCTTTGGTCTTGGGGTTGATGGCAACCGGCATCTCTTCTGCAATCCAGCTGCGCTTGAGAGCAGATTTCATGACTGCTCCAACGGCACCAGGCTGACCCTCAATCTGAGAGTAGGCCGCGCGCTCTGCGCGTCGTCCCAGAACAATCAAGCCAATGAGCAAGCCGAGCATGACGCCGACGATGATCCAGATAACGAGCGTGAAAACATTTCCGTCACTGAGCAGGAGACCTGCTGCAACACCGGCTCCGGAAGGGAGCAAGACGGAAAGCAGGAGTAATCCAACAACGCTCTTGTCGTAGCGACGGGTCATCTGGAAGACCTGCCACATCTGAGCTAGACGTGAAGATCCCTTGGGTTTTTTCGTACGTGCCATGAAGAAAACAATACCTATCGTGGAGTGGTTCTGATGACCACCACGGGGGAGATCATCTCAATAAAGGTTTAGACCGCTTGTGAGAAACCAAGCTCAGCATCAGCTAAGTGGCTGAGGCTTTCAGGGATTTCACGTCCCTTGGCGCGCATGGACTGTGCATAGAGTCGTCCTGCACGGTAAGAAGAACGCACAAGCGGCCCAGAGAGGACGCCGAGGTAACCAATTGCCTCAGCTTCATCCTTGAGCTCCACAAACTCTTCAGGGTGAACCCAGCGGTCCACAGGCATGTGACGTGCACTGGGGCGCAAGTACTGCGTGATGGTGATGATGTCGGTGCCAGCATCGTAAAGATCCTGAAGCGCCTGGCTCACTTCTTCGCGGGTTTCACCCATGCCAAGAATCAAGTTGGACTTGGTGATCATGCCTGCATTGCGGCCCTGGGTGAGCACATCAAGGGAACGCTCGTAGGTAAATGCAGGACGCACACGCTTGAAGATACGTGGAACTGTTTCTACGTTGTGTGCAAAAACTTCTGGAGCAGCATCGAAAACCTGCTTGAGGTGATCAGGATTACCGGAGAAGTCAGGAACGAGAATCTCGACACCTGTGTTGGCGTTTTGCTGGTGAATTTGACGAATGGTCTCGGCATAGAGCCACGCACCCTCGTCTTCAAGGTCGTCGCGAGCAACGCCAGTGACAGTTGCGTAACGCAGGTTCATCTGGGCCACGGATTCGCCCACACGACGAGGCTCGTCGCGGTCAAAAGCATCAGGCTTTCCGGTGTCAATCTGGCAGAAGTCACAGCGACGGGTGCACTGTGAACCACCGATGAGGAAGGTAGCTTCGCGGTCTTCCCAGCATTCATAGATGTTGGGGCAGCCAGCCTCCTGGCACACAGTGTGGAGGTCTTCGCTCTTAACCAACTTCTGGAGAGCCTGATATTCCGGCCCCATCTTTGCTTTGGTGCGAATCCATTCGGGCTTCTTTTCAATGGGGGTTTCGCTATTACGAACTTCCAAGCGCAGAAGCTTGCGACCATCAGCTGACATGAGCATCCTCAAAGTAGTGAGTGAAAAGACGAGTAACAACAGGGACAACGTCATCAGGGGTGATGTTTGTTCCCGAAACTTCAGAAAGAGTCGTGGCACCTGCATCACGAATGCCACACGCAACGATGTTCTCATATGCCTGGAGTGAGTTATTGCAGTTGATTGCAAAGCCGTGCATGGAGACGCCTTCGCTGATGCGAATGCCAATTGCTGCGACCTTGTCATAGCCCAGACCACGTTTCACCCAGACGCCAGAGCGGCCATCCACGCGTTCCCCTGTCACACCAAACTCGGCTGCGGTGTCAATGAGGAGGCCTTCAATGGTGCGGACATATGCCACAACATCCATGGGTTCCAGAAGCTTGGTAATGGGATATCCCACAAGCTGCCCAGGTCCGTGCCACGTGATCTTTCCGCCGCGGTCAACGTCAATGACTTCAGTTCCGTCCATAGGACGCTCGGAGTCTTCCGTTCTCTTGCCGGCCGTGTAGACAGACTGGTGCTCGAGCAAAAGAAGAGTGTTGGGGCGTTCTCCGGAAACCACTTGTTTGTGGATTTCGCGCTGTTTTTCCCACGCTTCACGGTAGGGAACTGCGTCATCTCCGAGACCGAGAATGACCACATCCAACATGGTTCAAGTCTACCTGCCGAGTAGCTCTTGTTCTCCACAGGAGTATTTCCTCAGAGGCCTTCACCTGAGGCAACTTGCGGGAACAGATGAGCTCTAGGTGCTGGCATATTCAGACTTATGACTACGCGGAATCAATCTCAATTAATCGGCTATCTGGTTGAGCCTGCCTCACACAACCTTGGTGAATTCACAGGTACCGCCCAGATCAATGGAGAGCCTATTGAGCATGTCCTCACTCCCTGTGCTCAACCTGGTTTTCCCATAGATGTTGGCAGAAATGAGAATGGTGATCTTGTCTGGGTTTCTGAACACGTCACTGGAAGCCACGTTATCCCCGCGTTGAGTGCTGATCCATTGTTGACCATGACCTTTGACCCGCCACGAAGTGAGTTGTTAGAAGACGAGGAATTGCCGCAGATTCGTCGTAACCCTGTACAGGTATTTGTTGGAGCCCTTTCTCAACGTCGTGTGCTTGTCATCGCTTCTGCCGTCTTTGGAATTGTCCTCGTAGTTGCGGGTCTTGGACTGACGTCGACGCCAACGAATTCAACTGAAGCAATGTCGGATATTGCATCTTCGGCGATATCGTCACAGCAGCCAGATCCAGTTCACGTGATGGAACCCACTCAAGCCGCTATCGAATTTGTTCTTGGCGGACAGGTTCCTGGGTTCTCGCTACCTAGTGGCGTTTCTCGCGAATCTCTCACCGCAACTGTTGTGAGCACTAGTGGCGAAATTGTGTTGGTAGATGTTCAAGCCAATCAAGCAGAGGGCTTAACGACATTCGCCACGCTGCTCCTGCAAAAGACAGGAACTGCGTGGCGAATTCGTGAGGTGTTTGATCCTCGTTAGACCTTAGATGCCGAGGTCAGCGTCAAATGCGCCTTCTTCGAGACGTTCCTTCATGGCGCCAAGGAAACGTGCTGCGTCAGCACCGTCAATAATGCGGTGGTCATAGGACAGAGCCAAGTAGACCATTGAACGAACGGCGATAACTTCCTGGCCTTCTGCTTCAATCACGACGGGACGCTTGGTGACGACACCAGTTCCGAGGATTGCAAGCTGAGGGAGGAACACAACTGGTGTGTCAAAGAGAGCGCCGCGAGAACCAGTGTTGGTCAAGGTGAAGGTTCCACCAGCAAGTTCGTCTGGCTGTAGCTTGTTGTCGCGGGTGCGAGCAGCTACGTCAGCAATGGCCATTGAGTACTGAGCAATGTTGAGCTCGCCAGCGTTCTTGACTACGGGGGTGAGCAGGCCGCGATCGGTGTCCACAGCAATCGACACATTCTCGTAACCGGGGTAAACGATGTTGTCACCATCAACTGTTGCGTTGATGATGGGGAATGCCTTGAGTGCTTCTGTGGCTGCAAGAGCGAAGAAGGGCATGAAGCTGAGCTTTCCACCAGTTGCGGCAACAAACTGTCCCTGAACACGCTTACGAAGCTCAGCGATACGAGTGACATCAACTTCGACAACGCTGGTCAGCTGTGCGGTGCTCTGCATAGAAATCACAGCACGCTCAGCAACAACCTTGCGCAGGCGAGTCATCGGAACAGTTGTTCCACGAAGAGGAGAAACAGTCAATGGAGTGCGAGTCTTTGCAGGAGCTGCAGAAGAACCGCCACGTGCAGAGAGAACGTCTTCCTTGCGGATGCGTCCGCCGATGCCCGTTCCTACAACCGCGTTGAGGTCAACACCGTTTTCGTTAGCAAACTTACGAACGATGGGAGTGACGTAACCTGCGCCACCGGAGTGTGCTGGTGCAGCAGCTGGTGTGGCAGGAGCCGCTACAGGTTGAGGCGCTACGACGGGAGGAGCAACAACAGGTGCTGCTACGACGGGAGGTGCTACAACTGGGGCGGCTACGACAGGAGCTGCAACCACGGGAGCAGCAACGGGCTCAGGTGCGGCAACTGGTTCGGGAGCAGCAGGTGCTGCTGGAGCTTCAGCTGCAGGTGCAGCAGGAGCTGCTCCAGCGCCGGAACCATCACCAATGTGAGCAAGCACGGTGCCGACGGCAACGGTCTCATCTTCTTGGACCAGAATTGCTTCCACGATGCCCGAGATAGGTGAAGGGATCTCGGTGTCAACCTTGTCGGTTGATACTTCGAGTAAAGGCTCATCTACCTCTACGCGGTCACCGACGTTCTTGAGCCACCGGGTAACGGTGCCTTCGGTGACGCTTTCACCCAGTGCGGGGAGGCTGACTGACTCGCTCATGGACTAAATCTCCTTGTTAGCTGCTGCGTTGTTTAGCTTACTAATGCTTGGCCGGTCTCTACAGCGTGTGTAGAGGCTTGCCAGCGAGGTACAGGAATGCTTCACCCAGTGACTCGTTCTGAGTTGGGTGAGCGTGGAGCAAAGGTGCGATGTCTTCTGGGTGTGCTTCCCAGTTCACAACAAGCTGAGCTTCACCGATGAGCTCGCCTACACGAGCACCGATCATGTGGACACCGACAACTGGGCCGTCAACAACGCGAACAACCTTGACCGAACCTGCGGTACCAAGGATTTCGCTCTTACCGTTACCGGCGAGGTTGTAGTCATAGGCAGCAATCTTGTCTGCGCCATACTGCTCTGCAGCTTTTGCTTCGGTGAGGCCAACAGATGCGATTTCAGGCTCGCAATAGGTCACCTTAGGAATGTTGATGTCGCTGATTACGACAGGGTTCAGGCCAGCGATTTCTTCGGCAACGAAGAAGCCCTGCTGGTAACCGCGGTGAGCCAGCTGAAGACCAGGAACGATGTCGCCGACTGCGTAAACCCCAGGAATGTTGGTTGCGAGGCGTTCGTTAGTGATGACAAAACCACGATCCATGGTGATGCCGACCTCTTCGAAGCCACAACCTGCGGTTGCGGGGCCACGGCCTACAGCAACGAGGAGGAGATCTGCTTCAACGGTCTCGCCGCTTTCGAGAGTGATGACAACACCAGAGTCACTCTGGGTTACGCCCTGGAAGCGAACGCCGAGCTTGTAGTCGATTCCGCGCTTACGGTAAGCACGCTCAAGAGCCTTGGAGATGCTTTCTTCTTCATTGGGAACGAGGTGAGGAAGGCCCTCAATGATGACAACCTCGGCGCCGAAGCTCTTCCAGACAGAAGCGAACTCAACACCAATAACACCGCCACCAAGAATGGCAACCTTGTTGGGAACGTAGTTCATCTGAAGTGCGTGCTCGCTGGTGATAACACGTCCGCCGATTTCGAGGCCGGGAAGTGAACGAGAGTAAGAACCAGTGGCGAGAACAACGTTCTTGCCCACAATGGTGTCAGCGCCAACAGCAACAGTATTGGGGGAGACGAGGCGTCCTTCGCCTTCGATGACGGTGATGCCACGAGCCTTGATAAGGCCGCCAAGACCCTTGTACTTCTTTGAAATGATGTCTTCGCGGAATGCGTTGACACGATCCATGTCCACACCGTTGAAGGTGGCGTTGATGCCGCATTCGTGTGCTTCGCGGGCATTGTCGGCAACCTCAGCTGCGTGAAGCATGGCCTTGGTGGGAATACATCCCACGTGGAGGCAGGTACCACCCAGCTTGTTCTTTTCGATGAGGGCGACGTTCATGCCGAGTTCGCTGGCACGAATGGCGGCAGAGTAGCCACCACTTCCGCCGCCGAGTACGACGAGGTCAAAGTTGAGTTCAGCCACGTTTCTGCTCCTTTTGAGAGGGTGTTTGCGCCAGTGAGACGCAAAAATCTGCGTTACTTACAGTGAAGTTAACCTTTACGAGACTACTACGCCGTGGCGTATGTCTCTGCGAGGTTAATCAGGGTGCGTACAGCAACGCCGGTTGGACCAGCGCTGGTGTAGCCATATGCGCCACCTGCATTGTTTGCCGTGTTGGCAATATCTAGGTGAACCCAAGGGATCTGTGGGGCATCTGGCTTATCTGAGGTCTTACCTACAAAATCTTTGAGGAAAGTAGCCCCGACAAGCATTCCACCTGCCGTGTTCCCAGGCTTGACGTTGGCAATATCTGCCACATCAGAGTTCAAGTAAGCACGTAGTTCTTCAGGAAGAGGCATGTGCCAGAAGTTTTCTCCTGCAGCCTGACCGAGTTCCACGAGGTGGGAAATAGTGTCAGCATCTCCCATGACGCCGGTGTAGCGGGTACCTAAAGCAGTTGTAGCTGCGCCTGTCAGAGTGGCGATGTCGAAGATGACGTCTGGAAATTCCTTGCTTGCAGCAACAAGGCCATCTGCGAGAACTAGTCGTCCTTCAGCGTCAGTATTGAGAACTTCAACTGTCTTTCCACCGTGAATGGTTAGTACATCATTGGGGCGGGTGGCTGTGCTGGAAGGCATGTTCTCGGCAAGACACAGCCACGCTGTGATGTTGACGTTGAGTTTGAGCTTGGCCGCAGCTGTGATGATGGCCAACGTTGAAGCTGCTCCAGTCATGTCGTATTTCATACCGATCATGCCTGCGCCAGTCTTCAGCGACAGTCCACCAGTATCGAAGGTGATGCCCTTGCCCACAATGGCGATGTGCTTCTTTGCTTTCTTGGGGGCATAAACAAGCTTGACCAAACGTGGAGGACGTGAAGATCCCTTGCCTACGCCCACAATCCCACCGAAACCATCCTTGGCCAGGGCCTTTTCGTCCCAGACAGTGGACTTGATCGGTAATCCCTTGATGGCAGTGAGAGTGTGCTCAACGAAAGTAGCTGGGTATAGATCGTTCGGGGGAGTATTGACCAGGTCCTTGACCAGCGAAAGTGCTTGAGCTGTGATGGCAGATTTTGAAAGATCAACAGTTATTTTCTTGTCCGCAACAATTTCAACTTGTTCGACAGGAGTCTTCTTTTCGGGCGTGGTCTTGTATTCGTTGTAGGAATACGCGCCGAGAGCAGCACCTTCGGCAACTGCCTGGACAGACGCAGCATCCGTTGCTCCCAGATCAAATGCCACGACCGCGTGACCTGCAAGCTTGCGGGTAGCAACAGCAGCGGCATAGCGGTAACTGTTTGGGCTGAGCGGCTCTGAGCCAAGGCCGACGATTCCCACAACTGTGGTGGGGTGTTCAGGATCAATCACAGTGGTGAAGGAATCTGAAGTTCCAGTGATCTCGAGAGATGCTGCGAGTTTGGCTAGTTTCGAGGTTTCCCGTGAAGAGACAATTCTTACCCCCTTCTTATCTGAGACAGCGCCCAGAACTACAAAAGCTTTTGCCGAGGGACGAACAACCTGTGTCAATGAAGGAATACTCACGTTTTCACCCTAGGTTCTCACTGTTTACACAGGCTTCTCCCACGCGTACAAAGCACCAGAAAAGCGAACGTAGACTGGGGCTATGCCTGAACGCGAGAGCTTGCTCCACTTCGTGATGGATGCAGCTGCAGTCCCTCGAGGTTTACCGATGGTGGCTGGGCTCACAGGTTTCGCTGATTCAGGTTCAGCGGTTACCGGCTTTACCGACTACATCGTGGACACGATGGATTCTCAGATCATTGCCATCTTTGATGCTGATTCCCTGTTGGATTACCGCGCTCGCCGGCCCATCATCTACTTTGACCAGGACCACCTAACTGGTTTCGAGCCGCCAATGCTGGCTTTCCATCTCGTCCGAGATGAGATGTCTCGGCCATTTGTCCTCCTTACAGGCTATGAACCAGACTTCAAGTGGGAAGCGTTCAGTAAAGAAGTTCTCAACTTTGTGGAACGTTTCGATATCGTCACCACAACATGGGTGCACTCCATCCCGATGCCCGTGCCACACACCCGCCCCATAGGGACCACGGTGAGCGGTAATCGTTCAGACCTGATTGAGCAGTTCTCGGTCTGGCGCCCACACACTCAAGTTCCCGCCAATGCCATGCACCTCGTGGAATATCGCTTGCAAGAGATTGAACATGAAGTAGCTGGTTTTGTTCTCTTGGTTCCTCACTACCTTGCAGATACAGAGTTCCCACAAGCATCTCTGGTAGCACTGGAAAGCATCAGCTCAGCCACTGGCCTGATTTTTCCCACGGATCGACTGCGTGAAGAGGGGAGAGAGTTTGTCTCCAAAATCGATGAACAAGTTGAAACAAATGACGAGCTGAACAAACTCGTCCACACACTTGAACAGCGCTACGACTCGTATATGAAAGACAACGCTGTTCGGTCTCCATTGACAGATATTGAAGGCGAACTTCCCACGGCAGATGAAATAGCCGCGGAACTTGAAGAATTTCTTGCGTACCGTCGTGGTACGGAAGAGTCTGGCGACATGCGATAATAGAAACCGGACCCAGTCTGTCCCCTTCACGGGACTTGACAAGGGTCCTAGTTATGCCCCCGAACAGGAGAAATCTGCTCATGGCAACAGAGAACGCACCATCAAAGCCCAAAGGTCGCCTCGCGTCGTTCTTTAGCGGTAAATCAAAGCCCTCTGTTGTCGAGTCTGCTCCGGAAAGTACTCCCTCTGTGAAGGCTCCTGCCGCAAAAGCTTCTGCTCCAAAGACCCCTGCAAAAACTACCGAGAAGGCTGCTCCCAAAGCAGCGTCGAAGCCAGTAGCAAAGACTGCTTCCAAGGCACCTGCTGCTAAAGCACCTGCTACTAAGGCCACTGCAAAGGCGCCTGCTGCTAAGACTCCAGTAAAGACTGCTGCTGCAAAGCCAGCCACCAAGGCCCCCGCTAAGGCAACTGCAAAACCTGCTGCAACAGCTGCTGCAGCGAAGGCTCCCGCAAAGGCCGCAGCCAAGGCGCCTGCGAAAGCTCCTGCCAAGGCCCCCGCAAAAGCCGCTGCCAAGCCAGTAGCCAAAGCTGAGTCCAAAACCCCCGCGAAGGCACCAGCTAAAGCTGCTGCAAAGGCTCCTGTCAAAGCTGCTGAAGCTGAAAAGCCAGCAGCGAAAGCAAAGAAGCCCACTAAGGCAGAACTTGAAAAGATGGCCAATGCGCTTCTCACCGAAGAAGCGGCTCCGGCAGAAATCGCCCCTAAGCGCGGTCGTGGACGAGCTAAGGCAGTCGATCCAGATGCCGATGAAGAAGAAGTTGATGTAGAAGAGCTCGTCGCAGACGTCGCAATCGAAGCTGTTGTCATCGAAGTTGCTGATGATGAGGTCCTTGAAGACGACGAAGACAAGCCTGCACGTCCTGCTGTCAGTGACGAGCCACTTCCAACTGGCGCCATCGTTCTATCCATGGCTGATGACGACGATGACATTCCTGTCTACTCCACCGCAATCACGGGAGCGACTGCAGACCCCGTCAAGGACTACCTCAAGCAAATTGGTAAAGTCCCACTTCTCAACGCTGTTGAAGAAGTTGAGCTTGCGCTGCGTATCGAAGCGGGCCTGTTCGCTGAAGACAAGCTGGCAACCAAGAAGAGCATCCCGAAGCAGCTTGAGCGTGAGCTTCGCTGGGTTGCCCGTGATGGCCAGCGTGCAAAGAGCCACCTGTTGGGTGCAAACCTTCGTCTTGTTGTCTCTTTGGCAAAGCGTTACACCGGTCGTGGCATGCAGTTCCTGGACCTTATCCAGGAAGGTAACCTCGGTCTGATTCGTGCGGTTGAGAAGTTCGACTACACCAAGGGCTTCAAGTTCTCGACCTACGCAACCTGGTGGATTCGTCAGGCAATTACCCGTGCAATGGCTGACCAGGCACGAACCATTCGTATTCCTGTGCACATGGTTGAAGTCATCAACAAGCTTGCACGTGTTCAGCGTCAGATGCTGCAGGATCTTGGTCGCGAACCGACTCCTGAAGAACTCTCGCGTGAACTCGACATGACTCCTGAAAAGGTTGTTGAAGTTCAGAAGTACGGCCGTGAGCCCATTTCGCTTCACACACCCCTGGGTGAAGACGGTGACAGCGAATTTGGAGACCTCATCGAGGACACCGAAGCAGTTGTTCCTGCAGATGCAGTTGGTTTCACCATGCTGCAGAAGCAGCTGGAGTCCCTGCTTGATTCCCTCTCTGAGCGCGAAGCAGGCGTAATCCGCATGCGCTTTGGCCTGGGCGATGGCATTCCTAAGACTCTTGACCAGATCGGTGACACCTTTGGTGTGACTCGTGAGCGTATCCGTCAGATTGAATCGAAGACGATGGCGAAACTTCGCCACCCTTCACGTTCACAGTCGCTGCGTGACTACCTCGAATAAATCGAGAAATGTAAAGAAGCCCCGATGCAATGCATCGGGGCTTCTTCGTTAAGTCAGTTGTTAGATTGAACGATCGTTGGCAGCGTGAAGCTTTGCCGTCTCGTCGTGCCAGTCTGCTCCGAGACCAGTGAGCTTTTCACGGTGCTTGGTTGCGTGGTGTGCACAGAAGAGAAGGACACCGCCTGCTGGCATGGTGGCGCGAACGTAGGCCTGTGCTCCGCAGCTGTCACAGCGGTCTAGGCCGGTGAGCTCGGAGGCCACGTCGGTTGATGCAGTTTCAGTCATTGCTGTTGTCATCTTTCGCTCCTCTTCGTAATGAAGTCCTAAGCACATATAACCATGAAGAGCCGACAAATGTGCTCGGAATGCAGGGCATTTCGCTGACCGCGTATCAGGTTCCTGACGCGTGCCTCCGATGATTCAGACCTGCAACAAACTACTGTCAAAGAGCGCCACGAAGTAGTTGAGGAGTCGCGTGAGTTCTTCTGAGTATTCTGCTCGCCATCTTTCCGTTCTGGAAGGCTTAGAGGCGGTCCGTAAGCGACCCGGTATGTATATCGGCACCACCGACTCCCGTGGTCTTATGCACTGCCTGTGGGAGATCATCGATAACTCTGTAGATGAGGCACTTGGCGGTCACGGAAACACCATTGAGATTCAACTTCACAAAGACAACAGTGTTGAAGTTCGTGACACAGCACGAGGAATTCCTGTGGATGTGGAACCCAAGACGGGCCTAACTGGTGTTGAGGTTGTCTTCACCAAGCTCCATGCTGGTGGAAAGTTTGGCTCAGGTTCTTATGCGGCGTCGGGTGGTCTCCACGGTGTGGGTGCTTCTGTCGTAAACGCATTGTCAGAACGACTTGATGTTGAAGTAGACCGTGATGGCAAAATCTGGGCCATGTCGTTTCGACGCGGAGAACCAGGCATCTTTGACGACAGCAAAGGTATTGCACCCAACAACCCGTTCACTCCTTTTGAAGACGGTAGTTCACTCACCGTCAAGGGAAAGGTTGCCAAGGGTGTAACTGGAACGCGTGTGCGCTACTGGGCAGATCAGCAGATTTTCACCCCTGGAGCCTCATTCCAAACCGAAGATCTCAACTCCCGCGCACGTCAGACTGCATTCTTGGTTCCAGGCCTAGAGATGAAAATCTCTGATGAACGTGGACCTGAAGTTCTCGAATCTAGTTTCAAGTTCAGTGGTGGAATTAGTGAATTCGCTGAATTCCTCGCGCCAGACACTGCGGTAACGGACATTTGGCGGCTCACTGGTGAAGGAAACTTCACTGAGACAGTTCCGGTGCTGGGTCCAGATGGAAACATGGCTTTGACTGAGGTGGAACGAAGCTGTGGTGTCGACATCGCTTTGCGCTGGGGAACCGGTTACGAAACCGAGATGCAAAGTTTTGTGAACATTATTTCCACTCCCAAGGGTGGAACACACCAGCAGGGATTTGAACAGGCTCTTCTCAAGGTCATCCGCGCCCAGGTCGATGCGAATTCTCGCAAGCTTAAGGCCGGTAACGACAAGGTTGAGAAAGACGATGTGCTTGCAGGATTGACGGCGGTCGTTACCGTCCGTGTTCCTGAACCACAGTTCGAAGGTCAGACTAAGGAAGTTCTCGGAACTCCTGCTGTCAAGGCCATCGTTGCCTCGGTGGTTCAGAAGCAACTTGCTGCACGTTTGACCTCGACCAAACGTGATGACAAGACACAATCTTCTCTTTTGCTCGAGAAGATCGTCTCTGAGATGAAGAGTCGAATCTCCGCTCGCACTCATAAAGAAACTCAACGTCGAAAGAATGCACTGGAGACCTCGAGCCTTCCCGCGAAACTTGTCGATTGTCGCAGCAATGACGTTGAACAGTCTGAGCTCTTCATCGTTGAGGGTGACTCCGCTCTCGGAACTGCAAAGCTCGCGAGAAACAGCGAGTATCAAGCTTTGCTTCCTATCCGAGGCAAGATTCTCAACGTTCAAAAAGCGTCCGTTTCAGACATGCTTAACAACACGGAATGCGCTTCGATCATTCAGGTGATTGGCGCTGGTTCTGGCCGCAGCTTCGATCTTGAGGCTGCTAGGTATGGCAAAGTCATTCTGATGTCAGATGCAGACGTCGATGGTGCGCACATTCGAACTCTTTTGCTGACTCTCTTCTTCCGCTACATGCGACCACTCATTGAGGCAGGCCGCGTGTTCGCCGCAGTGCCACCGTTGCATCGTGTGGTTGTGCTCAATCCCGGCACCAAGCCGAATGAAACGATCTACACCTACTCGGAGACAGAACTGCAATCGGTTTTGGCTGCCTTAGCGAAGTCTGGCAAGCGCTATCAAGAACCTATTCAGCGTTACAAGGGTCTGGGTGAGATGGATGCCGACCAATTGGCAACCACCACAATGGATCGCTCCGCTCGCACACTGCGACGCGTTCGCGTGGAAGATGCAGCAATGGCAGACACCGTCTTCGAACTCTTGATGGGTAACGATGTCGGACCACGTCGAGACTTCATTATTGAAGGCTCCGCAGGTCTGTCTCGCGACAGGATCGACGTTTAGTTTTAGTTCACTGCGTTGCCGACAAAGGCAACATCACCATCGAGCAGTGTTCCTGACGCATCGCGCTTAGCAAGCTCAGTGGGGAGTTCGCGAGGCATGCCATCAAGGGCAGATGCGCGAGGAGTTCCCTGTCCGACCCAAGCCAGTGCTAACGCATCTTCGCCCTTAAGGAGGGTTTGTGCTCTCACGCCGCCTGTGCCACGACCCTTGGCGGGGAATTCCGTCAAAAGCGAAACCTTAGCGCGACCGGCGTCTGTTCCCAGCAAAGTGTTCATGCTGGTGGAGATGGTGACGACCTGGGCATCTGCTTCAGGCCCAGCGGTGAAGTAGATCACACGAGCGTTGTCTGCGACTCGAATACCGGCCATACCGCCTGCAGCTGAACCTTGGGGACGAACAGCTTCAGCGCTGAAGTGGAGCAATTGTGCATCTGACGTGACAAAGATGAGCTCATCGGATTCACTGGCAGGTGCTACGCCCACTACGGAATCAGAATCTTTCATCGAGATGATGGCATTTCCTGACTTCACGGGGAATGCGTCAGCTTGAATGCGCTTGACCACACCTTCGGCTGTTCCGAGTGCATACGTTGTGTCGCCGCCTAATGAGACGAGACCGACTACCTTCTCGCCTGATTCAAGTTCGATGTAGTCGGAGCTATTGACCGCTGCCGCGAGCGAGACGCTGGATGCAGGAACACCAGGAAGTGAGACGGGGGAGAAGTGAACTAAACGTCCCTGGCTGGTCACAGCCCCGATCAAGCCACGACGTGTGGTCGTGATGTCAGAAACAACTCCATCGTGGGCTGTGCGGTGGGTTCCCTGGGCAATA
The DNA here is from genome assembly GCF_936931525.1 of uncultured Aurantimicrobium sp. Lineage (GTDB taxonomy): Bacteria > Actinomycetota > Actinomycetes > Actinomycetales > Microbacteriaceae > Aurantimicrobium. The sequence continues at coordinate 26,001 of NZ_CAKZII010000031.1, forward strand.
GGGTCGTCTGCATTCTCAAGATCAACTCGGGCTAAACGCCCGCTTGCAGAGAGCAATACTCGACATGGTGTGTCTTCTAGCTGAAGCGCCTCAGGCTGGGCCGCTGCGGCTCGGGCAGCAGTCGTTGCAGGTGCGACTGTCGACGTTGAGAGGACAGTTCGGCGGGGAGTACCGAGGTTCTTGGATACTTCAGTGAGTTCCTTGACCACAACGTCAATGAGCTTCTTATCGCTGGCCAGGATTGTTTCCAGTTCTGCAATTTCTTTGCGCAACGCATCTGCTTCTGCTTCGAGTTCAACGCGCGAGAACTTCGTTAGACGACGTAAACGAAGTTCCAAAATGTAGTCGGCTTGAGGAACCGAGAGCTCAAAAACGTCCATCAGGCGTGCGCGAGCTTGTTCAGTGTCGTCACTTTGGCGGATGAGTTGAATTACTTCGTCGATGTCCATGATGGCCACAAGCAAGCCATCTACGAGGTGGAGTCGTTCCTGGCGCTTGGCAAGGCGGTGTTGAGAGCGTCGCTGAACTACGAGCTTGCGGTGCTCGACATACACAGTCAGCATCTCGCGAAGTCCCATGGTCTGTGGACCACCGTTGACGAGCGCGACGTTGTTGATGCTGAAGGAGTCTTCGAGCGGGGTGTAGCGATAGAGCTGTTCAAGTACTGCTTCGGGATCGAAGCCGGTCTTGATTTCAATCACGAGCTTAAGGCCATGGTGGCGATCTGTGAGGTCAATGACGTTGGAGATGCCGTTGAGCTTTTTACTGGTAACGCCATCCTTGATTTTGTCGATGACCTTTTCAGGACCCACCAAGTAAGGCAATTCTGTGACAGTAATTCCCATTTTTCGAGGGGAAATACTGCCGATAGTCACGCGAGCACGTGTCTTGAACGAGCCACGGCCTGTCTCGTATGCCTCTCGAATACCATCTAGACCCATGATGACGCCGCCTGAAGGAAGGTCAGGGCCGGGAACGAAAGCCATCAGGTCATCCAGCGAAGCCTGTGGGTTTCGAAGAAGATGGATAGAAGCTTCAACAACCTCGATCAGGTTGTGGGGCGCCATGTTGGTGGCCATACCCACCGCAATACCGCTCGCGCCGTTGACCAGCAGGTTGGGATATGCCGAAGGTAAAACATCAGGCTGCTGGAACTGGTTGTCGTAGTTGGGAACGAAATCGACAACATCCTCATCCAGGTTCGCTGTCATGGCGAGAGCTGATGCAGCAAGTCGTGCTTCGGTATATCGAGCAGCAGCAGGGCCGTCATCGAGCGAGCCAAAGTTTCCATGCCCGTCAATCAGGGGCAGGCGCAGAGAGAAGTCTTGAGCCAAACGCACGAGTGCGTCATAAATAGAAGCATCACCGTGGGGGTGAAGCTTTCCCATCACTTCACCAACAACACGAGCGGACTTCACGTGGCCTTTATCGGGACGTAAACCCATCTCGCTCATCATGAACAAGATGCGTCGTTGCACGGGCTTCAGACCATCACGTGCATCAGGGAGAGCACGAGAATAAATCACGGAATAGGCGTACTCCAGAAACGAGTCCCGCATCTCTGTCGAGACATCAATGTCTTCGATACGTTCGACAGCGTCGTTCGCGGGTGTGGAGGTGGCCATATCTGTGATCTTTCGTTACGCATAAGACACAGCAGACATAACTGGCAAACCGCGCAACTATGGCAGACTGACGTCGATGTCCATCATGTTACCGAGCCTGAATTCCGCGCAGTTGAGCCTTGCCGACGTGTTGCCAAGTTGCTTAGCAAGCCTTGGAATGCAAGAAATGCCCAACAGGTTAGAGCTCCCTGCAGCCCAGTCTGCAGTTGTGGTCTTAGTTGATGGTTTGGGTTCTCAGAATCTCGCTTCGGCATCAGCTCATGCGCGCTTTCTGGGTAGGCATTCCACTTCAGAAACATCTCTCACCACCGTATTTCCCAGCACGACTGCTGCGGCACTTGCTTCTTTGACAACGGGAACAACCCCAGGCCAACACGGAATGACGGGTTACAAAGTAAGAAACCCTGAATCTGGAGATGTCGTCAACCTGTTGACCGGTCTGGGTGTATTTCCTGAGCCCTCAGCGTGGATTACTCGACAACCGTTATATTCACGTGCTCAAGAAAACGGCATCACTCCAACGGTTGTTGCTCATCCACGCTTTGCAGATACCCCGTTGACGAAGGTTATCCACGCAGGTGCAGTTCAGCTCAGTTCGAAGACCTTGGATGAGCGTGTTCAGGCCGTGCTCAGCACTCTCAAACAACCAGGCAAACACCTCGTCATTCTCTACATCTCTGAACTTGACGAGTTAGCTCACAATAAGGGAGTTAATAGCCCTGAATGGGCCGCTTCGTTGGAATCAGTTGATGGTGCACTCAAAACCCTCAGTGAACAGCTTCCGACCGACGCGGGAATGATTGTGACAGCCGACCATGGCGTGCTCGATATTCCTGCGTCGAAACATTTTCTTTATGGAACTGATCTCGAACATATGGAACATATCTCAGAGGTAGGCGGTGAACCTCGTTGTCTTCAGTTGTACTTCTCTGAGGAAGCGACCGTCAATGATCGGGCTGCTGCGTTGACCGTGTGGCGGAGAGATTGGTCAGAGCTTGCGTGGGTTCTCAGTAAAGATGAGGTACTTGAATCCGGGCTTTATGGAGTGGTTGATACGGCCGTTCTTTCACGTCTCGGTGACATCTTCGTACTTGCAAAGAAGGACGTCGCGTTCTACGACGAACGCGACCACTTACTCAAGGGGCGAAACATGATTGGGCAACACGGGGGAGTCTCGGCAATTGAGCTCTCGATCCCCGGAATACGCCTAGGGGCTTTTGCCTAATTAGGCTGGGTCGTCATCGGAACGTGTTCCGAAGACAATGTCATCCCATGACGGCATCGAAGGTCGACCGTTTTTACCGACCTGCTTAGAATCATTCTTTGATTCAGGAGTGACAGTGGGGGCTTCTTCCGAAACGTTCATATCGAACGGTTCTGTGAAAGAAAGAGTCGCGTCGAATTCGACTGTTTCCCCGCCAATAACGGTGTCCTCTGAAACAACTTCTAGAGAATCAGTTACTGCACTGACCTCGTCTTTGAGCCAGGCTGGAGTCGTCTCTCGGTCATTACGGCGCTTGCGTAATGCTTCTAAAAGATCTGCAGTGGGGCTGTGTTCGCGAGTCTCCTCAGCCGCAGGAGCTGCAGAAGTTTCAGGGACCGCTGACACCACAGGGGCAGTCATTGATGCGGGGAGAGGTTCAACGACAAGTGTGTCTGCCGAGTCAACACCAACAGCGCGCAACTTAGGAATAAGACCAGTGCTGAGCTCGCCTCGTTGAGAAAGTGTTGTGGCATCACTATTGACAGGAGTCAAGGTCCTCTTGCGAGGTTCAAATGACCATCTCGCATCATGCTCAATGGCGTTAGCTGTGAACTCCAGTTTGACCACCCACGAGCCAGTTTCTTCTTTCCACGTTGCCCAGCGTTCTGCTGTCGCATTGAGGCTGTGTAGACGCTGGGTGATGACGGTGCCAAAAGCAGTACTGAGGCTTCCCGTGTCTGTTTCTACGGTGGTCTGTGTGGGCACGGACAAAGCAGAGGTGATGATGAACTCGCGTTCAGCGAGAACAGGGGTTTCAAATCGCTGAATGAGATCTAACGAAGCTCCTGTAAGTGCAGAGATTTCATCGTTAGAAAGTCCTGCACGAAGGTGAGACTGAATGTCTTTCGGAGAAACGCGAGGGCCGTCTTCTGTGGTGCGGCTGTGACGAAGTCGACGCAGCGAGGTCTCATCAACAGGAACTCTGAATTCATTTCCTTCATCGTCAGTGACAACGAGGGTCGCGCCATCGACATCGGTGACTTTGAGTTCGCGCATAACAGGGTGCTCCTTGGCCAAATTCTGTTGACTAGAGAATTCCACTAAATGGTGAAGATGCCTCGTAAGGCGTGCGCGTGCCGAGGTAATTGCTTCTCTCTAGCAACACGCCCTGTCAGGTTTTTGTGTTTCTGAGCTCAATGGGGCAAACTGTCCGCGCCGGAGCATTTCAACGCCGGTGACGTGACGAATTGGATCTTCAAGATGGCAACTGACTACGACGCACCCCGCAAAACAGATAACGACGACACTGAATCGATCGAAGCACTCAAAGAACGAGTCCCCGACAAGCTCTCTGGTGCCGTTGATTCAGAAGACGCAGACAACCCTGGTGGTTTTGAACTTGCAGGTGCAGATCTCTCTGACATGGAACTCGACGTTGTCGTGCTCCCTCCTCAGGATGATGAATTCACCTGTGTGAGCTGCTTCCTGGTCAAGCACCGTTCCCAGGTGGACCACGAAGAAAAGCTTGGTCCTGTTTGTAAGGAATGCGCTTTCTAAGACTTAAACACCACATGGCCAGCTGAAAAGCTGGCCATGTGTGTTTTAAGCGCTACTTCTTATCTCTTCCAGAGCGCAATGCAGCAACCAGTTCTTCTGGCTTGCGAGTAGAGAAAAGCCAATAGGGAGTGGGGTCGTTGGGGTCTGTGATGTCCACCCGGACCACAGGGTTCACCCATCCGCGGAGGAAGATCCATGCGCGGGCATCAAGTTCGGGGCCACGCGCCGCTACAGCGTAGTTTCCGGAATAGGCACTAACCGAACCAATGAATTCGCGGTTGATATGTGCCTTACCCACGCGAAGTTCTGTTTCGGTGAGAGTGATGGTGGGCGACGTGGCGAACATAGGTATCACGATTGCCGCGTAAATCACGATCGAAAGAATGACACCAAGGGTGAAATCTATCGGGGCCATCACCAAGATCGTCGTAGGAATCATGAATGCCGCAATGACATACATCCACCACGATGGGCGCAAAACTTCACGAAACGTCGTCATACCTCTATTCGACCACTGATTTTGGACTAACCTCGACACGTGGCCGAAACAGTTGAAGTTCTTATCTCTGCTCAGAACGTTCCCAGTTACTCTCATCCCGGAGATGCAGGGGCGGATCTTTCTTCTTCCGAAGCACTGACACTTGCTCCTGGAGAGCGTGCAACAGTTGGAACAGGTGTTTCCATTGCTCTTCCAGCTGGCTACGTTGCGTTCGTTGTTCCACGCTCGGGATTGGCTTCTAAGCACGGAATCACTGTGGTGAATTCACCAGGCACTGTTGATGCTGGCTACCGCGGGGAGATTAAAGTCACTCTTTTGAACACCGATTCTTCACAGCCTTTTGACATTGCCGTGGGCGATCGTATTGCTCAGATGATTGTGATGCCTGTCACTCAAGCTCGTTTCATCCCAGTTGAGAAACTTCCAGTAAGTGAACGTGGCGATTCTGGTTTTGGTTCCACTGGACTTTCAGCACGAAAAGGAAACTAAACATGTCAGGTCCTATTTCCGACGCCAAAAGCGCACCAGCAGATCGTGAAACCACTGGTCCCTTCGACGAATCTGAAGTCAGTGGTGTTCGACCCTACGTCGATTTAGGTGCGCTCAAACTAGTTCCCCGCGAAGGACTCAACCTCCGTTTGGAAGTTGAAGAAGGCTCCGGTCGTGTCGTTGCAGTAGCAATGGATTACCAAGGTTCCACACTTCAGGTCCAAGCATTTGCGTCTACGCGTTCGCAAGGTTTGTGGCACGAGGTTCGTTCACAGCTCACTGAACAGATTTCTACTCAGGGTGGTTCTGTTGAGGACACTCTCTCTGAACTAGGGCCAGAGTTGTTGTGTAAAGTTCCTGCACTTGTCGACGGTAAGCAAACTTTTCAAGAAGTGCGCTTTATTGGTGTTGATGGCCCTCGTTGGTTCTTGCGCGGTGTGATTGCAGGTCCTGCAGCGACTAACCCTGAAATGGGTGCACGCATGATTGAACTGTTCAAAGACATCGTTGTTGTTCGTGGACAGCAACCCATGCCACCTCGCGAGCTCATGCCACTGAAGGTTCCTGAGCAAGCAGCAGGTATTGCTCCTACGCAGCGCTAATCATGTCTGACAAACAAGGCATTGCTGGCCTGGCCTCTCAGCTGGGAGGAAGCTCAAACGGTAAACATCCCCTGTGGAATGCCATGGGTGGAGCACTCGGCATTGTCGAAACAATCCTTCCGGGACTTCTCTTTGTCGCAGTCTTTTCCTTCACGCTCGATCCTTGGTTGGCTATCTGGGTATCGGTTTCTGCTTCTGTTCTCTTTACGTTGTATCGCCTCGTGCGAAAACAAGCAGCCACCCAAGCCCTTGTTGGTCTGCTTGGCGTTGCCATTTCCGCTGTACTTGCGTTGATGTCCAACAAGCCTGAGGACAACTTCGTGGTGGGCATGGTTACCAACGGCGTGTATGGCACCGTCTTCCTGATTTCAGTAGCTGTCGGCTGGCCCATTATTGGTGTGGTTATTGGTCTCGTGCGCAGCGAGGGCACGTCATGGCGTAAGAATCGTCATCACAAACGCGTCTACACCGGAGTCACCCTGTTGTGGGTGGCAATGTTTGCTCTGCGCCTCGGCATTGAGTATCCGCTTTATCTGGCAGGCGATGTAGCCGGGCTCGCGACAGCGAAATTGATTTTAGGTTTGCCCCTATACGTTCCTGTTCTTGCCTTGACGTGGCTGATCGTGCGATCGCTCTATCGAGAAAAATCTTCACTTTCAGAAGAAATAACTGTCAAAAAGTCCGACTAAGATATATCTTGATATCAAGAGACTTTTTGTTTTCTTGATTTCAACATTTTTTTGACCTGCGTAGTACGCCCAATGGAGGAGCAGCACGTGTCGGCAGTAAACAGCTTTGGAGCTAAGAGCACACTCGAGGTGTCAGGAAAGTCTTACGAGATCTTCCGCCTCGACTCCGTTCAGGGACACGACAAGTTGCCCTACAGTCTCAAGGTTCTCCTCGAGAACCTTCTGCGCACTGAGGATGGCGCAAACGTCACTGCAGAGCAGATCAAGGCCTTGGGCAGCTGGGTTCCTTCTGCTGAGCCCGACACCGAAATCCAGTTCACCCCTGCTCGCGTCATCATGCAGGACTTCACTGGTGTTCCCTGTGTCGTTGACCTTGCAACCATGCGTGAGGCAGTAACCGAGCTCGGTGGCGACCCCACCAAGATCAACCCTCTTGCTCCTGCAGAGCTCGTCATTGACCACTCAGTTATTGCAGACCTTTACGGTTCAGCAGATGCTCTTGAGCAGAACGTTGAAATCGAATACGAGCGCAACGGCGAGCGTTACCAGTTCCTCCGCTGGGGCCAGACCGCGTTTGATGACTTCAAGGTTGTTCCCCCTGGAACCGGTATCGTCCACCAGGTCAACATTGAGTACCTTGCTCGCGTCACGATGGCTCGCGAAGTTGCTGGTGTTCTTCAGGCTTACCCTGACACCTGTGTAGGTACCGACTCTCACACCACCATGGTCAACGGCCTCGGTGTACTTGGTTGGGGTGTTGGTGGTATTGAGGCTGAGGCAGCAATGCTCGGTCAGCCCGTCTCCATGCTTATTCCTAAGGTTGTTGGTTTCAAGCTTTCTGGCTCGATCCCCACCGGTGTAACAGCAACCGACGTCGTTCTCACCATTACCCAGATGCTGCGTAAGCAGGGCGTTGTGGGCAAGTTCGTAGAGTTCTACGGTCCTGGTGTTTCTTCTGTTCCTCTGGCTAACCGTGCCACCATCGGAAACATGAGCCCAGAGTTCGGTTCAACCGCTGCAATGTTCCCTGTCGACAATGTCACCTTGGACTACCTGCGTCTGACCGGTCGCTCGGCTGAGCAGGTTGCTCTCGTTGAGGCATACTCCAAGGCACAGGGCCTGTGGTTTGACCCCAGCAACGAGCCCAACTTCTCGGAGTACATGGAACTCGACCTCTCGACTGTTGTTCCTTCCATCTCTGGCCCCAAGCGTCCACAGGACCGCATTGAGCTGTCGAAGGCACAGACCCAGTTCGCAGAAGACGTCAAGAACTACACCCACGGTGACGCAGTCAAGGTCAGCGTTGATGGGGGAGAAGAGTTTGAGCTGAAGAATGGTGCTGTCACCATTGCAGCCATCACTTCCTGCACCAACACCTCTAACCCTTCGGTCATGCTTGCTGCAGGTCTTCTTGCTCGCAACGCTGTGAAGAAGGGCCTGAAGTCGAAGCCATGGGTCAAGACCACCCTGTCTCCTGGATCCAAGGTAGTGACCGACTACTACGAGAAGGCAGGAGTTACTCCTTACCTCGACGAGCTCGGTTTCTACCCCGTTGGTTACGGCTGCATGACCTGCATTGGTAACTCTGGTCCCCTCAAGGACGAGATTTCTGCAGCAATCAACCACAACGACCTCGCTGTGACCGCTGTTCTCTCGGGTAACCGTAACTTCGAAGGCCGTATTAGCCCCGACGTGAAGATGAACTACCTGGCAAGCCCTCCTCTCGTCATTGCTTATGCTCTGGCTGGTTCGATGGACTTTGACTTCGAAAAGGACGCTCTCGGAACTGGTTCCGACGGTAACCCTGTCTTCCTCAAGGACATCTGGCCTGACACCGCTGAGGTAGAGAAGGTCATTGGCGAGTCCATTGACACTGCCATGTTCGACCACGAGTACTCCTCTGTATTCAACGGTGATGCGCGCTGGCAGAACCTGCCCACCCCAACCGGTGCAACCTTCGAGTGGGACACTAAGTCCACCTACGTGCGCAAGCCTCCATACTTCGACGGCATGAAGAAGGAGACCACTCCTGTCACCGATATTGCTGGTGCTCGCGTGCTGGCAACTCTGGGTGACTCAGTGACCACTGACCACATCTCACCTGCTGGAAACATCAAGGCTGGCACCCCTGCGGCTGTCTACCTCGATCAGCACGGTGTTGCTCGCGGTGACTACAACTCTTATGGATCTCGTCGTGGAAACCACGAAGTAATGATTCGCGGCACATTCGCGAACATTCGTCTGAAGAACCAGCTCCTGGACGGTGTTGAGGGTGGTTACACTCGCGACTTCACTCAGGCAGATGGCCCTCAGTCCTTCATCTACGACGCCAGTGCAAACTACCAGGCAGCTGGAACTCCTCTCGTCATCTTCGGTGGCAAGGAATATGGTTCCGGTTCATCGCGTGACTGGGCTGCAAAGGGAACCGCTCTGCTGGGCGTGAAGGCTGTTATCACTGAGAGCTTCGAGCGTATTCACCGCTCTAACCTCATTGGTATGGGTGTTCTTCCTCTGCAGTTCCCTGCAGGTCAGAGCTGGGAGACCCTGGGTCTCGATGGTACTGAGATCATCTCGATCTCTGGCGTTGAAGAGCTCAACAAGGGTGTTACCCCCAAGACTGTTCGTGTGACTGCTACTCCTTCGGAGAACTCTCCTGCAGGAAAGCAGACCATCGAGTTTGACGCAGTAGTGCGCATCGACACCCCAGGTGAAGCTGACTACTACCGCAACGGTGGAATCCTCCAGTACGTGCTGCGTTCGCTCGTCGCTTAGTCGACGAATTCACAGCACAAACTGGTTCGTTTCCTCATAGACTCGAGCCATGGCAATTCTTGAGACTGTTCACGGTCCACGTGACCTCGACAAGCTCACTAACGATCAGCTGATTGAGCTTTCCGGAGAAATCCGTGAATTCTTGGTGCGCGAGGTTGCCCGCTCTGGCGGGCACCTCGGCCCCAATCTCGGCGTGGTCGAAATGACTATTGCTATTCACCGTGTCTTTGATTCACCCAAGGATTCGATTGTCTTTGACACTGGACATCAGTCCTATGTGCACAAACTTCTGACAGGTCGTCAAGACTTCTCCAAGTTGCGTGAAAAGGGAGGCCTTGCCGGCTACCCACAGCGCTCAGAATCTATTCACGACATTGTGGAGAGTTCTCATGCATCAAGCTCACTTTCTTGGGCTGACGGCATTTCCAGGGCGTATTCGATGTCGGGTCAAAAAGACCGACATGTCATTGCGGTTGTGGGTGATGGCGCTCTCACTGGCGGAATGACCTGGGAAGCACTCAACAACATCAGTCACGACAATGCCCGCAACCTCATCATCGTTGTCAATGACAACGGACGCAGTTACGCTCCCACTATTGGTGGCATGGCACGCTTCTTGGACAGTGTGCGCACGCGCAAGGGGTATCGCAACCTGCACTTTAGTAGTTCTCGCTTTTTCGCCAAGATGGGCCCTTACGCACGGGCTTTTTATCGCGGTGTGCGTGGCGGTGTTCACGGCTTCTTGAGCCGCTTCACCAACAATCAAGACCTCTACGCCAACCTCGATATCAAATACCTTGGCCCCGTCAATGGCCATGACGTCAAGGCGATGGAGGCAGTTCTTCGTCAAGCGAAGAGCTACGGGGCTCCTGTCATAGTTCATGCCATTACCGAAAAGGGTAAGGGCTACGAACCTGCACGCCGTGACCTCGATGACCAGTTCCACGCGGTGGGAAAGATCGACCCTGCAACAGGTAAAGCACTGAGTAGTTCAACTTCTGTTGGATGGACGGATGTCTTTGGTGACGAACTCGTTGCACAAGCAGAGCACAACAAGAAAATTGTTGCCATAACCGCTGCAATGTTGCGACCTACAGGTCTTCACAAGATGCTCGAGCGCTTCCCTGAGCGCATCATTGATGTGGGAATTGCAGAACAGCATGCAGTGACCTCTGCTGCGGGCCTTGCTTTTGGTGGAATGCACCCGGTTGTTGCCATTTATGCCACCTTTGTGAATCGTGCTTTCGACCAAGTGTTGATGGACGTTGCACTTCACAAGGCTGGCGTGACTTTCGTTCTCGACCGTTCAGGTGTGACCGGCCCCGATGGTCCAAGCCATCACGGCGTGTGGGATCTTGCTTTGTTGCAAGTTGTCCCTCATATTCGCCTAGCTGCTCCTCGAGACGCTACGCGCCTGCGTGAGGAGCTTGCAGAGGCTTTAGCAGTCAATGATGCACCAACTGTTATTCGCTTCCCCAAGGGCACTGTAGCGACCGATATCGAAGCTGTTCGTCGTTGTGACGATGGTGTGGATGTCCTGCTCGAGGCAGCCCACAAAGATGTTCTTATCGTCGCGATCGGTGCATTTGCTCAACTGGGTCTAGAAGTTGCAGCACGTCTTGCCCAGCAGGGGATTGGTGCAACAGTTGTCGACCCACGATGGGTTGTTCCTGTTCCCACCAGCATCATCGAGATGGCTCGTGATCACCGCCTAGTTATCACCCTTGAAGATGGTGTTCGAGTGGGTGGCATTGGAACACGTATCCGCCAGGATCTGCGCAGCGCAGGTGTTGACACCGCTGTCGATGAACTCGGACTTCCCGATGAATTCATTGATCACGCCACACGTGAAGAAATTCTTGCCGAAGCTGGTCTCACTGCACAAGACATCGCACGTGATGTCGTTGCTCAGGTACTCGGAAGTAAAATTCCCGTGGCGAGGCCCCTGCCTGAAGAGTCAAACGTTTCCGACTCTCTTCGAGCTGACTAGCTTCTAGTTCGAGGTTCCCGCAATGAGCGGGTTGTGGAATGTTCCACCAAATACTCTCTGGCTAGCCCCAATGCGGTCGAGGAACGGTGTTGCCCCGCCCATCTGGAATGGCCAACCAGCGCCCATAATCATGCACAAGTCAATATCTTCAGCAGCTGTGACGACGTTTTCTTCAAGCATGCGATGGATTTCATCAGCCAGACCATCCTCGATACGTAAACGAATCTGTTCCGAAGTCATGGGGGAGGTTCCACCCTTGACAATGGCTTCGGCCCCTCGGTCATAGCCAGTTATCTTGCCTGTGCGGCCACGAACAATGATCGAACCGTGTTCCGCAAGCTTGTGAAGATTGTCACTGCGGAAGAAGCGGTCAGGGAATGCTGCATGGTGGGTATCTAGAACGTGTGCACCCACTTTGAGCCCCACTAAATCGAGCAGTTCGAACGGCGCCATGGGCATTCCGAACGAAGCGACAGACTCATCGACTGTCTTGAAGGGTGTTCCAGTATCAACTGCGTGCATTGCTTCGCCCAGTAAACGAGCGAGCAATCTATTCACTACGAAACCAGGGGAGTCAGAGGTAATGACAGCTGTCTTTCCGAGTTTCTTAGCAGTATCCATCGCTGTGGCTAGTGCGACCTCATTGGTCTGAGGAGCGTTGACCACTTCAACCAATGGCATTACTGCAACAGGGTTGAAGAAGTGGAAACCGACCAAACGTTCGGGGTGAGCTAGCTTGGCACCAATGTCCTGTACCGACAAGCTTGACGTGTTGGTGGCGAGAATGGCGTCCTCAGCGATGTATTGCTCGATATTGGCAAACACATCTTGTTTCACGCTGAGCTCTTCGAAAACGGCTTCAATGACCCAATCGGCATCCGAGAATGCTGCTGGGTTAGTTGTGCCACTAACCAGTGCTTGGAGGCGTTGGTTTTCGTCTGAGGAGATGCGTCCCTTGTCATGCATGGATTGAATCTCTGCGTGGATGTATAACAGTGCTTCGTCGAGCTTCTCCTGGTTGATGTCGGTGAGGACAACAGGGACCTTGAGCTTACGTACAAAAAGCAAAGCAAACTGTCGTGCCATCAACCCAGCGCCGATTACTCCCACCTTGCCCACAGGACGTGCAAGTTTGGGATCCGGTGCGCCAGCTGGCTTCTTTGCTCGCTTCTGAACTAGATCAAAGGCATACATCGAAGCCTGGAATTGATCTCCTACGATCAGTGAAGCGATAGCTTCATCCTCGCGAGCAAAGGCTGCTTCTTTGTCGACTTTCCTTGCTTGTTCGAGCAATTCAAGAGCAACATATGGAGACTTTGCTACGGTACCGAGCTTGTCCTCGACGCTCTTTTTGGCAATGTTGACTGCCAAATTCCACTTCGCTAGGCGCTCAATCTTGCCAGGCTGGTTGGGGCGGTGTGGCTGGTGGCCGCTGAGGACAGAGTCTGCCCACATAATTGATTCTTCTAAGAACCGCGCAGAGCCAAACATGGCATCAGCAATTCCGAGCTCAAACGCCACAGAAGCATTGAGCATCCGGTTGTTCTTGAGAGGGTTTTCGATAATGACCTTGAGCGCGTTCTCAATTCCGATCAGGTTGGGGAGCAAGTATGCCCCGCCCCATCCTGGAATGAGTCCGAGGAAGACCTCAGGAAGAGCAATTGCGCTGACGTTGGCATCGACAGTTCGATAGTCCGCATTCAACGCCACTTCAAGACCGCCACCTAAAGCAAGACCATTAATGAAGACGAATGAAGGAACGCCCAACTCGCCCAACCGACCTAATGCTCGGTGCCCAAGCTGTGCAAGCTTGACAGCCATTGCCTTGCTGGGGACTTCACCGACGCGGCTGAGGTCAGCGCCAGCAGCAAGAATAAATTCTTTACCGGTGAGGGCCACACCGTGGATTTCTCCTTGTGCAGC
>NZ_CAKZII010000032.1 GCF_936931525.1 uncultured Aurantimicrobium sp.
TCTGCGAACTGGGACAAGACCGGCACCCCTCCCGTCCTCCCAGCCGACATTGTCGAGCGCACTGCAGATCGCTATCGAGAACTCATTAGCCGAATGCTTGGCTAAGTGAAAATCCTCAACGCCATCTTTGAGGTGCCCCGCACGGGTGCCCCATTGTGGAAGCGCGTGATCCTGGTTGAGATCGGGCTGATCGTCTGCGGCTTCGCTTTTGCCATCATGCTTCAAGCAGCAATTGGCTTGGACCCGTGGGATGCGTTCCACCTTGGTTTATCCAAGGCAACCGGAGTCTCCATCGGTCTCGTGGTGGTCATTGTCGGCTTCGCCGTGATGTTCCTCTGGATCTTTCTCAAGCAGAAGCTCGGAATCGGAACAATTCTGAATGCCATCACCATTGGCCTGTCCATTGACTTCTTTATTACCCTGATTCCGAAGGCTCCAGACTTCTGGTGGGGCTTGGGTTACTTCATCGTCGCCATCTTGATTAATGGTCTGGGCATCTCGATGTATATCGGTGGCGGCTTAGGTCCTGGTCCTCGAGATGGCCTGATGACGGGACTTGTTCGTATTACTCAGCGCCCCTTGTGGATTGTCCGAACAGCTATTGAAGTGGTTGTTCTGGGACTGGGCTGGGTCATGGGCGGAACCGTTGGGGTAGGAACAGTTCTATATGCATTTGCCATTGGGCCCGTGGTCCACGTGATGCTGCCCTGGTTCAACCTGGACAAGGTCAAGGAGCCTGAAGACCTCGAAGGCCACTAGCCGGAATCGATTCCTAGCTGGTTCATAGGTTGTTCTGTAACAATGTGGACTATGAAACGTCATGCAGGTTTACCCGCGATTTTCGCCATGGTGACTGTGGCGTTCCTTTTTGGCTTGGCGCCTGTATTTCATGCTGTGTGCGTCTCGGCCCTTGGTGCAGCTTCCGCTCCACACATGAGTCACATCATGGGTGATGGCACTGTCATGAATATGTCTTCAGATATTGCACCTGAAGTGATGAACATGGATACCTCAGAATCGAAGACTCTCGTTGCAGTGGGAACAAACCAGAATGCTGAGACAGCAAACATCTTGGGTACCATCATGATTACTGCTGGACTCAGCCTGCTGACATTTCTTGGCTTGCGCTATTACACACAAGTGCTTGCTCGAAGGTTTGTGATTGCTGTGCCTGAACCAATCCATAAGAAACTTTCTCGGCTTGGACAGGCACGAGCCAGGCCGCCGAGCCAAGTCAATCTCAACACACTTTGTATTTCTCGAACATAAGCCACACGTCACCGCGCGTCGGCGACGTCCGTTGCCAGCGCAGACAAAAGTACACACACTTTTTTATTGACGTAAAGGAACAACACAATGTTTGAAAAGAAATACCGTATCGCTGGAATCGCTGCCCTCTCTCTCGCGGGAGCGCTCACTTTCACTGGATGCACCATCAATTCGGGTGGAACCAATTCCGACTCAAACGGCATGATGAATAACTCCATGATGGACAACAACCAGAGTGCCTCAGACTTCTCGGGAACCGACATCATGTTCGCGCAGATGATGATTCCTCACCACCAGCAAGCCGTGGACATGTCCACCCTTGCTGAGACCCACACCACCAAGCCTGAGGTCCTAGCCCTGGCCAAGCAGATCAAAGATGCTCAAGCTCCTGAGATCAAGCAGATGACGACATGGATTAAGTCTTCTGGTGCCGGTATGGAAATGGGTCACGACATGGGCATGGGTGGCATGCTCTCTGACGAACAAATGACCGCACTCGACAATGCACAGGGCGCTGACTTCGACAAGCTCTATCTCGAAGGCATGATTGCCCACCACGAAGGGGCCATTGAAATGGCCCAGATGATTACCGGGTCAACCAATGCCGAAGCCAAAGAACTGGGTGGCAACATTGTAACCAGCCAAACCGCTGAAATCGAGAAGATGAAGCAGATGCTGGCGGCACTGTGATGAGTAGTTCCGAAACAGGCATTTCTCGCCGAACAATGCTTATCGCCGGTGGAACTACGGTTGGAGCGCTCGCAGTACTTGGCGGTGGCTATTGGCTGGGAACCACCGTGGGGCAAAATATTGCTGGTGCACCAGAAAACGACTCAGTGCCCGGCTCTGGAAGAGAGCCAGAGATTCTGCGCAGTTCCGGCGGCACGCTCACCGTGGATCTCGTTGCTGCCTATACCGAGGTCACCATTGCAGGGAAAGCTGCCCGGCTAAAGACCTACAACGGCACAACCCCCGGCCCCACCTTGATGGTGAAACCTGGTGACGTGATTACGGTGAATTTCACGAACAACCTTGGCGAGCCCACGAACCTGCACATGCACGGTTTCCACGTCTCACCTTCAGGCAATAGTGACAACGTATTTGTTCACATCGCCAACGGTGAAACGTTCACTTATGAATACGTTCTTGAGAAGAATCACCCTGCCGGCCCCTATTGGTATCACCCGCATCATCACGGCATGGCCGCTGATCAGGTATTTGCTGGGCTCTATGGTGCAGTAGTTATTGAGGACCCTAAAGAGATTCCTGTCACCACAGAACGTGTTCTCGTTATCTCAGATATTTCAATCCAGAGTGATGGCAACGTCTCAGGCGCAAACATGATGAGCAAAATGATGGGTCGCGAAGGCGACATACTTTTGCTCAACGGACAAATTCAGCCCTCGTATTCAACTCAGCAAAATGCTGTTGAACGATGGCGAATTGTGAACTCATGCACGTCTCGGTATCTGTCACTGAGTTTCTCCGGTGGCTCAGCTGTGCTGTTGGGGAAAGACTCTGGTCGCTTTGCCACTCCTCGTCAGATAACAGAAGTCTCCCTCGCTCCAGGCAACAGGGCGGACCTCCTCATCACCATGGGAGCAGAACCTGTAGCCCTGAGTTACACCACGGTGCCACACCCTGACGCCATGATGATGGGCACCTCCACCCAGGAATATTCCAACTACCCGCTCGCAACTTTTATCCCCGGCAGCTCACAAGCCACCACAGTTGGGGCAATCCCGCCACAACAATCCGGTCCGGATCTGCGTGCACGTGAGATTGCAGCAGAGCGAACTTTCACGCTGGCCATGCCTGGCATGGGCGGGATGGGTGGGATGGGAAATATGAATGGCGGCTTCACTATCAATGGTGAACCCTTCAACATGGACACCATTAACACGTCGGTCAGTCTGGGCACCGTGGAAGAGTGGACGATTGTGAATTCCACCACAATGGATCACCCTTTCCATCTCCACGTGTGGCCGATGCAGGTCCTCTCTATCGGGGACAATTCGGTAACAGATGTTGAATACCAAGATGTGGTGAACGTTCCCGCAAATTCGCGCAGTGTGGTTCGCATGAATTTCGACCGATTCGACGGACTAGCTGTTTACCACTGCCACATTCTCGATCATGAAGATTTAGGAATGATGGGCATTATTGAAGCCAACCCTGCCTGACAAATGAGGAGTATTCGATGACAACAGCAACATTCACCGCCACAGGGATGACCTGCCAACACTGTGTGGGCAGCGTCACTAAGGAAGTGTCCGAGCTTGCACACGTGACATCTGTTTCCGTTGACTTACCCAGCGGCACAGTGACCGTCGAAAGCGACGCCTCTATTCCTCAAGATGAGATCATCGCTGCCATCGATAAGGCTGGATATCCAGCCGTCGCAATGAACTAATTCTGCTCTTTAGTTCTGCAACGTCACGAAAGCTTGCCACGGAGCAAGCACATCACTCTTCACTCCAAGCACTGCATCGCCTGAAACTCTCTCAGGTAACACAACCTGGTCATTCGAGAGATTCGCAACAACCGTCAGCACACGACCGTTCAGCTCACGCGTGTAAGCGAAGAGCTGCTCGTGTTCAATCCAGAGCATGTCGAATGAACCATTGACCACAACATCCATGCCGTGACGCATTGAGATGAGCTTTTGGTAGTGGTGGAAGACCGAGTCGGCGTCGGCAACAGCAGCTGCCGCGTTGATCTCGGGGTAGTTAGTGTTGACCGAGATCCAGGGTTCACCAGTGGTGAACCCAGCATTGGCAGATTCATCCCATTGCACGGGCGTGCGGGCGTTGTCGCGACCCTTGTAGCCGACCGCGTTAATCACGGTCGAAAGTGGGATGCCCTGCTCGGCGGCTTCTGCCGCCCAGTTGAGCGTCTCGAGGTCGCGGTACTTGTCGAGCGTCGTGAAACCGTGGTTGATCATGCCGATTTCTTCGCCCTGATAGACGTAGGGCGTGCCACGCATGAGGTGCAGGATCGTGCCGAGAGCCTTAGCGCTCTGCACGCGGTGCTCTGCACTGTCGTTTCCCCAGCGACTCACGATTCGCGGCTGGTCGTGGTTGTTCCAGTACAGCGAGTTCCAGCCGACCTGCTCGAGGCCCTTTTGCCACTTGTTGAAGTTCTCTTTCAGGGCGGGAACGGTGAACGGCACCAGGTCCCACTTGCCGAAGCCACCAGGCTTCGAGTCGAGGTCCATGTGTTCGAACGTGAACACCATGTTCAGCTCGTGGCGGTCTTCACCCGTGTACTCCTGGGCAAGTTCGACGGTGCATCCGGGCATTTCGCCGACGGTGATCAGGCCCTTGTCGCGCAGAACTTCGCGGTTCATCTCCTGCAAGAACTCGTGGATGCGCGGACCGTTCATCCACGGACCAAACAGGTCATCACCGTCGCTGAAGTCTTGGCGCTTCGAGATGAGGTTGATGACGTCCATGCGGAAACCGTCGACGCCCTGCTCGAGCCACCAGTTCATCATCTGGTAGACGGCGGCGCGAACATCCGGGTTCTCCCAGTTCAGGTCGGGCTGCTTCTTCGAGAAGATGTGTAAAAAGTATTGGCCGGTGAGTTC
>NZ_CAKZII010000033.1 GCF_936931525.1 uncultured Aurantimicrobium sp.
GGGTGCTTCACCAGCCTTACCGATGTAACGAGTCGGGGGTATTGAGAGGAAGTCTGCATGCAAAACAGTTTGCTGAAACCAAAATCCATTAGCGTAGAACAACTCGGTCCCAACCGTGCCAAGGTGGCTCTTGAGCCTTTTGAACGTGGTTACGGTCACACCCTGGGTAATGCGCTGCGTCGCGTGTTGCTCTCATCCATGCCTGGATTTGCAGCAACCGAAGTGACCATCGCCGGCGTGCTCCACGAGTACTCGTCTATCGATGGTGTGCAAGAAGACGTGGTCAACATTTTGTTGAACCTCAAGGGCGTTGTGTTCAAGCTGCACAACCGCGAAGAAGTGACTCTGAGCCTGCGCAAAGACTCGGAAGGCGTCGTAACGGCCGCTGACATTCAGACGCCCCATGACGTGGAAATTATCAACCCCGGTCATGTCATCGCCAACCTGTCGCACGGCGGCAAGCTGGACATGCAGATCAAGGTTGAAAAGGGCCGTGGCTATGTGCCCGGCACCATGCGCCGCCACGCCGACGAACCCAACAAGTCCATTGGCCGTATCGTTCTGGACGCTTCGTTCTCCCCGGTCAAGCGCGTGAGCTACACCGTGGAGAGCGCCCGCGTTGAGCAGCGTACCGACCTAGACAAGCTGGTGGTTGAAATCGAAACCAACGGTGCAGTGTCTGCTGAAGACGCAGTGCGCGCATCTGCCAAGATTCTGGTGGAGCAACTGGCTGTGTTTGCACAACTGGAAGGCAGCGAACTGGCTGCATTCGACGCACCGGCACCGCGTGGAAATACGCAATTCGATCCGATCCTGCTGCGCCCTGTGGACGAGCTGGAACTGACCGTGCGTTCTGCCAACTGCCTGAAGGCCGAAAACATTTACTACATCGGTGACCTGATTCAGCGCACCGAGAACGAGCTGCTGAAGACACCTAACCTGGGTCGCAAGTCGCTCAACGAAATCAAGGAAGTGCTGGCTTCCCGTGGTCTGACTTTGGGCATGAAGCTCGAAAGCTGGCCGCCGGCTGCACTGGAAAAGCGTTAATCGTTTTTCCACATAAGAAGTTAATCCAAACCGCCCCTCCCGGGGTAACGCGCCCGGGCAGTACCTGATACGGCTGCTCCATAACTGAAGGAAATTACCATGCGCCACGGACTCGGACTCCGCAAACTCAACCGCACTTCGTCGCACCGTCTGGCGATGCTGCGCAACATGATGAACTCGCTCATCGAGCACGAAGTCATCAAGACCACTGTGCCCAAGGCCAAGGAACTGCGTCGCGTGATCGAACCCATGATCACTCTGTCGAAGGAAGCCACCGTGGCCAACCGCCGCCTGGCATTTGACCGCCTGCGCGACCGTGACAGCGTAACCAAGTTGTTCAACGACCTGGGCCCGCGTTTCAAGACACGTCCCGGTGGTTACACACGTATTCTGAAGATGGGTTTCCGTGTTGGTGACAACGCGCCCATGGCTCTGGTCGAATTGGTGGACCGTGCTGAAACTAATGCGGCTGATACCGCAGCAGTGGCGGCTGAATAAGGTATACTACTAGCTTACCGCGCGATGGAGCAGTCTGGTAGCTCGTTGGGCTCATAACCCAAAGGTCGGAGGTTCAAATCCTTCTCGCGCAACCAA
>NZ_CAKZII010000034.1 GCF_936931525.1 uncultured Aurantimicrobium sp.
GCGGTTGTCGTGTCCAGTTTGTAGTCATCTACAACAGAAAGTGCCAACCAGTCATTAGAACCACCTTCAGCGAGCGACAGCCCCATGATTCCGAGCCCAAGGAACAGAATTCGACGAGAAAGAACAACACGTTCACGTTTCGCTTTCACACCGGCAGTTGTGACGAGAGACTTGCCAGTATCGGCGGGTAATTTCTTGTAGGTGAACCATGCGATTGACGTTGTAACGATCGCGATAACAATCATCTGAATCACAAGCGAGAACTGGGTGATGATTGCAATAGTGCCGATTCCAGCTCCGGCTAATGCTCCCAAGCTGTAGGCGCCATGTAGCTGTGGAAGCAGACTTTTGCCGCGTGCTTTTTCGAGTTCCGCACCTTCGACATTGATACCCACATCGCCGATTCCGTAACCTAATCCTGCAACTAATCCACCGAGTGCCACACCAAGAGGTGCTTCACCAATCAAAGACAGCGCTTGAATAACCTGACCAATACCAAGGGTGGTGAAACCAACAACTACAGCGGCTCGGGCTCCGAAACGTGCAACAAACCATCCGGAGAGCAGCAGTGACGTGAGGGCTCCGACAGAGCCAGCAAAAAGTACCCAGCCCAGTATTGAGGTGGACACATTGATGTAGCTGCGCACTTCAGGCAAGCGAACAAGCCATGAAGCACCGCCCACGCCAAAAACGAGGAAGTAGGCAAAAAGAATGATTGCTTGGGAGCGAAACGACTTTGTTTCGCCAACAGAAGTCGACATGTGTTTATTGAATCACATTCATCGACGCGCGTCGACAGTTATGTGTGTTCGTGTCGCACGATTGAAGGCCATTCCTGCAATGAGGAGGAAGAAGGGCACCAGGAATGCCGTGAATAGGCCGGCAACTTGTCCGATGAATCCTAGTAATGGGGGACCGGTAATTCCAGAAGCATTACTAGAAATCCACAGCACACCTACTCGTGAGCTTGCGAGACGAGGTTCTTCTGAAACTGCGGAGACGCATAAAGGGAACCCGACAGAATTTCCAAGCCCCCACAAGGCTGCACCTACAAGAGGTAACGCAATAAATCCAGTCAATATCACTACGAGAATTCCAGCTGCTGTTAACGCTCCAAAAAGCAGAATTGATCGAGAACGACCAAGCTTGTCAACGACCAAACCACCACTAAGTCTTCCAACAGCCATGGCCCCAGCGAACACTGTAAAAGAAGCTGTAGCGATGGCACTTGAAAGCCCCGCATCTACAAGCGCGATGGGAAGCCAAGTGCTTGCTGTACCTTCTGCAAGATTGAAGCCGATAACAATGAATGCAACCATGAGCGTTTGAGGCTCGCGCCAGACAGATCGACGTTCCTTTGCAGAAGGGATTGTTCGTATTTCTTCGGTATTCATGTTGTCGTGTAGATGCTTACCTGATTCTTCAGGGAGTTTCGTCAGAACAAATGCGGTTCCAAGCAACACCACAACGGACATAACGATGAAGTTCATTTCAACATTTATGCCGGCAACGATGGCAACTGTTCCAATTGCGCCACCGATAAGTGAACCAAGACTGAAAGCTCCATGTAGAGAAGGAAGCAAGCTCTTTGTTGAATTTCGATCAACGTTCGCACCCTCAATGTTGATGGCAAGTCCGCCAGCACCACCGGACATACCTACCAGAATTAGCAGGGCAGTTGATAAAACGAGGTTTCCTTGTTGAGAGAAAATTCCTAGAAAAGCTAACGCAATTGCACCAATTGCATATGAAGAAATTAGAACAAGTCGAACTCCATAATGGGCGATTATTCGCCCTGCTGCTAGAAGTCCTACGAGTGAACCTAGCGCCATTGCAAGGGTGAATAAACCCATCTGAGCGGTATCCAGCCCCAGCAATTTCTGTATTTCAGGTGTCCTACTCACCCACGTGGAGAAAAAGAGACCCTGGATACCAAACGAAAGAAATGTGTACCAGTACCAACTACGTGGTGAGAGTTTTTTCGGGGACATCACTTACTAACACTAGAGGGTTCAAAGGTTTTCACACGGGCCCTCACAGCTATAAACGCAAGCGCAATAATCACGGCTCCACCAATGAGGATGTCAGGGGTGAGAACTTCTCCAAGAATCAGTGCAGACCACAGCAAGGTGAATACGGGCTGACTGAGTTGAACCTGACTCACGGATGTCATAGGTCCAATAGCGAGGCCGCGATACCAGGCGAAAAATCCTAGAAACATGCTGAATACAGCTGTATATAGAAAACACAGCCATGCAACTGGTTCCTGTGACAACGGAACGAGCCACGCATTTACAGCAGTCAGGGGAGCCATGAGGGGTAATGAGATGATCAGTGCCCAGCAAATGGTCTGCCATGAACCCAGTTCTCTCGAGAGTAATCCACCCTCTGTATAGCCAATTGCTGCTAGCACGACTGCAAGGACCAAATAGATATCTGGAAGGCTCACACCTGAAAAGCCACTTCCAAGTGCCAGGAACACCACAACAGCGGCTGCACCAGCTATTGAGGCAACCCAAAAGAGAACACTCGGCCGTTCACCTGTCCGAATAACGACAAATAGGGCAGTAACTGCTGGAAGCAGAGCAATGACGACAGTTCCATGCGCCGAGGGCACGCTCTGAAGCGCTAAAGAGGTAAATAGGGGGAAACCGACAACTACTCCAAGAGCAACAACAGTGAGACGTATTACTTGACGTCGGTTAGGCCACTTAGGCCTCACGATTACAAATGCAATAAGTGCAAATATGGCAGCTAGTGTCGCACGGCCCGTTGTCATGAAAAAAGGACTGATCGTTTCTACTGCCACCCGTGTGAAGGGGAGTGTGAAGGAAAAGGCAAGAATTCCGAGCAATCCCCACAAAACACCTGCATAGTGAGATATCCGTGGTGCTGGAGAAGTTTTGCTCATTCCTGCACTCTATGAATCAACTCGGAGGTGAGTCAAAGTTATAGACCTCAATTGTTACGAATGAGTGGGGAGTGATCAGTACAGACGGGAAATAGCTAACCTGACATAATGTGTATTATCGGACTAATACCCAGTTAGTGTCGTCCAGTGATCTTGTTTGCCAGGGCGGCTATCACTGAAGTGTGTGAAGAACTACTGTTCTGCTCACGGGTGTCAGCTAGACCATAGGCTGCATACAAACCATGAGTTGCAATCCATCTCAAAGGTTCTATTTCCCAATTTCGTACGTGATGGTTCACCCAAGGCAGATTCGTGAGTTCAGTCTGTTTACCTTGTATGAGATCAGCGAGAGTTCTTCCCGCAAGGTTTGTCGCAGTTACGCCGGTCCCCACATATCCACCAGCAGATCCCTCTCCTGTGGAACTGACATAATTCACTGCTGCAGACCAATCACGCGGGACACCAAGAACCCCAGACCAGACGTGCTCAAATTCAAAATTCTGTGTTTGAGGGAAATGTTTACGGGTCAGGTTCATTAAAGTCTTGACCGTGGAAGCCTGGGCTGTGCCATTGGTATCCGTTTTTGAACCAAAACGGTAGGGCACTCCCCTGCCTCCCATGGCAATTCGATTATCGGCAGTACGTTGTGCGTAGAAATACACATGTGCCATATCGCCGAGGGTTTCGTATCCCGACCACCCAATTTCTTCCCACACCGCCTCAGGAAGTGGCTCTGTCATGATGATTGAAGAATTCATGGGAAGGACTTGTCGGTGAACACCTTTGAGGTTCGCTGTAAAGCCTTCGGTGGCCCGAATAACGTGGTCCGCGTGAACAGTTCCCTGTGCAGTAATCGCTTGATTAATTCCAATTTCGACCACGGTGGTGTCTTCGTATAGTTCAACACCGAGCTCGAGAATTACTTTCCTTAATCCTTGGGCTAATTTGGCCGGCTGTATACGAGCGCAATGAGGATGCCAAATGGAAGATCGGACATTCGGCAAAGTAATGCGAGACAGCGTCTCAGCTTTATTGAATACCTGGACATCGTCATATCCCCACGAATGTTCTTCAGCAGCCCACTCAAGCAAACGTTCGTGTTGCGCTGGATTGAAAGCAGCGTTGAGCTCTCCACCTTTGACTATGTCAGCGTCAATACCTTCCAGCTCGCAAATGCGGATCACTTCATCGACGGTATGGTTCATCGCAGACTGCATCGCAAGAGCTGATTCTTTTCCGTGCGAAGAAACGTATTGATCGCGCCCTCCTGTGACTGAGTTTGTCAGCCAACCGCCATTGCGACCTGAAGCTCCGTAGCCGGCAAACTGCTGCTCTAGTAGAACAACACGTAAATTCGGTGCTGCTTTCTTGAGATAGTAGGCAGTCCACATTCCTGTGTATCCAGCACCCACAATGCACACATCGCAGCTGAGAGATTCTGCGAGTGCAGGCTTTCGAACGGGAAAACCCACTTCGTCATACCAAAAAGAGACATTGCCGTTAGTGAGGGAAGAGTGTGCCACAGCCCCAGACTGCCAATTTCCAGCGACCGGCGCAAGCAATAGGGATAAACAGTGGTGCGGGAATTATCCTGATAGAGCGTTCAACGCACTACAAAGGAGCTCTTATGTCCAACACTTCCCCTGACGTTCAGGGTTTTGCTTTTTATGGCGATGGCCACGAAACTGCGAAGCAAACCATCAAGGTAATCCGCACCGGCCTCATTATTGGAGCGATTCTTTCTGCTCTCTTTGGTGTCCTCATCCTTACCGCTACTGGTCAGGTACTAGAGGTTGTCGCCGTTCTGTTCGGAATCTACTTCATTGTTCGTGGTGCTGTTCGCCTCGGAACAGGACTTTTCTCTGGAGCCTTTGGTGCTGCTGGTCGAGCGCTGAATATCATCATTGGTCTTTTGCTTCTTGTTGTTGGCGTGCTCGCCGTTATTCACCCCGCAGAAATCCTTGCCGTCATCGGAATCTTGATCGGTATCTCATGGATTATTGATGGAATCGTCAGCATTGTTGAATCTTCTAAGTCTCCTTCAAAGGCGTTTTCCATCATTGCCGGAATCATCTCGGTTATTGCGGGAATTGTCGTCGTACTACTCCCCCTCGAGGGCGTTGCAGTCCTGACAATGATTGCCGGAATCTTCCTGCTCGTTATTGCAGTAGCTCAGATCATCGGAGCAATTATGATCGGCAAAGCTGCGAAGAACGCTATCTAGCAACAATAACTAAATGGGGCCCGGATGTTTCCGGGCCTTTTTTAGTTCTCTCGAGTCTTTTCGAGAGCTATCTGGATAACTTCAGCAAGAGGCTCTGGTGAGTACTTTTCACCTGAAAGTAGTAGTTCATCCAAGCTCCACCATCGAACATCGGTGATATCGATGAATTCGTTATCCATCCAATGTTCGTTCGTGATGTCAAAAGAGTTTGTTCTGACGACGAAGTATTCACTGTAAGTGGTTTGTACATGTCCATCGTTAAATACTGATTGACCCTCGATACTCCAAATGGGGTCGCCCACGGAATCCACACGTAAACCAGTTTCCTCAAAAAGTTCTCGAATAGCACCCTCTGCATGGGTTTCGTGGTCTTCTACTCCCCCGCCCGGTGTAAGCCAGCGAACGACAGGCGTTTGTAAACGAGGTGAAGCTGTAAGCAAGAGCAAGAATCGATCGTGTTGATCTAGTAGAACAACTCGCGATACTCGTCTATGCGCTGGGCGCACCATCTTTACTCAGCTACGAAGGAGCTCACGTCGCCAACAAGGCGAGTGTTATCAGCTGGCACTGGTTCAACTGCAGCCAGTGCCACTTCAGCAGCAAATTCACTCACGTTGTAGAGCTTTCCAGCAGATTCCTTACGGGCGTTGATTGCCCCAGGATTTGCGCGCTCCAGAAGGGTTGCTGTGATGGTGCCTTCGATCATGTCTCCCGATACAACAGTGAAACCAATGCCCCGAGCTTCAAGTTCAGGAATCATGTCACGCAGTGCATCTTCACCAGCACGCTTAGAGAGCGCTACCGGAAGATACTCATCCATGGTGGGGGTTGTGCGAATGAAGTGCGCTTGGTGGCTAGTAACGAAGACGACTCGTGCACCATCAACAAGAACGTTCAGAGCCGACTTGAGGAGGTTTACCTGAGAGTCCCGATTGAGCTTCATGGCATAGTCATCACCCATGCCTGCTTCCATTCCGCCAGAAGCGTTCATGACCAGAATGTCGAGACCGCCAAAGGCTTCTTGTGCAGCAGCAAACATCGCGGCAACAGAATTGGAATCAGTAAGGTCTGCACCCACTGCAATAGCTTCACCACCATTTGCGGTGATGGCATCAACAATCTTGAGCGCACGAGCTTCTTTATTACGGAAGTTCACAACAACTTTGGCGCCAGCTTCAGCAAAATAGTTGATCGTGTCGGCGCCAATACCGCGGGAGGATCCGGTAACAAGTGCGCGTTTTCCAGATAGTGATCCGGCAGCTAATGGGTTCGACACGAGAGTCTCCTTAGTGAAAAGTTTCCTCAAGCAGACTACCAAGCCTGGACAGTGTTAGCCTCTAGCCGTGCACCCGTATTTGGATTCCGCTCTCCCCCATGTACTTGCCCATCAAGGCTTGGCACTGGATGTCCAGCCAAACTCTGTGGCAGCTTTCACAGCAGCTTTAAAGGCTGGCGCCGATTACATTGAAACAGATGCTCATGGAACTAAAGATGGTGTTGCAGTTCTTTTTCATGATGACGATATTGACGGCAGAGCAATCTCTTCATTGTGTGCTGCTGAGCTCCCGGATTACGTTCCCACCGTGCGTGAAGCTCTAGAAAAGCTTCCCGACACCAAATTCAACATCGATATCAAAAATGCAGAAGCGTCAATACCTGTAGCAGCTGTGATCAATGAGCTCAATGCACACGACAGAGTCCTCCTAACCTCATTTGATGCCCACAGGCGTAAAGCCACTATGGCTCTCGCCCCTGGCACTGCTTCTTCGCCATCAGTGAGTGAGTTTGCACCAGCACTTTTTGCTGGGTTGTGTGGTCAGAAATGGCTTGTTAAGAAGTTCCTGAGAAATTTCGACGCGATTCAAATTCCTGCACGAGCACTGGGGCTCAGTATTGTTTCTCCACGCTTAGTAAAGATGTATCACTCAGCTGGAGTGAAGGTTCATGTCTGGACTATCAACGACCCCCAAGAGATGGAAGAACTCATCAACAACGGCGTTGATGGCATCGTGACGGACAGAACAGATCTGGCTGTTAACGCACTCAAAAACTAGCGGTTAGAGAGTGTGTCTTTGATCGCCTGGGCAACAGCAGGACTGATCTGCGGGGTTTCAGCTATCTCAGCCACACTTGCTTTGCGCAATTGAGCAACAGATCCAAATTGCGCGAGAACTGCTTTGACCTTGGCTGGCCCCATTCCAGGGACTTCTGAGAGAACAGTATTGATATCTCTTTTACGAGTTGCTCTTTGGAACGTGATGGCAAAACGGTGAGCCTCATCACGTAACTGCTGGAAAAGAAATAACGCTTCTGAGTTTCGAGGCAAAATAATGGGGAACTTCTCCCCCGGCAACCAGAGTTCTTCTAGTCGTTTTGCTAGGCCAACGACTGGGATGTGACTGAGACCTGCTGCGTGAAGTGCTTGTGCAGCCGCGTTGACCTGAGGCAGTGCGCCATCAACCACAAACAATCCAGGCGGGTAGGAAAAACTCGAGGCTTTCTTTTCGGTATCTTCTTCTTGACCGGTCAGATATGCCGCACGTCTGGTGAGGACCTGATTCATGGCATCAGTATCGTCGCGTGCTTGGGCGATACTGAATTTTCTGTAGTCACTCTTTTTTGCGAGACCGTCTTCGAAAACAACCATTGACGCAACAATTTTGGTCCCACCTAGGTGAGACACATCGAAGCATTCGATGCGTAACGGTGATTCAGCAAGACCAAGTGCTTCTTGGACATCACTGAGTGCTTTAGTACGAGTGACGTAATCAGCCCTGCGTTTTGTCTTATAGAGAACCAGGGCCTGTTGAGCATTGTGTTTAACTGTGCTGGCAAGCGCTGCTAAATCACCTCGTTGGGCTACCCGGATCTTGACGGAAGCAGCACGTTCATCTCCGAGTCGTTCTCGACGAATCTCAGTCAGCCATGTCGAAAGCGCAGAAGAGTCTTCAGGGATTTCAGGAACAATGATTTCCCTCGGAGGAATTTCATTTGAGTCATATGCCGTTCTGAGCATATTGTCGACGAGTTCACTGATTGTTACATCGAGCTCTGTATCAACGTTCCAGGAATGCACGCCTCGAATACGTCCTTCTCGGACAATGAACAATTGCACAGCTGCAGAAAGTTCGTCACTAGCTAATCCGAAGACATCTGTATCAACGTCATCATTGAGAACCACAGCACTCTTGGAGGCAACTGTCTCCAAAGCTTGAATATTGTCACGGTACTTGGCTGCAGATTCATAATCTTGCTTAGAAGAGGCCAATGCCATCTTCTCTTTGAGGTTCTTGATGTGTGAATCATTCTTGCCCGTCATGAACGTAGCTAAATCAAGAGCAAGAGAACGATGTTCTTCGGGTGACACACGACCAGCACAGGGAGCAGCACAACGACCAATGTCACCGAGAAGACAAGGTCTCTTTGCCTTCTCAGCCTTCTTATACACGCCTTCAGAACATGTTCGTACGGGAAAAACAGGAAGGATCAGATCAAGAGTTTCCCTAATCGCCCAGGTCTTTGTATAGGGGCCGAAGTATCGAGCATTCTCAATCTTGCGGGTACGCGTCACCATGACTCGGGGAATCTTCTCCCCCAGCGTGATGGCGAGATAGGGGTAGCTCTTGTCATCACGGAATTGAATATTGAAAGGAGGGTCGAATTCCTTAATCCACGTGAATTCAAGCTGTAAGGCTTCAAATTCGGTGCCCACAATCGTCCACTCCACACTTGCAGCGGAGGTGACCATGCGGCGGGTACGTTCGTGAAGAGTATCGAGAGGCGCGAAATAGCTCGTCAGGCGTGCACGAAGATTCTTGGCCTTGCCGACATACAAGATACGTCCGGACTCATCACGGAATCGATAGACACCGGGATCAGTCGGAATATCGCCTGTTTTGGGGCGATACGGGACGGTATCTGCCATGGCTAGGTCTTGATGATCTCTCGAAGGAACGTTGCGGTATGGCTCTTAGTGCTCAGTGCTACCTGTTCTGGTGTTCCCACGGCAATAATTTCTCCACCACCAGCTCCACCTTCAGGACCTAAATCAATAAGCCAGTCAGCACTCTTGATGACATCCAAGTTATGTTCAATCACGATGACAGTGTTGCCTTTATCAACAAGTGAATTCAGGACCAAAAGGAGCTTACGGACATCTTCAAAGTGAAGGCCAGTAGTGGGCTCGTCGAGTACATAAATGCTTCGACCATTACTGCGTTTCTGAAGTTCAGTTGCGAGTTTTACTCGCTGAGCTTCTCCACCGGAGAGAGTTGTCGCACTTTGCCCGAGACGGACATAACCCAGTCCAACATCCACAAGAGTTTTCAGGAAACGGTGAATAGAACTAATGGGCTCGAAGAACTCTGCCGCTTCCGCGATGGGCATATCCAAAACTTCTGAGATGTTCTTGCCCTTGTAGCGAACCTGAAGAGTTTCTCTGTTGTAACGCTTGCCATGGCACACTTCACAATCCACGTAGACGTCAGGAAGGAAGTTCATCTCAATTTTGAGAGTTCCATCACCTGCACACGCTTCACAGCGTCCACCCTTAACGTTGAAACTGAAACGACCCTGCTGATATCCACGGGTTTTTGATTCTGTCGTCTCGGAGAAGAGAGTTCGAATTTTGTCGAAAACTCCGGTGTACGTTGCCGGGTTAGATCGAGGAGTTCGTCCGATGGGGTTTTGGTCGACGTGGATCACCTTATCGAGGTGTTCTAGTCCCGTAACACGAACGTGCTTGCCAGCAACGGTACGAGCACCATTGAGCTTATTTGCGAGCACTTTATAGAGGATGTCATTGACCAAAGACGATTTGCCAGAGCCTGAAACACCAGTGACTGCTGTCAACGTGCCCAACGGGAAAGTTGCAGTGACTTTCTTGAGGTTATTTGCTTCCGCACCAACAACAGTGATTTCACGCTCTTTATCGATGGGACGACGCTTTGAAGGAATCTCGATCTTTGTTCGCCCCGAGACATAGTCAGCGGTAATTGATTCAGTGTTCTTCAAGAGCGACGCATAGTCGCCCGAATGAACAACCTTTCCTCCATTGACTCCAGCACCTGGACCAATGTCAACAATCCAGTCGGCAGTGTGAATGGTGTCTTCATCGTGCTCAACCACAATGAGAGTGTTTCCTAAGTCGCGGAGCTTGATCAACGTGTCGATGAGGCGACGGTTATCTCTTTGGTGCAGCCCAATGGAGGGCTCATCAAGGACATAAAGTACTCCGGTCAGTCCCGAGCCAATCTGGGTAGCAAGGCGAATGCGTTGAGCTTCTCCACCCGACAGAGAACCAGCAGCACGAGAGAGATTGAGATAGGTCAGGCCCACTTCAATCAAGAAATTCAAACGTGCACGAATCTCTCGAAGGACCTGTGCAGCGATCATCGCGTCACGATCGGTGAGAGTAAGACCATCCATAAAGTTACGAGCATCAGAAAGGGGTAACTCAGCTAAATCTGCAATCGAAAGACCATTGATCTTGACTGCTAAAACTTCTGGCTTCAAGCGCTGTCCAGCACATTCAGCACAAGGAACCTCACGGAGATATTCAGCCCATCGTGCACGTTGAACATCGGTGTCTGCTTGAAGATACTGGCGCTCAATATAGGGAACAACGCCTTCAAAACCTGAACTGTATTGAACTTCACGACCGTAGCGGTTCTTCCACTTCACGCGGACGTTAAAGTTGTTCCCATTCATGACGGCTTCACGAACTTCTTCGTCTAGTTCTTCCCACGGTGTATCTAGAGAGAATTCAAGATCTGCTGCCAAACCTAAGAGCAGTTTCTCGTAGTACTGAAACAATCCCTTTCCCTGGGTTGCCCAAGGAATGATGACACCGTCGTTGATGGAGAGAGAAGGGTCACCCATGAGGAGTTCTTCATCAACGGACATTTTGGTGCCTAGACCTGAACAGATGGGACAAGCACCAAAGGGCGAGTTGAAGGAAAAGGTCCGAGGCTCAATCTCAGCTAACTGAATGGGGTGAGCATTTGGGCAGGAGAGCTTTTCACTGAAGGATTGCCATGCGCTATCGCCTTCCTCGTCAACGTAGTTGATGTCTACGGTGCCATTGGTCAGTTTTAGAGCAGTTTCGAGGGAATCAGTCAGGCGTGAGAGTAATTCAGGGCCTGCAACAAGGCGGTCAATGACAACAGAAATATCGTGCTTGAAACTCTTTTTGAGAGCGGGAGCATCTGCAAGTTGAATGACGTCACCGTCGACAATGACACGTGAATAACCAGAGGCAGTGAGTTCAGCAAAAAGATCGACAAACTCACCCTTCTTTTGTGACACTACGGGTGCCACTACTTGATAGCGCGTTCCCTCAGGAAGATCCATGAGTTGATCAGCGATCTGCTGAACTGTCTGGGACTGGATAATCTCACCGCACTCAGGGCAGTGAGGAATCCCGATGCGTGCCCACAGAAGACGCATGTAGTCGTAAATCTCTGTAATGGTTCCCACCGTGGAACGAGGGTTACGGTTCGTTGATTTTTGATCAATAGAGACAGCCGGTGAGAGACCTTCGATGAAATCAACATCTGGTCGATCTACTTGACCTAAGAACTGACGTGCGTAGGCAGAAAGAGACTCGACATAACGACGCTGGCCTTCAGCAAAGATGGTGTCGAATGCAAGTGAGGACTTTCCAGAACCTGATAGTCCGGTGAAGACAACAAGAGAATCGCGAGGGATCTCTAAATCTACGTTCTGGAGATTATGAACTCGGGCACCTTTGACACTCAAGTGCGAGTGAGTGTTGGTGGGCTTAGGCATGTCCTGCTTCTTTCATAATGCGTAGTTCACGTTTAAGTTCAGAGAGTTCATCTCGTAAGCGTGCTGCAAGTTCGAACTTCAATTCTGCAGCAGCAATCAACATTTGATCATTCAGATCAGCGATGATATTTCCAAGCTCAGTGGCCCCAGCAGCTCCGATTCTTGGAGCAAACGATGGTGTCGAGGATGATGAAGAACCACTCTTAGTCTTCTTGCTTCCCGAATCTGCCAGCAGTTCTGCAGTATCCGCTTCCTCACGTTGGAGCATTGCCGTGATGTCGGCAATCTTTTTCCGTAGTGGTTGAGGATCAATTCCGTGTGCGAGGTTATAGGCGACTTGTTTTTCACGACGCCTGGTTGTTTCGTCAATGGCTTGTGCCATGGATTTCGTTACAACATCGGCATACATGTGCACTTCACCTGAGACGTTACGAGCAGCACGTCCGATTGTCTGGATCAGAGATGTAGCAGAACGAAGGAAACCTTCCTTATCCGCATCCAATATCGCGACGAGGGAAACCTCTGGAAGGTCGAGGCCCTCACGAAGCAGGTTAATTCCTACAAGTACGTCATAAACGCCCTGGCGGAGTTCAGTAAGTAACTCAACTCGTCGAAGTGTGTCCACATCTGAATGAAGGTAACGCACTCGAACACCGGCTTCTGTGAGGAAGTCGGTGAGCTCTTCTGCCATTTTCTTCGTGAGAGTTGTGACAAGAACACGTTCGTCTTTGGAGGCCCGAACACGAATTTGCTCGAGAAGATCATCGATCTGGCCCTTTGAGGGCTTGATAACGATTTGTGGATCCACCAGGCCAGTGGGACGAATGATTTGTTCAACCACTCCATCAGCTATGCCCATTTCATACTTTCCTGGCGTGGCTGAAAGGTATACCGTCTGACCGACTCGTTCTTTGAACTCATCAAAGCGAAGTGGTCTGTTGTCCATAGCCGACGGAAGACGGAAGCCATGCTCCACGAGAGTTCTCTTCCGAGAAGCATCACCTTCGTGCATGGCGCCGATCTGTGGAACAGTGACGTGAGATTCATCAATGACACAGAGGAAGTCGTCAGGGAAGTAATCAAGCAAACACTGTGGAGCTTCACCGGGTTCACGAACATCTATGTGACGAGAATAGTTTTCGATTCCTGAACAGAAACCAATCTGCTGCATCATTTCGAGATCGAAAGTTGTTCTCATTCGTAAGCGTTGTGCTTCAAGGAGCTTGCCTTGTTTTTCAAATTCAGCGACGCGTTCTTCCATTTCGTCACGAATAGTAACGATGGCTTTCTTCATGATTTCTTCGCTCGCAACATAGTGAGAAGCGGGGAAAACAGAGACCATGTCGAGCTTCTCGACAACATCTCCGGTTAAGGGATGCAGGCTGTACAGAGCCTCTATTTCATCCCCGAACATCTCGATGCGCACAGCAAGTTCTTCATACATCGGAATGATTTCAATGGTGTCTCCGCGCACACGGAAATTTCCTCTGCTGAAATCAATGTCATTGCGTGAATATTGCATGGAAACAAACTGACGGAGGATAGCTTCTCGCGGAATTCTCTCCCCTACAACGAGGGTAATCATGGCCTCTAAGTACTCTTGGGGAGCTCCAAGGCCATAGATACAAGAAACGGTAGAGACAACAACGACGTCGCGTCTGGTCAACAGCGAGTTCGTTGTTGAGTGTCGAAGACGTTCTACCTCAGCATTGATTGAGCTGTCTTTCTCAATGAAGGTATCTGTTTGTGGGACGTATGCCTCTGGCTGGTAGTAGTCGTAGTAAGACACAAAGTACTCCACGGCATTATCTGGCAGTAGCTCGCGGAATTCAGTGGCTAACTGTGCAGCAAGAGTTTTGTTATGAGCAAGAATCAGGGTAGGCCGTTGAACAGCTTCGACGAGCCACGCTGTGGTCGCAGACTTACCTGTTCCTGTAGCTCCAAGCAGGACAACATCAGTTTCACCGGCATTGATTCTGCCTGATAATTCTGCGATTGCGGTGGGCTGATCACCGCTGGGGGAATACTCGCTAACGACCTTGAAAGGCTTCTCAGATCGTCGGGGGTCCACTCCCCTAGTCTACGTTTTTTAGCTGTGCCCAGAGGGCGTCAACCTGAGAGTATGTGTGTGAAATATCACCACTTGTATCCACGACATGATTCGCAATTTTGAGGCGGTCTTCTTCAGGGGCTTGCGACTCAATACGAGATGCCGCTTCTGCTTCGGTCATTCCGCGATGTTCCATGAGTCGTTCAATTCGGACTGATTCTGGAGCGCTCGCCACAATGATTTCTTCGAATGGGTAATCCACGGAAGCTTCGACAAGGAGTGGCACGTCATAGACGACAACAGAGTCTTGTGGAGCCTGGGAAAAGAGAGACATAGTTCGTTTCTTGACAGCTGGGTGAACAATCGAATTCAGGAGTTCTAGTTTGCTCTTGTCGGTGAAAACAATCGAACCTAAAGCACTTCGGTTTAATGACCCATCTGGCAATCGAAGATCTTGGCCTAGCGCAGCAAAGATAGCTTCCAGTGCAGGTTCACCTGGCGCAACAACATCGCGGGCCACTTGATCTGCATCAATGACGTGGGCTCCATGTTCAGCGAGCCTCCGAGCAATCGTTGATTTGCCCGAGCCTATTCCCCCTGTGAGACCGATCAGTTTCATGTACACAGCTTAACGAGTAATGGGTGGGCCCCGAAGGACCCACCCATGTGATAACTCTGGTGACTAGTTGCCAGCAAGCTTCTCACGAAGTGCTGCAAGCGACTCGTCATCAGCAAGGGTTCCAGCCGAAGCTGCCTCGCTGGAGAAAGAGGTGCTTTCAGAAGCAGCTGCTGCTGGAGCATCAGGGATGTTGGCTTCGGCTTCGTTAGCTGCCTTGACCTGAATCTTGTGCTGTTCCCAACGAGCCTGAGCTGCTGCGTAGTCCAGTTCCCACTTCTCACGTGCGGCATCAAAGCCCTCACGCCATTCGTTGGTTTCTGGGTCGAAGCCCTCTGGGTACTTGTAGTTTCCGCTCTCGTCATACTCGGTGAGCATGCCGTAGAGAGCAGGGTCAAACTCGGTACCTTCGGGGTCGACACCCTCGTTAGCCTGCTTGAGGCTGAGCGAGATACGACGACGCTCGAGGTCGATGTCGATGACCTTGACGAAGACGTCATCACCAACAGAGACAACCTGCTCTGCGAGTTCAACGTGCTTGCCGGAGAGCTCAGAGATGTGGACGAGACCTTCGATGCCGTCAGCAACGCGAACGAATGCACCGAATGGAACAAGCTTGGTGACCTTACCGGGAGCAACCTGTCCGATTGCGTGGGTACGGGCAAATACCTGCCATGGGTCTTCCTGAGTTGCCTTGAGCGAGAGCGATACACGCTCGCGGTCCATGTCAACTTCGAGGATTTCGACGGTAACTTCCTGGCCAACTTCAACAACTTCAGAAGCGTGCTCAATGTGCTTCCAGGAGAGCTCAGAAACGTGGACGAGACCGTCTACGCCGCCGAGGTCAACGAAAGCACCGAAGTTGACGATCGAAGAAACGACGCCCTTACGGATCTGACCCTTCTGGAGGTTAACCAGGAACGTGCTGCGGCTCTCGGACTGAGTCTGCTCAAGGAGAGCACGGCGAGAAAGAACAACGTTGTTGCGGTTCTTGTCCAGCTCGAGAATCTTGGCTTCAATGTCCTGACCGAGGTAAGGGGTGAGGTCGCGAACGCGACGAAGTTCAATGAGAGATGCAGGAAGGAATCCACGAAGACCGATGTCTACGATCAGACCACCCTTAACAACTTCGATAACCGAACCGGTAACGATGCCGTCAGCGTCCTTGATCTTCTCAACATCGCCCCATGCACGTTCGTACTGTGCACGCTTCTTGGAAAGGATGAGGCGGCCTTCTTTGTCTTCCTTCTGAAGAACGAGTGCCTCAACGGTGTCGCCAACCTTGACAACCTCAGAGGGGTCAATGTCGTGCTTGATGGAAAGTTCACGAGAAGGAATAACACCTTCGGTCTTGTAGCCAACGTCAAGGAGAACCTCGTCGCGATCTACCTTAACAACGGTGCCTTCAATGAGGTCACCATCGTTGAAAAACTTGAGGGTCTTTTCGACAGCGGCGAGGAAATCCTCAGCAGAACCGATGTCGTTGATTGCAACCTGAGTGGCTGCCTTCTTTGCTACAAGCGTCATGTAAAACGTGCTCCAGTATTTACTTACTTCAGGCCTTCAGACACAGCAAGCTGTTGAATTGTCTTTCGGGCAGACGGATAGAACGCACAAATGTGCATCTCTCAGATTACTTCACACGAGACTTCCGCGCAAACTCGCGGATATCTGGCTAGTGAGCTGCTTCGTTCCAGTTCGCGCCAATACCTATCTGGACATCGAGCGGAACACTCAATTGTGCTGCGTGTGCCATGCGGTCAATCACAATCTTCTCAACCTGTTCACGTTCAGACTCAATGACTTCCAAGACTAATTCGTCATGAACCTGCAGAAGCAATTGTGACTTCAACTCAAGTGCAACCAGGTCTTGTTCGATGCCAATCATGGCAATTTTCATGATGTCAGCAGCAGTTCCCTGCATTGGTGCGTTCAGAGCTGCTCTTTCAGCATTGTCACGTAGTACGCGATTAGGGCTGGCTAAGTCAGGGAATGGCCTTCTACGTCCAAATAAGGTTTCTGTATATCCCTGAGCTCGAGCTTGCTCCACAACACTGCGCAGATAGTCGCGCACTCCCCCGAAGCGCTGGAAATAGTCAGCCATCAGCTTCTTGGCTGCGCTGTTGTCGATACCTAGTTGTCTGGCAAGACCAAAAGCGGAGAGCCCATAAGCAAGGCCGTAGCTCATGGCCTTGACCTGACTGCGCATTTCTCCGGTTACTTCTGAGGGTTCTACGCCAAAAACACGAGCACCAACAAATTTGTGGAGGTCTTCTCCCGAAATAAATGCTTCAATCAAGCCTTCATCTTCAGAGAAGTGAGCCATGATGCGCATTTCGATCTGAGAGTAGTCAGCAGTAACCAGGGTGTCGAACCCTTCACCAACCTCGAAAGCTTCTCTAATACGTCGACCATCCGCAGTTCTAATGGGGATGTTCTGCAGATTGGGGTTTGCAGAAGACAAGCGACCAGTACTGGTGCCAGTTTGCCCGTAAGTGGTGTGGATTCGGCCATCTGGACCAATTGCCAGGATGAGTGTCTCAACAATTTGCTTGAGCTTGGTCACATCTCGGTGCTCAAGGAGTAGACCGAGGAATGGGTGAGGGTTGGTTGCTTGAAGATCTGCCAGAGCAGTTGCATCTGTGGTGTAGCCGGTCTTCGTTGCACGAGTTTTCGGCATTCCCAGTTGGTCAAAGAGAACTTCTTGGAGCTGCTTGGGGGAAGCAAGGTTGACTTCTCGTCCGATGACTTCAAAAGCTTCAGTTTTTGCTTTCTCTGCACGTACACCCAGCTCGTCTGAAAGCGACTGAAGTTTGTTCTTATTGACCGTTACGCCACGCATTTCCATAGCTGCAAGCGTTGTGAGAGAAGGAATTTCAATTTCCAAGAAGAGAGCTAAAGTGGCCGCTTCCATCTTTTCTCTCAAGGCACTATCAATTCGCTGAACAAACCAAGCTCTCCCCCCAGCGTCCAATGCAGAATCGTCAGGAACGAGTTGGTTGGGGTCTGGTGTGGGAAGTAATTCATTGAGGTAAAGCTTGGTCAAATCCGCAAGATCTCGTTTTGACGAGTCTGGGCGTAATACCCAATCTGCTATTTCAGTATCGAAACCAAGATTTTCTAGAGGAATACCAAGCGCAAGCAGAGCTTTGATTTGTTCTTTAGCGCCGTGGAAAACTTTGGGGGTAGGTCCAGCCAGCCAGTCAATCAACGGCTTCATATCCGCTTGAACAGGAGACCAGGGAACCGCAACCGTCTCAGACTCAGTGGCAAGGCCTACAACAGCGATACCAGTCGCATAAACCTCAAGTTCAACTGCTACACCCTGCGGAGAAGAATCAGAAGCACGGTGAAGCCAGGCAGAAAGTTCTTCATCTAAAAGCTGTTGCGAACGAGGTGCAGCAGTTGCAGCAACGGGCTCTGAGCGCTCTTCTTCAACTGGAACAAATGTCGAAGCAGCAGGCGTGGGCTTGTTTGTGGAAGTCGAAGGAGAATCATCTCCGTTGAGAGCAAGCACACGTGTGAGCAAAGACTTGAACTCAAGACGACCGAATACTTCCTTGACTGCCTCAGAATCAAATGGGAGACGTTCTAGATCTCCTGGGCCAACGGGTAATTCGACGTCGTCCACCAAACGGTTGAGACGGCGATTACGAATTGCGTTCTCTTTGAACTCGCGAAGGCTTTCTCCGACTTTTCCGCCGATTTCGTCAGCTCGACGCAAGATTTCATCGAGTGAACCAAATTCATTGATCCACTTAACCGCGGTCTTTTCTCCCACTTTGGGAACACCAGGCAGATTATCGCTGGTCTCACCGACAAGAGCTGCGATCTCGGGATATTGGTGTGGCTGGATACCGTAACGTTCAAAAACTTTGGCAGCGTCATAACGAGTGAGCTCTGAAACTCCCTGCTTTGACGGATAGAGCAGTGTTACGTTGTCGTCGATGAGCTGAATAGTGTCGCGATCACCTGAGACTACGAGCACCTTAAAGTTCTGTGCTGAACCTTGCGCGGCAAGGGTTGCCAAGATGTCATCTGCTTCGAAGTCTTCTTTCGTGATGGTTGTAATCCCCATTGCATGCAGTGCATCTTGCAGGAGGGGAACTTGACCAATGAACTCTGGTGGGGTTTCTCCGCGGGTTCCCTTGTATTCAGGGTATTCCCGCGTGCGGAACGAATACCGGGAAATGTCAAAGGCGACAGCTAAATGAGTGGGCTTTTCCTTGGCCAGCAGGTTCAGCATCATGGAAATGAAGCCATGGATGGCATTGGTGTGCTGGCCATCCGCTGTCTTGAAACTGTCTACTGGAAGGGCATAAAACGCCCGGAATGCGAGCGAATGCCCATCAATGACCATAAGGGTAGGCTGGGCGTTATTCGACACGTGCCAAGCCTACACAGCACGCCAGACTCAGCTTGCGAGGAATCTTCAATGTCTTCTGAATATGTTCGTCCCCCCGTTCTAGATCTCGAGCAGTACCGCGGTTTCTCGGCAGGCCCGTTGTGGGACAAAATGGGCATCCAAATCCATGAGCTCTCCCCCGAATATGCTGTGGCAACGATGCCTGTTGAGGGCAACACTCAGTCTGTCGGTATTTTGCATGGTGGCGCCTATGTCGTTATTGCAGAAGGCTTAGGTTCCATCGCTGCAAACATGCATGCTGGTGAAGGCCGCGTAGGCGTTGGTATCGAAGTCAGTGCTACACACACCGGAAGTATTTCAGAGGGAATTGTTACTGCAACCTGTAAGGCACTTCACCTAGGTCGCACACTTACCACTCACGAGATTGTCTGCACAGATGAGAATGGTCGACGTTTGTCCACCATTCGCTTGACGAACTTCATCAAGGACCGAAAGAAGTAAGTTCTACTTTTCCTTTTTCTGGTCCGAGCCCAGCTGGTCAACGATAGTGACAGCTACGTCTTTCATGGTCAGACGACGGTCCATAGATGCCTTCTGAATCCAACGGAAAGCCTCAGGCTCAGTTAGCCCCATCTTTTCGTTGAGAATTCCTTTGGCAATATCGACAATCTTGCGAGTCTCGAATCGCTCGGAAAGATCTGCTACTTCATTTTCCAGGGCAACAATCTGCGCCCAGCGAGATAAAGCAATTTCAACAGCGGGAAGTAGATCGTTAGGAGTGAAGGGCTTGACGACATAAGCCAGCGCTCCAGCTTCTGTTGCTCGTTCCACAAGTTCTTTCTGGCTGAACGCAGTCAACAACACGACAGGTGCAATGTGCTCTTTATTGAGCTGATCAGCAGCAGAAATACCATCTAGTTTCGGCATTTTGACGTCCATGACCACGAGATCTGGACGAAGTTCCTTAGCTAGTGCAACCGCGGCTTCACCGTCACCAGCTTCACCCACTACATCAAAACCGTTGTCACGAAGGGTTTCCACAATATCCATGCGGATAAGTGACTCGTCTTCAGCAACAACTACGCGTCTTTTGGTGGGTGTTTGGATCTCTTGGTCGGCCATGCCTCCAGCCTAGGATATTCTTGAAGATATACCAGCCGAATTGGCGGAATGGCAGACGCGGAGCACTCAAAATGCTTTGTCTTCGGACGTGTGGGTTCAAGTCCCACATT